>JBKGZI010000086.1:0-16100 GCA_046545675.1 Persicimonas sp.
ACGGTTCGGAGGGAGGGGCGCCCGTTGAATCGGGTGTCCCTACCCCTATCGAAGGCTTCACAGGCGGCAAACCGTGCAGAGGATATGAACATACTCCATCCTTCTGCCGACGCCGCCGACCATGACCGACGAACGACAACTGCTCGAGACGCCCTGGCATGTGCGATCGGCCGAGGATGTCGTCGAGCAGCTCGACAGCGATCCGGATGCTGGACTGTCTTCGGACGAGGCTGAGGCGCGCCTCGGGCGATTCGGACCCAACCAGATCGAGTCGCACGAAGCGATGCCCTGGTGGCGCATTCTGCTCCACCAATTTTTGGACCCGCTCATCTACATCTTGATCATCGCCGGCGGCGTCACGCTATTCTTCGAGGACTATGTGGACGCCGCGGTCATCTTGGCGGTGGTGCTGCTCAACGCGATCATTGGCTTCTTTCAGGAGTACCGGGCCCATCAGGCGATCCAATCGCTCTCCGAGATGGCCGCCCCCAAGGCGACGGTCATCCGAGACGGCCGAAAGCGAGAGATCGAGACCGAGAAGGTCGTCCCCGGTGATGTGGTCGTGTTGCAGTCGGGCAGCAGCGTGCCGGCCGACCTACGGCTGATGCACGTCGACGACCTGCAGACCGACGAGTCGGCGTTGACCGGCGAGTCCGAGACGGTCGGCAAGCAGGTCGAGCCCGTCGAGGACGAAAAAGCCGTCGTCGGCGACCAATTCAGCATGGCGTTCTCGGGCACCAGTGTGACCCGCGGGCGCGGCCGTGGCGTGGTGGTGCGCACCGGCGACGCCAGCGAGTTGGGCCAGATCGCCGAGCAAACCAGCCAGGTCGGGGAGGTCGAGACGCCCATCCAGCGCAAGATGGACCGGCTGGGCAAGGACATTGCCGTCGCCGTCCTCGGCCTGGCCGTATTGGTCGGGGTGGTCGGTATATTTCAGGATATGACCGTCGAGCATATCGTGGAGACATCGGTGGCGATGGCTGTCGGGGCGATCCCCGAGGCGCTGCCGGTGGTGCTCACCGTCACATTGGCCATCGGCGTGCGGTGCATGGCCGAGCGCAACGCCATCATTCGGTCGCTGCCCGCCGTCGAGACGCTCGGCTCGACCACCGTCGTCGGCTCGGACAAGACCGGCACCTTGACCACCAATCAGATGACCGTGCGCGCGATCTGGACGCGCGGCCACTATTACGAGGTCAGCGGCAGGGGATACCGCCTCGATGGCGAAATCGAGCCGACAGGTGAGCATAGCGCAGAGACCCCGCTCGAGGACGACCAGGCCCTCGGGCAAACACTCCTGGCGGCATTGCTCGCCAATGAAACCGACGATATACCGGAGGAAGACGAAGAGCCGACGGGAGACCCGACCGAGCTGGCCGTGCTTGTCTCGGCGGCCAAGGCCGGCGTCGACCTGGACGAGGCGCGCCGAGAGCATCGCCAGCTCGACATCATCCCGTTCGAGTCCGAGCGCCAATTCATGGCCACGCTCAATGAGACCGACCAGGGGCGTCGCGTCTACCTCAAGGGTGCGCCTGAGGCCGTGATAGATCGCTGCAATCGCATTCTGGGGGCCGATGGTGAGCCGACGAGCTTGGACGCCGACGAGGCCAGCGAGGAGGCTCACGCGCTCGCCCAAGAGGGCTTTCGCGTGCTCGGGATGGCCTGTGGCGAGGCGGAGAGCGACCAATTCGAGAGCGACGATCCCGGCTCAGATCTGGTCTTTTTGGGGTTTCAGGCGATGGAAGATCCGCTGCGGCCGGAGGCCAAAGAGGCGGTCGAGGCCGCCCAAAGCGCCGGCATTCGCGTGCTCATGTTGACCGGCGATCACGCTGACACCGCTCAGGCAATTGGCGGCCAGCTCGGCTTGGGCGGCGAAGACAACGGGGTTCGCCAGGGGCGCGACCTCGAGGAGATGTCCGACCAAGAACTCGACGAGGTCGCCCGCGAGGTCGACGTCTACGCGCGCGTCTCACCCGAGCATAAGCTCAGGCTCGTCGAGCGCCTCAAGGAGCAGGGAAATATCGTCGCCGTCACCGGCGACGGGGTCAACGACGCGCCAGCGCTGCAAGCAGCACACCTGGGGATCGCCATGGGCAAGGCGGGCACCGACGTCGCTCGTGAGGCCTCCGACATGGTGCTCACCGACGACAATTTTGCGAGCATCATAGGCGCCGTCGAGCAAGGGCGGCTGGTCTTCGTCAATATCCGAAAGGTGACTTATTTTCTGCTGTCGACCGGACTCGGCGAGGTCTTGGCGATCATGGCCTCGCTATTTATGGGCTCGCCCTTGCCGTTTATCGCCGTGCAGGTCCTGTGGATCAACCTGGTCACCAACGGCCTGCAGGACGTGGCGCTGGCCTTCGAGAAGGGCGAGCCGGGCCTGCTCGATGAGCCGCCGCGCGACCCCGACGAGGGGGTCATCAACGGCGAGGTGCTCTGGCGGCTGGCCACGGTGAGCGTGCTGACCGCGGCGGGCACCTTGGGCGTGTTCTGGTGGATGCAGCAGCAGGGCGCCTCGATGCAGCTGTCTCGAAGCGTTGCGATGACTCAGATGGTCTTGTTTCAATTCTTCCACGTCTTCAACAGCCGCTCGATGCGGCGATCGCTCTTCAAGATCCCGCTCAAAGACAATCCCTTTCTGATGGTCAGCGTCGCCGTCGCCATCGTGGCTCAGTTGGGCGTGTTGCACCTGCCGTTTATGCAATCGCTCTTCGACACCACGCCTCTGGCGCTCGAGCACTGGGCGCTGGTCGCCGCGGTCGGCACGCTGATCATCGTGCTGGTCGAGATCGAAAAGTTCTTTCTGCGTCGGCGGGATGAACGCCGCTCAGAGCCGGCAGCCCGCAGCGAGGAGCGCTCGTCGGGGGCGCGAGCGCAGGAGGCCTCGTCAACGGCGCTCAAACCATGACAGCGCGCGGGTGGCGACGTCGGCGGCCTCGCCGGCGCGACCGGCGACACGCTCGAGGGTCTCTTTGACGCTGCGCGGCGGGTAATCGACGCTGCGAAATAGGTTGTAGAGGGTCAGCGCGATGGCGTGGTCGAGGTCCTGGGAGTCGCCGGCGCGCTGCTCGAGTTGCTCGACGAGGTCGTCGAGCCGGTCGGGCGCGACGGGGCCGTAGCCCAGAAACTCCACGGCCGTTTCGGCCACCGGGCTCTCCGCGTCGAAGGCCTCGATGAGCACATCGGTGCGGGTCTCGGCGTCGAGCGGCAGGCCTGCCATGAGCGCGACCAGCGCCGCCTCGATGCGCGGGTCGTCGGCCTCCTCGATGCTCTCGCGCACAAACCCGAGCCTATCGGCGTCGAGGCGTTTGCCAAATTCGAAGAGCTGGCGGGTGTGGCGGTAGATGTTGGCCCTGGGGGCGAAGCCGGCCAGGTCGACGATCGCCTCGCGCGACGGCGAGACGCTCTGCAGCAGGTATTGGAGGGCTTGGCGAGCCCGAACCTCCGGGGCGTCGCTCAGCCGGAGGCGCCAGCGCGCTTCGAACTCCTCGTCGGGGCGAAGCCGCGCGCACATACCGCAGGCGCACAGCCCGCTGTCGACGACCTGTTCGACCTGCCGGCGTGCCTCCTCGGAGAGCGCCGTCGATGGCCTGGTTTCTGCATCGCCCACCAGCTCGAAGGAGCCGTCTTGGGTCGAATCGACTTTCCACAAGGTGTCTTTGATGGGCACGAAGAGCGCGTCGGGCTCGAAGACGAGCGTCTCCAGATTGGGGGAGTCGGCCTCGAGGCCGACGTCGGCGTGTTCGGCGAGGGAGGCGAGCGTCTTCTGACGAGCCGCGACGCCCAGCCGGCTCCAATGCTTGGCTGCGGCCGCAGAACGCAGCCGCTGGCCCTGGTGATCGGGGAATTCGAAGCGCAATACGCTCTGGTCGGCCCGAAACCAGCCCTCGGCGGAGCCGCGGCGGGTCATATCGTGCAGATACGCCCAGACGTCGCGGTACTCGCCCACGTAACGCGAGAAAAAGTCGAGCAGCGAGTCCCAGACTTCGCGCTGCAGACGCGCGAGCCGGGCGGGCTCGAGGTCAGCATCGGCGCCGCGCAATGAGATCGTCAATTCAGTAGCACCCATAAAATCTGCCTCTCTGGCTCACCGATGCCGACCCGAAGCGGCCCTAATCAGATGACGAAGCCATCAGCCCGGAGTCGTGGGCTCTCGGCGTCCGCCATAATATGTACGCCGACGCCGCTGCTGCCAAGCCTCGAGCTTGGGGCTGCCCAGCCAGCCGCCCACGCAGGCCGCCACAAGACCCAGCAGGGAGGCGAGCAGGGTCCACCACAGCGCGGTGGCCGCCGCATCGCTGACATCGGCGGCGACCGTCTCCGCGGTGCCGCCGATGTCGCCGGCGGCCTCCTCGATGCCACTGATGGCGTCCTCGTAGGTCGTCGCCCACTGGTCGACGGTGCGCTGGGCCTGCTGGCGGTTCATCTCGGTGCGCGCCACCAGGATATTGACGAGGGCTTCGCGGTCGGCGTCTTCGACGACCCCGTCGAGGCGGCTAAACGTCCGGCTGATCGCCTGGCTGATGATCTGTTCGGCCTGCTGCGGCGACCTCGCCACGTCCTCGCCGGTCTCGATAGCCAGTTGTTCGAGGGCTCGGGCCTCCTGCTCGAGCTCTTCGGGCTGCAGCTCCTCTTTCTGGGTCTGGCTCAACAGACGCTCGCCCTGGCGCTGGATGACGCCGACGGCCTGGCTGCGCTCGACCTGGGGGTCGACCTGGCTGACGACGCCGCCGACGGCGCTGCCGGCCGCCTGCGCGCCGGTTTCAACCGCGCTCACCGCCCCGCTGACGACGGCCGAGGTGAGACCGGCGACGCCGAGCAGCCCCAAGATGAGGGTCAGCGCCCAGACCACCGCGCCGTTTAAGGTGCCGTCGAGGCCGCGCGGCTTCCCGGCCAGTCGGCCGGCGACCCAGCCGCCGACGAATAGCGAGACGAGGATCTGTAAGCCCAACCACAGCCCGGTGCCAACGCCATAGCCACTGAGCGGATCGGACTCCTCGGCCGGATTGAACGCCTCCAGGCCGATGGCCGCGCCGAGCATGCCCAGGACCATGGCGAGGCCCAGCGCGAGGGCCGTACCGGCGAAGATCGCCCCCCACGATACCCTCTCCGGGGGCACCACGCGCTCTTGGTCGTCCTCGATATCTTCTCGGTAGGTTCGCGTCGATTCAGCAGGTCTCTCCGATTCGGTGGTCATAATATCCCCCGTCTGCGGTCTGGGTGGGCCGCGTAGCCCTCAGCCTTCCGACGGCCGCGAGCGCCACACCCTCCAATCTGTCAGTGTGGAATGTGCGCATCGATCGGAGGTAGACAACGGCTTTTCGCGGCCGCTGAAGCCATCAGGGCGACGGTCGGTCTTGGGAGGGTTGCCTTTCCCCAAGCTCCAAGCCTCAAGGCCCAAGCCGCAAGCCTCAGGTTACTCGCTGCCGCAGGGAAGCGCCGACAGGCCGATGACGCGCTCGTCGTCGTGGAGCTCGAGGGCGCAGTTGCCCTTGGCGGGTCGGCCCATCAGGGCGAAGTCGGTCGCCGGCATGCGGTGGAGCCGGCCGTTGCTGGTGGTCACCGCCAGATCGCCGCCCGCCTGACAGGCGACGGCGGCGGCGACGCGATCGCCTTTGTCGAGGCGGAGCAGTTGCAGGCCCGCGCCGGCGCGGCCCTGAGTGCGAAATTCGTCGAAGTCGACGCGCTTGGCCATGCCCTGCTCGGTGATCAGCGCGATCTGCTCGACGCGGCCGCCCATCAGCGGCGAGGCTCCCAAAAACGCCGCGACGACCGCGTCGTCGTCATCTTCGAGCTTCATGACGTTGACGCCCACGGCTTTGAGGCCCATCGAGCGCAGCTCGTCGGCCTCGAAATGGATCGCTTTACCCTGGGCCGAAGCGCAAAAGACGGTATTCTGCTCCGGGCCGGCCAATACGGCGACGGGCGCGTCGCCGTCGTTGAGCAAGAAGGCCTCCCGAGGCTGGCGGTCGAGCGTATAGCTGATCTCGGAGATATCGGAGGCCTTGCCCTTGGCCTGGCGGGTGATGTGGATGATCCGGCCGGCGTAGAAGGCCTCGCGCGGCAGCGCGTCGACCACGCGCTCTCCCTCCTCGAGGTTGACGACGTCCTGCACGCGCCGGTTGAGCATCTCGCCGTCCCATTTGGGCACCATGCGGGCGTCGATGCCGAAGTAGTGACCCCGCTCAGAGAAGACGAGCACGCCGCTGGGCTCGCCCAGATACTCCAGCCGCTCGATGCGACCGGTGCCGTGCTCGGTCGGTGGGATGACGGGCTCGTCGGTCACCGGCACGTCCGGGCCGGGGACTTCGTAGAAGCTGCCCGCCGTGGTCAGCGCAAAGAGTGGATGTGAGGCCGCCTCGGTGACCTCTCGGTGGACGTCTTCCTCGGCGCTGCGGCTCCCGCTGGAGCGCGACGTCGAGCGACGCGACCGCGAGCGACTTTGGGAGACCGCCTCACTGAGCGCAGCGGCCAGAGCGGCGTCCCAGCCGCCAAACTCCACGGAGGCCGTTTCATAGAGCTCTCCGTGCAGTGTGGCGGCGCTGGTCTCCAACAAATTATCAGCTGACTCGCGCCGGGCGATATCCAAAATGCGCTCGATGAGGTCGTCGTGGTCCATAGCTCCTTTCCGTGTCTGGCTCGATTGACGACGGCATCTTGGCAGATGGGCCCAAGAAATGCATCTGCCACAGCGCCTGCTTTGCTCGTCAATCGCAGGCGTTTCTGACCGCATCTTCGCACGTCGGTTGGTCGCCCATGCTGTCGTTGAAGACCACGTAACGACTCATCGGGTAGGTCCAGGCCACCCAGATCACGCCCTTGGAGACCGCCCAGGCGAGGCCGGCGCCGGCCAGACTGGCTAGCCAGCCGGTGAAAAAGCCGTGGCCGGCGGCGGCCACCCAGCTCATCGCGAAATAGATCGCCACCGAGCGAAATAGCGGCGCTTCGAAGCGGCGAAAGACCCAAAACCGGCACATCGTATAGTGGACGATGCCGCCCAAGAGCGCGCCGATCCCGGCGGCCAGACCCAGCGACACAGACTCCCAGCGCACCAACGTAAAGAGCAGGGAGGCGTAGAGGACCGCGTCGGCCGCCGTGGCGGCGGCGCTGGCGACCGAGGAGCCGGAGAAGTCGAGCAGGTGACGTTTGAACTCATTTTTACTCATACGGCCTTGTACTTATACGACTTTGGGCTCGTGCGGCTCTTTTTCCATGGAATAGGCGTTTTTCGGCCGATTGCACGGGCCGAAATGGGCTCACCGGGAGGGCGCCTGAGGTGCTTGAGCACGCGGACTCCTGCGTCTATTCCCGGCCCCCGTCCCCTCGGAGGGAGGAATCGTGTCGAATCTGGGCAACGATGAGTCTCCAGGGTGGCGTGGATCGGCAACTAGATGCTGCTCCTGGCCGGATTTCACCGTGATAGTAAAAATTTTCAATACCAACGGAATAGACGCCGAAAAATCGTGTTTTCGACACTGTGACCGCGGCCAATTGTAGCCGGTTGATGATGCAAGTGGTTGAAATCACTTGTAAAGTTGAGAGTTGCGGGGCGTCGGGATCGTTGCCGCGCCTTTGAGCAGTACCCGAGACGGAGAGCGCCAAAAGTGAGCAGTAGTAGTAGTGAGACGAAGAAGTACCATTGGGCGAAACTCCGCCGCGCGCTGTCCTTTGCGCGGCCGTATCGAAAGCCCATCGCAGCAATCCTGGTGCTGACCCTCGGAGTAGCGGTCATCGGCGCTATCCAGCCGCTGGTGATGAAGCATATCTTCGACCAGCTCGGCGAGGGCGGCACCTTCGCCAACGTCCTGTGGGGCCTGGGCCTGTTGGTCGGCATGGCGCTGATCAACGAGGCGGCCGGCGGCATCAGCAATTGGATGACCTGGCGCACCCGCATCGGCATCCAGTACAGCTTGCTCGAGGAGTCGGTCGACCGCCTGCAGCGCCTGCCGGCGAGTTACCACTCCGAAGAGGGCACCGGCGCAGTGCTCACGCGCCTGCAAAAGGGTATCGACGGCTTCGTCAATGCCGTCAGCGAGATCGCCTTCAAGATCTTGCCCGCCCTCGCCTATCTGCTCTTCGCCGCGGTCGCGATGTTCCAGCTCGACTGGCGGCTCTTCTTGGTGGTGATGGCCTTCGTGCCGCTGCCGGCGATCATCTCGGCGTGGGCGGCTCCCACCCAGACGCGACGCGAGCGCAAGCTGCTCGACAAGTGGTCGACCATCTACGGGCGCTTCAACGAGGTGCTGCGAAGCCTGCCCTTGGTCAAGAGCTTCGCCATGGAGGACCGCGAAAAGGAGCGATTCCTGGATCACGTCGACGACGCCAACGACGTGGTCGTGCGCGGGGTCGGCTTCGACACCAGCGTCAGCGCCGCCTCCAACCTGGTGATCACTGGCGCGCGGCTGTCCGCGCTGGGCGTGGGCGGCTATCTGATCTTCGAGGGCCAGACCACCGTCGGGACGCTGGTCGCCTTTATCGGCTATGTGCAGGGCCTATTCGGGCCCGTGCAGGGCCTGACTGGTGTCCACGAGACGGTGGTCAAGGCGGTCGCCGCGGTCGACGAGGTCTTCAATATTCTCGACGGCGTGGATCCGGTGCCAGATCGGCCCCACGCGGTCGATCCCGGCGCGCTCTCCGGCGAGGTCACCTTCGAAAACGTCAGCTTTGCCTACGAGGAGGGCGGTGAGGTCGTCCTCGAGGACATCAATCTGCACATCCGAGCCGGCGAGACTGTCGCGTTGGTCGGCCCCAGCGGAGCGGGTAAGTCGACGATGATGGGTCTTCTGCAGCGCTTCCACGACCCGATCTCGGGCACCGTGCGCCTCGACGGCCACGACCTTCGCGACCTGGAGCAACGCAACGTGCGCCACCAGATGGGCATGGTCCTGCAGGAGTCGATGCTCTTTCGGGACACCATCGCCAATAATATCGCCTACGGCAGGCCCCACGCCACCCGCGACCAGATCATCGCCGCGGCCAAGGCCGCCCACTGCCACGACTTCATCGAGCGGTTGCCCGACGGCTACGATACGGTGGTCGGCGAATGTGGCAGCCGAATCTCGGCCGGCGAGCGCCAGCGCGTCTCCATCGCGCGCGCGATCATCAAGAATCCGCCGATCATGATCCTCGACGAGGCGACCTCGGCGCTCGACGCCGAATCCGAGGCCATCGTCCAAGAGGCCCTCGACCACCTGCTCGAGGACCGCACCGCGTTTATCATCGCCCACCGCCTCTCCACGGTGGTGCGCGCCGATCGCATCCTGGTGCTGCGAGACGGATGCATCGCCGAGTGCGGCACCCATCGCGAGTTGATGCGCAACCAGGGCTACTACTCCTATTTGGTCGAGCAGCAGACCGGCCACATCCAGATGGCCAGTTGAGGGCCGGCAGGCTCCGGCGCGCACGCACGAGGTTACGGGGGGGGGCTCTTCTGTTACAATCAGCGACATCGCCTACACGATGCCGACGAGCAGAGGAGTGCCGTGCCACTTTCGAACGAACTACGTTGTCTATTTATCGCCGTCTTTTTATTAGCCGCCGTCGCCTGTGACAGCGGCCAGACCACCGTGTCCGGCGGCAGCGCCGAGGACGGCTCGGATTGTCAGGGCGCACAATGCGCGGACGCCGCCGGTGAGGAGGACGTCAGCGACCAGCCGCGGGTGACCTCGCTGCAGATCGAGCCGTCCACCGCCGATCTGCTCAGCGAGAACGGCGACAAGCCCTCCCAGGACTTCAGCCTCGTGGCCACCTTCTCGGACGGGTCCACCGGCGCGTATCCAGGGGAGGTCGAGTTTAGCCTGGACACCGAGAAGTTCGGCTTTATCCGCCCGGATAGTGGGGAGTTCATCGCTCACGGCGTCGTCGGCGGCCAGACCGAGATCACCGCCGCCGCGCTCGGTGATGCCGCTCTGCCCGCGGCGACGGCCACCGTCAACGTCTACGTCACGCGCACCCACACCGCCGACGGCTTGCCCGACGACGTCGCCCAACGATTCGAGGGCCGGCAGGTCGACGATGCCGCACGCGCAGCCGACATCGTCTACCCGCTCGACGGGGCGCTGATGCCCCAGAATGTCTATCCCGCCGACATCCAGTGGGCAAACGGCGCCGAAGACGACCTCTTTCAGGTCCGTCTGAGCAAGCCCAACGCCGAGGCCATCGCATATCTGAGCCACAACGGTGCCGATTTCGGCAATCACTGGTTGGTCGACGAGGACGCCTGGCGCACCATGGCGCAGAGCGACCCGGACGAAGCGATGAGCATCTCGGTGACCCGGCTCGAGGCGGCCACCGGCGAGGTGATCGGCTCCGAGGCGGTCCGGATGCGTTTTGCCAACGGCACCATCGCCGGTTCGGTCTATTATTGGGATATCGGCGCCGGCCGGATTGTGCGCATCAACGACGGTACCGCCACCCGTGATAATTTCATGCCCGCCCCGCCGGCGGGCAGTGACGGCAACCACTGTGTCGGATGTCACTCGGTGTCGAATAGCGGGCGATATATGGTCGGCCGGTTGGGCGGCGGCGACAATATCGGCACGGTCTTCGATCTCACCAAAGATCTGACCCAAGATCCGGCGCCGACCGAATTCGCCCTCGACGACCCGAACCGCACGTGGTGGTTCTCGACGTGGAATCCCGACGACACGCGCATCATGGTCAGCAGAAACGAGGGGGCGCAGGCCAGCTTCGCCCTGATGGACCCGTTCAGCGGCGACTTCATCGAGCCGCAGTCGGGCGAGCTGCCCTCCGGTGGAGGCGTGACCCACCCGTCCTGGTCGCCCGACGGCAGCCTGGTGGCCTACGTGACCAACGCCGACGCGTGGGGCGGGGCGAATACCACCGGCGACATCGCCGTGCTGCCGGTCGACGGCCCCGATGACTTCGGCCCATCTGAGGTGATCCGCGCCGGCACGGATATCCCCCAGGCTCATCCCGCCGGCGTAGCGGCCAGCTACCCGACCTGGACGCCTGACTCTGAGCGGATCGCCTTTGCCCACGGCACCGGCTCGCGCAGCGAGAATATGCAGTCGGCGCTGTATTTGATGGGCCGCGACGGCTCCGACGTGGTGCGCCTGGACGCTGCCTCGGGCGGAGAAGACAGCGTCGACACCTTCCAGCCGAACTTCTCTCCGTTCGAGACCGACGACTATTATTGGCTCAGCTACCTGAGTCGGCGAGACTACGGAAATGCCCAGGTGGGCACGCGGGGCTCTTCACGCCAGCAGATCTGGGTCTCGGCGGTCAAAAAGTCGGCCGACCCCGACGAGGACCCCTCTGAGGTGGGGTATTGGCTGCCCGGTCAGAACACCGAATCGATGAATATCGCCGCCTTCTGGGCTCCTCAGGCCTGCCGACAGGACTCTGAGACTTGCAGTGTGGGGGCAGAGTGTTGTAGTGGCGAGTGTATACCCGATGAGGGTGGGAGTTTAGTCTGCTCGCCGCCACCTCCGGAACGCTGCCGGAGGGTGATCGAGACGTGCAGTACCGATAACGATTGTTGCGCAGGCTTGTCCTGTGTCACTAATGTCTGTTATCCCGCCGATGGGTAAACCGGGGTTTGCATCGGTAAGCCCCGCCTACAGCGCGGTCGAACCGAACTGGATTGAGTCTTGAGAAATCCCCCAGATCGTGTAAGACACGCTTGAAGGTATCGAATAAATCGTGAAATGAGCAGCATGCAACCCAAGCCTTGAATGGAGGTATGACCATGGCAGCAGAAGAGTATATTGACGCAATGAAAGCTCTCAAAGAAGCCGAAGAAAACGGTGACATCCAGCAAGCATACGCTGGCACCAACAAAGCGGCCGCCACTCGCGTCCGTAAGGCGTTCCTCACGGCCAAGAAAGCTTTCCACGAAGCACGTCAGGAAATCCAGGCGATCAAAAAGGGCGACGAGAGCCCGGTCGAGGACGTCCCGACTTTCTTCGACAGCGAAGAGTAAGCACTCCTCGCTTTCGGGATGGCCCGCGCGCTGGTTGAGAGGCGTGTAGGTGGTTCCCAAAAAAAGGGCCCCCCGGCGTTCGCGCCGGGGGGCCTTTTTTGTGGGTATGAGCGCTATTTAGAATTCGAAGCCGACGTTCGCGCCGGCCTTCCAGGTGTGCATGGAGTTCTCTTCCTGGGCGACCTCCGAGCGCATGATTTCATCGTCGACCGACGGGCTGAACGTGCCTCGCAAGTCGGCGATGAAGCGGTTGTAGTTGTAGCTGAGACCGGCTCCCAGCGGGAAGTCGATGACGTTGTCGGAGTTCTGCAGGTTAGAGGTGTTGACGTCGGTATTGGTGATCTCGTAGTGCTTCCAGCCGGCACCGGCGAGCACGTAGGGCTTGACCTCCGTCTCGCTCAAGCTCAGCCGGAAGACGCCTTCGACACCGTTGGAAAGAAGGATGGCGTCGTCTTCGACACCAAAGGTGTCCAGGCCGTTGGCGGTGCCGGTATAGGCAGCCTCGAAGCCCAACAGCGTGCGGGTGCCCAGGATAACCCGGCCGTTCCAGCCGCCGCCGACGTCGACGAAGTCGTTGAAATCACCGTCGGTAAAGCCGTTGACGCCACCGCCGATCGCCAGGCCCATGCCAAACGGGGTCAGCGTACGAGGCTCATCGCGGACAAGCGGTGTCGGTTCGTCGTACGGCTCGTCGATCTCTTCGGGCTCGGCGATGGGCTCGTCCTCACCGGGCTCCATCTCGTCTTCTTCCTGGCGAATCTGCTGGCGCTCGTAGTCTTGCTCTTCGATTTCCTGGACTTCGCGCTCTTCGTAATCCTCGGTGTCTTCCTGCGCAGTAGCGGGACCTGCGATGAGCAGCGACCCGGCTGCGATGGCGACTCCCAATAGCTTTAGCTTCTTCATGATGTGACTCCCTTGTTTGGATGTGTCTCGCTCGCCTGCGAGGTTTTCCACACTCGAAACTGCATTCGCGTACTGCGGGGGGGCGATCCCCGGAGCCGGCGCGGCTTCTCAGACGCATCTTGGGTGTGGGCACAACTAGGAAGTAGGCATACGAATGCACCTACTGCGCTAGCAGACCCGCACCGGGACATGCGTCGTATGCGACGGCCAAGGACCTCGATACGACTAGCTGTTGGCTAGCGAGCGCGACAGCACGTCATGGTGTACGGCTTGATAATGAGAGTGTCCCCCTTATTCGGACGATGTCGCAGAGCAGAAAACTCTCTGCGTCGCCGCTTTGTCCCCCTGCGGCGGTTTCACTCAGAAAGTTAAATTCAGCGGTGGGTAGGTCAAGGACTTACATCGCAGCGGCGCAGTCGTTCCAACGCAAAAGCAGCGCGTCGGCGTCGGCGTCGGTCAGGCCGGTGTCGAGGTTTCCGGAGTTCATCAACGACGAGCGCTTCTTGGCGGCGACATGGCGAAGTCCGAAGGCGTGGCCCAGCTCGTGGGCCACAGTGATTGCCCGGGCGCGCTCGTCACTGAGGCTGCGGTTGATGATGACCTCGCCGGTCTCGTCTTCGTAATAGCCGTGGAGCATCGGCGCGCCGGACTCGAAGCGCACCGGAATGGTCGTTGCGGCGTCGGCCGCCTCGCGGTTCAGGGCCACCGGGGCGAGTTGATTCCACATGGCCAACGCCTCATCGACGCTGGCCAACTGATCGGCGTCGGCTTCGCCCTGGACCTCGATGTTCAGAGGTTCACAGGGATTGTAGACCACGTCGAGGGTCGAGTCGTGTTCGGTGTTGCCACAACCGGCCACGAGCAGCGCCGCGGCGCTGAGGAGAAGGGTCGACAGCGAACACAACAGACAGAACTTCAATCGCATGGCACGCCAGATGACAGATGAGGCGAGATGGCACCACAAAGGGCGCCTACAAGCTTAGATGCCATGAGAATCTACAGGATATTCAGTGGGTTGTGAAGTCTGCGGCGTTGGTCTCAGAGCGTGGTCATGGGGCGGTGTCGCGTCGAGGGCATAAAAAAAGGCCGGGGGAGCGACCCCCGGCCTTTCATCGATCTGAGTGGGTGTTACTGGTCTTGCTCACGTCGTTCGACGTTCGAGGCGTGCAGGCCTTTGGGGCCCTGGTTGAGCTCGAACTCGACGACCTCTTCGGCCTGCAGCGTCTTAAATCCCTCTTCGAGGATCTGGCTGTAGTGAACGAAGATGTCTTCTTCGGTTCCATCGACGTTGATGAAACCGTAGCCTTTAGCGTTATTGAACCACTTAACTGAACCGACTGCCATGATAATACCTCTCTGCTTGCTTCTAGAGTCGTTTGGCGTGTTGCCTAAGGCTGTACCACTCAGATGTCCGAGTACGACACAGCCGCCTGTACAACGCTTGCCGTCGGCGAGCGCCGGCTAACTCGAGAGCCTCTCTGCTAAAGGGCGTTGACCAGGTGACGTATCGGATCGTGCTTGCTCGATCCTCTCCGCCGACCGAATCACTCGAGCCAGCTTTCAGGGGGTAAAACGCCGCAAACTCGAAGTCCCTTCCCGGAAAGTTGAAAAAAGTCAAGAAAACCAAGCATATAGCCCTGCCGAGGGCCTTCGGCCAGCCTGCAGGTCCTGGGCGGGGCGGTGGGCAGCGTGTCTAGCGCGTCTGGCGAATCTGCTCCTGGCCGGACATCTGCTGTCGGCCGGCGCCGGCCTGGGGCAGCTTATTGATCGCCTTCGAGCGGATCTCTCGTCCGCTGCTGGGCGCAAAGAGCATCCCCACGCCCACCCCCACGGCCAACCCCAGGCCGAAGAGGCCGAATTTGGAAAAGGTCGCGTTGGAGTCGGATTTACGCTGCAATCCGAGCCGGTCGAGCATTTGATCGGTGCGCTGGGCTTGGGTCTTCTTCGAAAATAGGTCGCTGATGTTCATCGACGTCTCCTCTGGTTGGATGGTGGGTCGCCACTATAACATAAGTCGCGGGTGTTCTCGCACGCGCAGACTCCACGGCCGCTGTGAGCGAGCGGTGGCCAAAACCTGAACGCAGCAGCAGCAGGGTCAAAGAATCGGCCGTTCGCTCTGCGAAGGCAAACCTCATTCGGACGGGTGAGGCTCGGGGACCTGCGGGTCTTCGTCGCCGGGCGGCTCGTAGATCGGCGCCTCGATATCCAGCGAGCGAAGCCCCGGGGCGCAGTCGTCCTGGGAGCCGCCGTCATAATCGGGCAGGGTCGGCTGGCTGTGGGCCCAATCGACCGTCTCCGAGGCGTCCCAGCACTGGCGGACCGTAAATGGCTGGTCGAAGCTTCCCTCTTCGATGCGCGCGGCGACCCGGCCGCGCCGGTCGGCCAGCCAGACCGTCTGGACGCTCAGAAATTCGTGCGGGCGCCCATCGCCGGCGAAATCGCCGCGGCCGAAGAAAACCAGACGGCCGCGCTTGGAGGGCAGCTCGACATAGCGGTAGATGGCGTCGAGCGGCTCGGCGGGTTCCTCTCGGAGCTGGTAATAGCCCACGCGCACCTGGCGCACCTGGTTTCGCGCCCGAAACGCGATGACGATCTTGCCCTGTGCCGAGCTGGGGTCGTAGGCGTGGATGGCGTCGAAGTCGATGCGCAGCACGCCGACGCCCTCCTGAGGGTCGCCTTCCGCCTCGAAAGGCCGGAACCACCCGGTAAAGATGGTGGCGTTGTCCTGTGCACTATCACCCCAGCGCATCGTATACTCTAAGGTGTCGTCGTCGACGGCGTCGATCCGGAAGAAGAGGTAATTGCCGTCGGGCGTGCCCTCCCACTCCCACCAATCCTCGCCGCGTCGCAGCGGCGGAAAGGCGGTGATCGCATCGATGAGCTCGAAGACGCGGTAGATGGTGCGGTTGGTGCCAAAGACCGCCTGGCGGGTCAGTCCGGCCAGCTCCGAGGACTCGCCGACGATGGCCTGGGTCAGCGTCGAGGAGTCGGTCTGCTCGACGCCGTCCTCGCCGGCGTAGTCGATCTTGACGGTGTCGTAGTCGACCGTCTGCGGGATATCGGGCATCGGCGCAGTGGTCTCCGGCCCGCAAGAAAGCAGGCCCGCCGCGGCGAGCATCGTGAGCATGCGCAGTAGATGGGCACCTGGCAGGCGGGGACTCGGGGCTTTGGGCGCGACGCGATTCATCGGTTTCTCTCGGGCGAGGGACGAGCCGGCGGTGCGTTCAATTGGCTACATCATCGGACTGCATCA
>JBKGZI010000087.1:0-15992 GCA_046545675.1 Persicimonas sp.
CCCGACGGCTGTTCGCTTAGGACTTCCCCGGTGTCAACGTCGGTCACCGTATAATTGACCACCGTAATAAAGGTGCTCGCATCCGGCGGCTCGAGCTGAATCGCCGGCTCGATATGAAAGCCGCCCTGAATCCCAGAGATGATCTCGAAGGCCGGTTGGTCGCTGTCGAACGCCTCGAATTGCTCACCTGCACGCTTGCCGAGGGTGACCTCCAGCGTCGGCTCGCCGCCGTCTTCCGTACCGGCGTCACCCTCCCCGCCGGCACCTCCAGAGCAACCGGCCATGAGAGCACAACACAGGACAACGAGGCCGCAGCGAACGGCGAAGTATCGGAGAATTGGCATGGTCAAAGTGTCTCGAGAAAGTCTATCAACGCCCGTCTTTCGAATCCCTCGAGCGCCTCGTAACGCTCGGTGACGCCGCTGGCTTCGGCCCGGTGGCGGCGAATGGCGTCGTCCAAGGTCGAGCTCAAGCCGTCGTGCATATACGGGCCGCTGTCGGCGATGCCCCACAAGGGCGGGGTGCGAAATTCGCGCGTACCCGCGGCGGCCTCCGCGACGCCGCGGTAGTCCTCTGGAGCGACGTCGTGCAGCAGCAAGTCGCTATATAGCGGCACCTCGGTGCCGTCGGGCGTTGCCAGCGATGGCACGTGGCAGCCGTCGCAGCCGATATCCTCAAAGGTGCGCTCGCCCATCTGCTCGGCGGTGTCGAGCTCGTCGGTCCTCGGAGGTGGCCCGAGCATCTTGCTGAAGAAGACCAGCGAGGCGTAGTCCTCGCCGCCAAATTCGGGGTCGGCGATGCCGTCGTCGTCCTCGGTATTGCCGGCCACAAAACCGTCGCCGGCGGGCACCGTCAGGCCCGTCTCGTTGGAGAGCGCGTCGCGCACGAAGTCCTCCAGAGTCGGAAAGCTCGCCTTCCAGCCGAAGCGGCCGACGCGCCCGTCCTCGAGGCGCGCGACCGTCCCGGAGATGCCGTCGCCATCGGCGTCGTCGGGGTCGGCGTTCTGCTCGATGGAGGACTCGGCGATCTGGTCGACCAGGCCCAGCCCAAATAAGGGCGGGGTCTGGCGAAGCTCGATGATATTGGCGTCAGCGTGCTGCGCCGGACGCTCGTTCGGGTCGACGGAGAGCCTGTGCACCATCGTGCCGCCTTCCGGCTGGAAGAACTCACCAGTTTCCTCGTCGATGACGCCCTGTCGGGTCACGTTGACACCGACCGGCCCGGCCCCACCGAGGGTCGGCTCGAAGTGACACGCCCGGCAGCTATCGCCGTTGAAGCCGGGGCCGAGGCCGGCGGCGAGGGTGGCGTCTCGATCGAAGGCCGCCCTGCCCCGCGCGTAGCGCTCGGCCGCCTCACCGGAGAGTTCCTCGGCGGGGCCTCCGTATTCGCCCACCGGCGGCACCGGCTCGTCGGGCGCCAGCAGCCCCTCGGAGCGTTGGTCGCGCCCGCCGAGCGACTCCAAAAATTCAATGAGCGCCCGGCGCTTATCGTCGGAGAGGTCGACGTAGCGGTCCCGCGACGGGCGCGCCTCGCCGCCGTGCCACACGATCGCCTCGTCGATGGTGTCGGCGCGGCCGTCGTGCAGATACGGCGCGGTGGCCGCCACGCCCCAAAGGGGTTGGGTGCGAAATTCGGAGCCGGTCGCCACGCCCTGCTCGATGCCGTCGGCCAAATCGGAGCCCATATCGTGGAGCAAGAGGTCGGTATAGGCCATGACCAGCCCTCGAGGGCCCTCGAGGCCGGGCACATGGCACGCCGCACAACCGATATCAGAGAAGACTTCCTCGCCGATGCGACCCTCCTCGGAGAGTTCTTCGGGCTCGGGCGCGCCCAGCAGCATCGCGAAGCTGACCAGGTCGAAGAGATCGTCCTCGCTCAGCTCGGGGTCAGGGGCGTCGTCGGCGTCGACGAGCGGTTCGTCGGGGGCGGCCGCCTGGCAATGCGGACAAAACTCCGCGCCGAACGGCGCCGAGGCCGATCGCGGCTGCGACGGCGAAATCTGGCCGCCCCCGTCACTCGGCACGGGGAGCTCGGCCTTCCTCGCCTCCGGCAGCGGATTGGAGGTCACCCCCAGATGGTTGAAGAGCGGCCCGCGCAAAAACCCCTCGATAGAGACCGTCTGCGCCTTGCGGCCGAACCGGCCGATAAAGCCGCGGTCCCAATTGGGCCGGCCGCTGATGCCGTCGCCGTCGGCGTCGTGGGGATCGGCGTTGGCCTCAATGGACGACTCGTCGATCTCGGCCAGCGGCCCGACGCCGAAGAATGGCACGGCGTTTCGAGTCACCGCAAATGTCGCCCGCTCGTCGGTGGGCACACGGTGTGGGGTCTCGGTGCTGAATTGAGTCTGCACGCCGTCCTTTCCGAGCATGATGGTCGATCCGTCACTCAGCCGCCTGCCGGTCAACTGGAAGTTACGGTAGCGCGGCGCCGACCCGCCGACGGTGGGCTGCTCGTGACAGCCGGCACAAAAGGAGACGTTAAACTCCGGCCCCAGACCACTGGCAACGTCAAAGCGTCGCAACGCCACCTCGCGGCCGCGCTCGAAGCTAGCCCGCTGGGCCTCGGTCGCCGCCGGCATCGGCTCTCCCATCGCCGAAAAGATATCGTCTGCGACCTCGGGGGGCTCCTCCTCGGGCCCGCAGCCGTCGCACGCCGACAAGGTGAGAGCCACGACGACCAGCGCGATGGGAAAGGCGTTGCGCATCACTGGCTCCCGCGCTCGAGCGCCACGCCTCGATGCGGAGGCTGCGGCGAGGCCAGACTCCCGCCGGCGGCGAAGACGCGCCCGTCGACGCCGAAGACCGCGTGGACGGTCAGCGGCGTGTCGGCCTGCTCGACGGTCACCTCGAAGTTGTCCAGGTCGAGCGTGCCGACCACGCCGGAGTTTCCGGCGACGAAAGCCCGGCCGGGCTCGTCCATCCACACGCCGTTGAGTCCGACGATGGGCGCCTGGGGATGGGCGGTCCAATCCTCTCCGTCGAAGTGGACGACCACACCGTTGGAGCGCCCGCCGACCATCACGATATTGTCCGGGCCGGTGCCCCACAACGAGATCAAATCGTCGCTCGTGCCGACGTGGAGCTCCTCGAGCTCCTCGCCGTCGAAGTGAAGCACGACGCCTCGCTGGCCGACGATATAAAAATTATCCGCGTCGGTGCCCCATATTTTGAAAAAAGCCCGTACATTCGGCCGCTCGAGCTCGGGAAGATCGACCTCGTGCCACTCGCCGTCCTGAAAACGCACGACCGTCGCAGCGCCTTCGGTGCGCCCGTCTCCGCCGACCGCCCAGATATCGTCTTGGCTGGCGCCCCACACGCCCCAAAGGTCCTGGTCGGTCGGCGTCTGCTCGGCGCGCCAACCGTCGCCGGCGGAATCGTCGGGGCGCAAGATGACGCCCCCGTTGCCGGCGACAATGGGCGTACCGTCGTCGAAGACGTGCACCCAATTGAGCAGCTCGACACTCTCGGGGACCTGCTGGGGCTGCCACCGTGCACCGTCGAAGTGGACAATATGCCCGCGCTGTGGCGTGCCGCCGACCATATAAACATCGTCCGAGGCAGCCCCCGCCACGCTCATCAGCCAGCCCTCTTCGCTGGCATCGAAGGCCGTCTCCCAGCTCGCCTGTGGCTCGTTATTGGCGTTATTCTCGCTGTCCGGCCCGCAGCCGACAAAGCAAAAGGCACAAAAAACAAGGCATACTGCCGCACGGAATGGTGCTCCGATTCTCATCGTATCTCGTCGAGAAAAACCGTTGCTTACGCTTCGAAGTCTAGCAGACCCATCGGGGCCGACCAAATCGCTGCGACGCTCTATTCTATGAGGTCGTCATTCGGTGAGGTCGTCATTCGGTGAGGCCGTCGAGGGCGTAGACGATCGCCAGCGACAGGGACTGGACACGAGAGACGTTATTGCCCCACACGAGCTGTCCATAGGAGGCGCGCATCTCGACCTCCGGCAACTGCAAGATCACGCCCGCCTCGACGTTTAAATAATCCTTGTCGAGGCCGATCTCGATGGTCTCGATATCCTCGAGGGTCAACTCCGAGGCGCTCTTCTCCGGCGTTCGGGTGATGAACGACTGGCCAACCGGCTCCCCCTCGAAGACCGTATAGACGCCGTTGGCTCCGACAAAGGCGACCACCTTGTCGCCGAGATATTTGCCCACGCTCAACGAGCCGACGGCCTGGTCACCGGGGGGGCCGAATCGGTGTCGATAACCCGCGTCCAAACGCATAAATGTGCGCAACGAGGGCAGATAAGTGCCCACGAGCACGCTCTGCGTCAGGTCAGTCTGCCCGTCGCCCAGGGTCACGTCGTCTTCGACGGTTGTCGGGGTCGGCGCAGTGGGATCCGCGAAGGTCCCGCTCGGCTGGTCGTAGCCGGTGGGAAATTTCAAGGACGTATCCGTGGTCATCATCACCGAGCCGCGCATGAAATTATAGCGCCCGTGAAAATAGACATCGCCGGCGCCGGCGCTCGACCTGCTGAAGTCGAGGATCGCATTATTGAGCGCCGCCGAATCGCCGCCGTCGTCGGGAGGCGCGAGCAAGACGGGGTTGGCCTCGTAATTGACCTGCTTGAAATTTGCCTCGAAGGCGCCTTCGAAGCGGTCGGTAAACCCGTAACGGCCCCCCAGCCGCAGCGTATACGCCGAAAACCGCCCATCCAACGGGAAGCGTTGCAGCTCGCCATCGGGCAGAAATTCCTCGTCGGCGCTCTGATAATTAGAGGAGAGCGTCAAGACGAATTGGTCCGGCTCGACGGTCCAAGGAGACGCTTCCGCGGGCGCCGGCGCCAACGCCAAGACAATCAGCGAGGCAGCGAGCGCAACCAGAAGAGAGCAAAGGGCAGCATGGGCACGGGCCGAACGATACATCTTGTCGCTCCTGCAGACAGTCATCAAATACGACTTACCCAATCAAAAACTGACCGGGGCGCGCGGCGCATCATCGTCTTCATCTTCTTCATCCTCCTCGTCATCCTCCGGCTCCGGCTTCGGCTCCGGCTCCCGCTCGACGGGCTCCGGCTCCGGTTCCGGCTCCGGCTCCCGGTCGACGGCCTCCGGCTCCGGCTCCGGCTCCCGGTCGACGGCCTCCGGCTCCCGGTCGACGGCCTCCGGCTCCGGCTCCGGCTCCGGCTCCGGTTCCGGCTCCGGTTCCGGCTCCCGGTCGACGGCCTCCGGCTCCGGTTCCGGCTCCGGCTCCCGGTCGACGGCCTCCGGCTCCGGCTCCGGCTCCCGCTCGACGGGCTCCGGCTCCCGGGATTCAGCAGCGGCCGCCCCCGCCTGCTCGGCGGCGACGAGGGCTGCCTCAATCTTGGTGGTCGCAACCCCGGGTGAGATGCCGGCCGGCTCGGGCCGCTGGTCCTCATCGCCGCCCTCGACGGGCGGCTCAGCAGTCGGCTCGTCGGCCGGCTCAGACGCTTCGTCGGTTGCCGGTGACGCGACCGCCGTCGCTTGCGCCGGATCTTCATCGACACGCTCGTCAATCAAGCGCAGAGCCAGCCAACCGGCCCCCAGAATCGCTGCGAGCAGTCCGACTACACCCGCCACCACCAGAACTCTGCGCCCAGAACCAGTGTCTCCGGCCAGCGCCTCCGAGGCCGTCGGCTCCCCCGCATCCTGAGCGCCGATGGGCCCGCTGACCCGCCCCGAGGTTATCTGGGCGTGCAGCGCCTCGAGATGATCGGCTAACTCACCAGCGCTCGCCGGGCGCGCCGCCGGATCCTTGGCGAGACAGGCATGGACCAGCTTCGCCACCCCGGCCGCCACGCCCTCGGCCTGCTCGTCGAGCGCCGGGGGTTCGACATTAACGTGTGCGAACGCCATATTGCCCTTCTCGAAGGGCAGTCGGCCGCTGATCAACTCGTAGAGCGTCACCCCGATCTGATAGATATCGGTCGCCGGGCCCAGGTCCTGGCCCTGAATCTGCTCGGGCGCCATATACGCCGGCGTGCCCCGCACGCGGGTTCCTTTATTGGTGATATGCTCGAGGGAGCGGGCCAGTCCGAAGTCGATCACTTTGAGAGTGCCGTCGGGCTGGATCATGACGTTGGCGGGCTTGAGGTCCCGGTGGATGACCCCTTCGGCGTGCAGGTAGCCGATCGCCCGGCATAATTGGACGCCGACCTTGAGCAAGGAGGACTGTTCGAGCGGCCCGTCGGCATCGAGCACCGCCTGCAGGCTGCGCCCGCGCACGAACTCGGTGATCATCATCGTACGGCCTCCGCCCGCGACGACATCGTGGACGGCGACCAAATTGGGATGGGAGAGGGTGGCCAGGGCGCGGGCTTCGGTCAAAAAGATGCGCTCGGCCTCGGGATTCTCGTGCAGCTCGTCGCTGAGCATCTTGATGGCCACCGACCGCTTCAACAGCGTATCAGTGGCCTTGACCACCACGCCCATGCCGCCGCGGCCGAGCACGTCGGCGACCTCGTAACGCTCGGCAATCTCGGGGCTCTCGGTCTCGAAGAACGCTTGCGTCTGCTCCAACGCCGCGCTGGTCGTCTGCGCGCTGACGTCGACCACGACCAGCGTCGCCCCGGGATCGGCCTCGAATCGGTGACGAGTCCAGCCGTCGCCGGTGTCCACCTCGACGTCGTGGGAGCCCGCCGGAAGGTCGATCTCGACGCGTCCCTCTTCGTCAGTGCGCCGCTCGGACTGCTGCGCGTCGACGAAGCGGACGGCAATATCGCTCAAAGGCCGCGAATTCTGTACAAACATCAAACGCATAAGAGGTCGCGCCGCCGTAGAGGCTCAGCAAAATGAAACGCAATGATCTGCATCATACAAAAGATGCACACCAGTGTCTTGTCGTTTCATTTCGCCTCAGCGCCTCAGCGTCTCAGCACCTTAGCGCCTCCGCGCCTCAGCGCCTCCGCGCCCTGGACCCCCGGACCCCTGGACCCCTGAACCCCTGCCCTTCAATCCGTCCGATAATCCTTGAGCTTATACTGCACCTTGCGCACGCTGATATCCAACACCTCGGCCGTCTCGGTAGTGCTGCCGCCGGCTGCCTCGTAGGTCTTGAGGATCGCGTAGCGCTCGATGTCATCGAGCGTCGAGCCGGGGATGCGGATTTGATCGCTGGGGACAAAGCTCGACGAGCCGAAGTCGTCGGGCAGATGGGAGGCCTCGATTCGCGGGCGGTTGGCCAGCACGACGGCGCGCTCGATGGTATTTTCGAGCTCACGCACGTTGCCGGGCCAATCGTAAGCGGCCAGCGCGTCGAGGACCTCGGGGTCGATCTCCTCGATATGCTTGTCGTTCTGCCGAGCGTACTTCGCGACAAAGTGGCTGGCCAGCGGGGCGATATCACCGCGGCGTACCCTCAGCGGAGGCGTACTCAGGTGGATGACGTTAAGCCGGTAGTACAGATCTTCTCTGAACTTGCCGTCGCGCACCTGCTCGGCCAGGTCGCGGTTGGTCGCCGCGATAATGCGCACGTCGACCGAGATCGTCTCGTTGCCGCCGACGCGCTCGAACTCGCGCTCTTGGAGGAAGCGCAGCAGCTTGACCTGAGTTGCCTGCGGAATCTCGCCGATCTCGTCGAGGAATAGCGTGCCTCCCTTGGCCTCCTCGAAGCGGCCCTTTCTGCGGTTGGCCGCCCCGGTAAAGGCGCCCTTCTCGTGGCCGAAGAGCTCGCTCTCGAGCAGCGTCTCGGCCAGCGCCGAGCAATGCAACCTGACGAAGGGCTTGTCGGCGCGGTCACTGCGCTCGTGGACGAGCCTGGCGACCAGCTCCTTACCGGTGCCCGACTCGCCGGTGATCAGCACCGTGGCGCGCGAGGTCGCCACCTGGTCGATCATCGACTTGAGCTTCTGCATGGGCGGGCTGGTGCCGACCATCTGCGTGGTCGATCGCTCCTTGGACTCGCCATTTCGTAACTGCTCGAGCTCCCGGCGCATGCGCGTTCGCTCCATCGCCCGGTCGATGATGATCTCGACGGCGTCGAAGTTCAGCGGCTTGGTCAGATAATCGTCGGCGCCGGTCTTCATCGCCTCGACGGCGTTCTCGACGCTGCCAAAGGCGGTCATCACCAAACAGGTCAGCCCCGGAAACTCCTCCTTGGCTTTTTTGATCAGCGACAACCCGTCCATGACGGGCATTCGCAGGTCGGTGACCAGCAACTCGCAGTCGCCCCACTCACGCAACACACCCAGCGCCTTGAACCCGTCTGCAGCGTCGCGCACCTCGTAGCCGTCCTCCTCGAGCAGCACACTCAACGCTTCGCGGGCATGCTGCTCGTCATCGACGACCAGGATGCGTCCTCGATTCTCGCTTGTCTCGTTCATCGTCTCGTTTTGTGCGGTTTGAGTTGTCATTGCTTGATCTCCGGTCGGGGTAAGAAGACTGTAAATTTGGTCCCCTTACCGGGCTGAGATGTCAGGTCGATCGAGCCGCCGTGGGCTTCGATGATCTTTTTGACGATCGGCAATCCGATCCCGGTGCCGGCCGCCTTGGTCGTAAAAAACAGGTCGAAAATACGGTATTTGAGCGCCGGCGCCATCCCCTCGCCGGTATCGGCGACGCTCAAGATGGTGCCGTAATCAGCGTTTTCGATCTCGACGGAGATGGTCCCGCCTTCGTCGATCGCCTCGACGGCGTTGGTCAACAGGTTGACGAGCACCTGGCGCATGCGATCCATATCGCAATAGATGCGCGCATCGCCCTCGAGACTGGTCTGCAACGTGATGTCGGAGGTCTCCAACGACGGCCCGTGGAGCCGGACGAGTTCGTCGAGCACCTCGGTGGCGTCATGCCAGGTCGGGGTCACCTCGACCGGCTTGGAGAAGTCCATAATCTCGGTGGTCAGCGTCCGTATGCGGTCCAATTCCCCGCGCAGCGCCTCGACGATCGGCGAGATGCGGTCTTCTGCCGCTTCGTCGACCGTGGTCACGTCCCGAATACGCCGGTCGAGCAGGGTCAACTGCAGACCCATCGTGTTCAGCGGATTGCGAATCTCGTGGGCCAGCCCCGTCGCCAGCGCCGAGGGAATCTCGAGCTTCATCTCCATCAATTTGTCCCAGTAGGCCTGGGTCATGATCGTCAACTCGAGATCCAAGATGCGGTCGATGCTCTCGATGCACGCCTCGCGCGTGAGGCAGATCTCGTCGACGAGAGGCTCGTCGCTGTCGTGAATCACCCGCAGCAAGCCGATGCGGATGATATTCATCGCCCCGAACATAAATTGAGGCGGTAATCCCACGTCCACGTGGACCTGACCGACATGTTGGCGATGCCGGAAATAAGCGTCATCGTAGATCCCGCTGAACACCCCTTCCATCCACCCGTAGAGGCTGTGACGCAGCCGCTCGATTTGTTCTGGGCCGCTGAACACGTCCCGGGCACGCTGGTTCTGGTTGAGCGAGGTATAGAAATGGTCGACGATCTGCGAAAAATGCGGCTCAACCACAGGCCGTAGCTTCTCGAGGCGCTCGGCATCCTCGTCGCTAAAGCCGATATAATCTTTGATTTCCTCGAAGAAATGCATGTGTTCTTGTCTCTGAACTCCTGGCTGCGTGCGTCCGGGCTGGGGTTTCGTCGTTCGAGTCTGGTCGCCATCGGCGAGCCTCTCGCTGATCACTCATCCTCGTCGAGCAGGATGCGAACAGCCGGCGTCTCCAAATCGTCAAATTGGCCGCTTCGCGTCGCCCACCAGAAGGCCACTATCGCCCCCGCGACGATCAACAGGGCCAGGGGAATCAGCAGATATAGGATATTCATTGGGCTCACCGTTCCATGTTGGACAACTCTTTTGCTGGTCGGCTCGCCGTTTGCCGAACGAATTTTGCAGCAATGATGAGACCACCACTGCGATCGAGCTCGTTGGCATCGCAACGGCTGCAATTAGCGGGCCAATCAAACCGAATCCAGCGGCGAAAACCGCCAACGCGTTATATCCAGCCGACATCCACAGGTTTCTGTGGACGACGCTCATGACCTTGTGAGAGCCCTGAACCAGCGCGTAAACCGGCTCTAGGCCGGGTCGAGTCATAAATACGTCGGCGGCGACCAGGCTCGCCTCGGCGCCGCCGTCGACGGCGATGCCAATATCGGCGAGCTGCAACGCCGCCGCGTCATTGACGCCGTCACCGACCATCGCCACCTTGCGGCCACTTCGGTCCTGGAGCTGCTCGATGAAGGCGGCCTTGCCTTCTGGGGAGACTCCGCCATGGGCATTTTCTGCTGCGATTCCAAGCTGTTCGGCCACGTGCTCGACGACCCTGGAGTGATCTCCGGACAACACAACCGGCTCGATCTGACGACGTTTGAGCTCGCGCAAAAATTTCGCCGCCTCGCTTCTTATTGGATCTCCGAGGCCTAATATCGCCTGCACTCGTCCATCGACGGCAATCGCCACCGGGGTCGACCCGCGCGCGGTCATTCGCTCGACGCGCTCGTCGAGCGAAAACTTTTCTGCCCCGGCCGCCCTCTGGGCCACCCAGTCGGGCCGTCCAACGCAAATGTCTTCATCTCCAACCCTGCCACTGAGGCCCGCGCCCGGGTATTCCTCAACTCGCTCGACGGTGCCACGCATTTTTTGCGCATCCGGGGACGCCTCGCGCATATTTTGCGCACCCTCTTCGCGCTGCTCTGCGTAATCGACCAGCGCTGCGGCAATGGGGTGATTGCTATGCGCCTCGAGCGCGGCAGCGAGCGCGATGGCCTCCGAGGGCCCGGTCGCCTCGGTGACCTTCATCTGGGCCTCGGTGAGCGTGCCAGTCTTGTCGAGCACGATCCATCCCACATCGGCCAGCGCCTCGAGCACGTCGTCGTGCTTGATATAGATGCCCTCGGTGGCCGCCTGACCCACGCCGACCGCCAACGCCAGCGGCGTGGCCATGCCCAGCGCGCAGGGACAAGCAACCACCAGCAGCGCCACCACATGGGCCACGGCTCTGGAGGGGTCGAGCTGCCACCAGACCACGGCGGTGATCGCGGCCGCCAAAAGCGTCAGCACCACGAACGCCCCACCCATACGGTCGGCCCGTTGGACGATGGGCGCGCGCTTTTTCGAGCGCTCCTCGACCCAGGCCAGCAGCTTGCCGACCCGGGTATCGTCGCCGACCGCGTCGACCCGAAGCCGCACCAGCGATCCCATATTGGTCTCGCCGGCGTGCATCGTCTCACCGCGGCGGACCCGCTCCGGGCGGCTCTCACCGGTGAGCACCGCGCGATGAGCGCTCGTTTGTTCGGTCAGAAGAGCACCGTCGACCGGCACGACCTCGCCGGGGCGCACCTCGACGATATCGCCCGGCACGAGCTCCTCGACGGCGACCTGCTGAGCTTCAGCTTGTCCGGTCACACGCCGGGCGGTCGTAGGGATCAGCGAGAGCAGCCGATCGGCGGCGTCTCCGGCTGCACGTCGGCCGCGTACCTGCAGCCAGCGGGCGGTCAGAAGCGCGGCGATGAGCACGGCGATGGAGTCGAACCAGACCTCGCCGGTCCCCGTCACCGTCGCCCAGGCGCTATGTCCCCAGCCAACCGCGATGCCCAGCGAGATGGGCACGTCCATGGACAACTTGAACAGCCCGTCCCATCCGCGCTGGGAGAAGAGCGAGCCGATCGACACCGCGGCGCGGCGGAAGAATTGGGAGCCGCCATAGACGACCGAGCCGGCCGACAAGACCAGGCTCAGCCAGCGCACCGCGCCGGTGAGCCCGGCGTCGTTGGAGAAGTCGAGCCCCGCATATAGCGCGAAGGCCAGCAACATGATATTGGCGGCCAGCGCCCAGGAGACCCCGACTTTAAAGAGCAGCTTTCGCTCGCCACGGGTCCGAGCGTCGTCGTTCTCGCCGCGAATGGGGTGCGGCGCGTAGCCAAAGCGGGTCAGCCAGCCTGCGGCCGAAGACAGCTTGGTCTGCTCGGGGTCCCAACGCACCGTCAGGCGCGCTCGGGCCAGATCCAGCCGCGAGTCGAGCACCCCGTCGAGGTACCGTGGCATACGCTCGGTGATCCACACGCAGCCTGCGCAGTGGACGCCCTCCAGGTATAGCTCGGCCTCACACGTGCCGTCTTCGAGCTTCTGGGTGTGATTCTCGGTATACCAATCGGCGTCGAAGTCAGGGCGCGCCTGGGGGAGCTGGTCGCCGATCGGCGAGTCCGGGGTGCGCCCGTCGACCTGGCGAAAATCGTAGAACTCCTCGAGGCCGGCCTGGTGCAGAGCGCCGTAGACGGCGCGACACCCCGGGCAGCAAAAATGCGGCCCCGGGCCCTGGGGAGAGCCGGGCACATCGAGGCCGCAATGGGTGCATTCGACGCGATGTGATGGCTCGGGGGTGCTCACAATGCGACCTCTTGGCGCAGCTCATAGCGGAGCTGCTGGCCCGCGTGGTCGGCCTCCACGACCAAGTCCCACAACCCGCTTCGATCGGGGGCGATGTCAATCTGGTAATGCCCGGGGTGTCCTGCGACCGGCTCGAGCTGGCTGCGACCGAGCGCTTCGGCGAGCTCCGGGCGTCGAAGCTCGACGCTACCCTCGATGCCCTCGACGGGCTCGCCGCCTCGGTCGACGACGTGCAGGCGCACGCCCCGGTCGTTGTGGGTAGACCAGTCGACGTCCAGCTTCCAGCCGGCCTGCATTGCGGCACGCCGCGCGGCGGTCACATCCTCGTGGTCGACCGAGCGCTGATAATAATTCTCGACGACCTGCGGCCCGTCGCCGGACTTGGCGACAAATAACATGCCCACCCACCAGATCACGCTCGCGGACAGCAGCGTCATGATCAAACCAGGCCAAAAATATTTATCAGGGATACCGAACATGGTCTTACCTACGGTAGCGACACGAACCTATTGGGTTTTCGCATCATTTTCGCCAAAGCGAATATCGATTGCCAGGGGCTTGGGGCTCGAGGCTTGGGGTCGCTTAACCGCCCGCCTCGCGCCAATTCGTGCTGAGTTGCCTACTCATCAATGGAAGGGCCCAGGAGTCGGAAGTCGACCTCCTTGGCCAAACCTTCGGAGCCCTCGACGCGGAACCGAGCGCCGACATTGCCGCGGCTACCGAGGGCTTCCTCGGGCACGACGATCCAGGCCTCGACACGCTCCATCTGGCCGTGCTCGAGGGCGATGTCGGGCTCGCCCATCATCTTGATATCGAGGCCCTTTGGGGAGATCGGCTCGATATGAAAGCGCTGCGCGCTGCCGCTCCGATTGCGCAGCCGAAAGCGAAGTCGATTTGCCACCGTGTCATCTTTGAGGACGGTATAGGGTGCGCCGGTGACCCGCCCAACGTCGACGCTCAGCGGCTCGCGCCCGCTGATGAATACCGACAAGGCCACAAAGAGCCCCACCCACAGCACACCATAGGCGATGGTGCGCGGGCGAACGACGCGTGCGGTCTCTTGCTTTTCGAGGGCGCGCTCGGAGGTATATCGAATCAGCCCGTGGGGCTTTGCGATGCCGTCCATGATGTCGTTGCACGCGTCGATGCACTGTGTGCATCCGATGCACTCCATCTGCAGGCCGTCGCGGATATCGATGCCGGTCGGGCAGGTGCGCACGCACGCCCCGCAGTCGATGCAGTCGCCCAGGGCGATCTCGACGCCGTCGTTTTCCTTCTTGCGAAGCGCCCGGCTGCGCCGGCCTCTGGGCTCGCCGCGGTTGGGGTCGTAGGCGACGATCATCGACTCATCGTCCTGCAGCGCCGATTGAATGCGAGCATAGGGGCAGGTGATCGTACACATCTGCTCGCGAAAATAGGCAAAATCGAAGAAGATCAGCCCGGAGACCAACAACATCGCCGTAAACACCCCAAAGTGTTCGGTGGGCGCGCCGCCCGCCCAGGCGAGCAAGGCGTCCCAACTGACGAAATATGCCAGAAATGCGTGCGATAAAAACACGGCGATGGCCGCAAAGATGCTCCACTTGAGCCCCTTACGCCAGATCTTGTCGGCGTTCCAGGGGCCCTCGTCGCGTCGCTTGCGCTTCATCTCGCGGCCCTCGATGAGCCGCTCGATCGGTCGGAAGACAAACTCCATATAGATGGTCTGCGGGCACCCCCAACCACACCAGACCCGCCCGAGCAGCGCCGTGAGCATGACGATACCCACGAAGCAGAGCAGCAAAAAGACCATCAAAATGGTGGTGTCGGTCGGATAGAGGGTCAGACCGAAGAAGTGGAACTCTCGGTGGATAACATCCAAGAAGACAGCCGGGTTGCCGCCGACTTCGACCACCGGAAGCGCCAGGAAGAGCGCAATAAGTGCCACGGCCGTGATCAGGCGCCGCCAAAAATGCTTGCCCTTGCTCAGCACCGGGTAAAGCCAGCGGCGTTTGCCGTCGAGCGTCATCGTCGACAGCACTTGGTCGGTGGCCTTGGGAATGGCCCGGTCTTTGTTGTCCGTGCTCGGTCTAGTACTCATGGCTTTACTGCGCCTCGTAGGGTTCGCCTTCGGGCTCTTTGGCCCCAGCCGGGTCGCTGCCCCGGATTGAGTCGACATACGCGACCACGGCGACCATCTCATCCTGGCTCAGCGGGCCCTCCCAGGCCGGCATACCGTTCTCGGTGACGCCGCCTTTGACCACCGAGTAGACATCGGGCAGCGAGCCGCCGTGGATCCAGTACTCGTCGGTCAGGTTCGGGCCGATGAGGCCCTCGCCATTTTGTCCGTGGCACGACGCGCAGTTCGTCGAATAGACCTGCGCGCCCTGATCGACCTTCCCCGAATCATCGGCCGCCTCAGCCAAAAGCGTGTCGTCGACACCCGGAGACTCCTGCTGGTGTTGATCGCGCATGACCTGAAGTTCGGCCTGACCGTCTGCCAGGTCGTCCTCATAGCTGGGCAAATAGCCCATATTGATACCGACCAGATAGATCGCCGACCACATGATCGTGATATAAAACAGCCACTTCCACCAGCCGGGCATCGGGTTGTCGTACTCCTGGATGCCGTCGTAATCGTGGTCGAGAAGCTCGTCGGCGTATTTGGAGTCCGACGCTCGATCGCTACTATTTGTTTGACTACTCATCGATTCTATCCTTACGCGCCGCCTTCAGCGTTCTCATCGAGGGGAAGATTCTCCAGGTGCTCGACCTCCTCACGCTTGATGAGGAGGACGCGCGCAATCACGAATACAAAGCCCAGGACAAATAGGATCAGGCCGACTTCGGCGAAGATCTCGAGCCCTGCGTTCTCCATGACTTCTCGCTTCATCACTTACCTCCATTAGCTGTGCCATTGGCGCTCTGCTGCTCGCCGTTTTCCTTCTTGAGGTCGGCTCCCAGCCGTTGCAGATAAGCGACCAACGCGGTGATTTCGCGGTCGTGCAGATTCGAGTAACCCTTCTGTTCCTCGACGCTGGCGGCGATCTGTGCGGACTGAGTGCGAGCGTCCTCGGCGGCACTATCGATGTCAGCGGCCGAATAAGGCACGTTGAGCATCGCTTGGACCTCGAGCTTCTTGGTCATGCCGTCGAAGTCGATCTCCTTTTCCAGAAGATGCGGATACGGCGGCATGATCGAGTTGGGACTGGTCGACCTCGGATCCTCCATGTGGCGCACGTGCCACAGGTCGGGGTATTTGCCACCCACGCGTGCCAGGTCCGGCCCGGTGCGCTTCGAGCCCCACAAAAACGGCCGGTCGTAGATGGCCTCGCCGGCCTTGGAGTACTCCCCGTAGCGCTCGATCTCTTGGCGAAGCGGACGCACCATCTGCGAGTGACACTGCACGCAGCCCTCGCGGATGTAGATATCGCGCCCCTCGAGCTCGAGCGGGGTATACGGCTTGACCGATTCGATGCGCGGCACGGTGCTGTCGATCATGAACGTCGGGATGATCTCGACGGCTCCGCCGACGAGCACCGCGATGGTGGTCAATACGGTGAACACCAGCGGCCATCCCTCCAAAAAGCGGTGCCATCCGTCCTTGAGCTTGGCCTGGAGACGATGCAGCGCCTCGTCATAGGTCTTGGCTGGGGCCTGGTCTTCGGCAGACGCATTCAGCCGCCAGCTCGGCACGGGCACTTCGACCTCGGGGTCGGGCAGGTC
>JBKGZI010000088.1:0-15930 GCA_046545675.1 Persicimonas sp.
GTGCATGAGAGCTGGTTAACATCGTCCCTGGGACCTCTTCGGGGCTTCGCGCGCGGGCGCGCGCGAGGTTTTTTGAGGTTTTGCGCCCTCGACGCAGGCGCGTGGGTTCCAGCGCGGCCGGCCCCACGGCGGTTGATGCCGCCCAAAGCGCGGTTACGCTCAGCACTACGTAGTACATATCTGGCTCTACCCGCGTGGGACCCTCCAAATGAGCGACAAACAGATGAGCGAATTGATCCGGTGGTTTGACACACTCGACAACGAAGACGTCGGCCTGGTCGGTGGCAAGAACGCCTCGCTCGGCGAGATGATCGGCACGCTCAAAGAGCAGGGGATACAGGTGCCCGACGGGTTTGCGACGACCGCCGAGGCCTATTGGAAATTCGTCGAGGAGAACGGCCTGGAGGACGCGCTCCGAGCCGACCTGCGGGCGCTGGATTCGGGAAAAAAGGGGCTCGAGGAGGTCGGCCAGACCATCCGGGATCGCTTCAAGGAGGCCGAGTTCTCCGACCAACTCGCCGAGCAGATCGTCGACGCCTACCGGGAGCTGTCGTCGCGCTACGAGACCGAGGCGGTCGACGTCGCCGTGCGCAGCAGCGCGACCGCCGAGGACCTGCCCACCGCAAGCTTCGCCGGCCAGCAGGAGAGCTTCCTGAATATCCGCGGCGGCCAGCAACTCCTGGAGGCCTGCAAGCGCTGCTTTGGCTCGCTATTTACCAACCGCGCCATCGCCTACCGCGAAGAGAAAAACTTCGACCACATGGAGATCGCGCTGTCGGTGGGCGTCCAGAAGATGGTCCGCTCGGACAAGGCCTGCGCCGGGGTCATCTTCACCATCGACACCGACACGGGCTATCCGGACGTGGTCGTCATCAACTCCGCCTGGGGCCTGGGCGAGAACGTCGTCAAGGGGACCGTGCGCCCGGATCAATTCAACGTGTACAAGCCGTTTTTGGAGCGCGAGGAGCTCGACCCGATCATCGGCAAGAATCTGGGTCAAAAAGAAAAGAAGATGATCTACGCCGACCAAGACTCCTCTCTCGAACAAGACCCGACCGAGAACGTAGATACCTCCGAGGACGAGCGCACGACGTTTACGCTCGACGACGGCGAGATTCTGCAGCTCGCCCGCTGGTCGAAGACCATCGAGGACCACTACGTGCGTCCCATGGACATCGAGTGGGCCAAGGACGGCGACACCGACGAGCTGCATATCCTGCAGGCGCGACCCGAGACGGTGCACTCGCAGAAGACCGGCGGGAAGATGAAGACCTACGAGCTCAAAGAGCAGGGAGAACTGCTGTGCACCGGGCTTGCCATCGGCAACGCGATCAGCTCCGGGCCGGTGTGCGTCATCGAGGATATCGAGCACGCCGACCAATTCGAGGAGGGCTGCGTGCTGGTCACCGAGATGACCGACCCGGATTGGGTGCCGCTGATGAAGAAGTCGGCGGGCATCGTCACCGAGCGCGGCGGGCGCACCTCACACGCCGCGATCGTCAGCCGTGAGCTGGGCGTGCCGGCGGTCATCGGCACCGGCGATTGCACCCATAAGGTCAAAAACGCCGATCTGATTACGATGTCGTGCGCCGAGGGCGACGAGGGCCATATCTACGCCGGCGAGCTCGACTACGAGTCGACCGAGATCGACCTCTCGGAGCTCGCCGACATCGACACGCCGATCATGGTCAATATCGGCTCGCCGGGCGCGGCGATGAGCTGGTGGCAGTTGCCCACCGCCGGGGTCGGCCTGGCGCGCATGGAGTATATCATCAACAACGCCATCCAGATTCACCCCCTGGCGCTGACCCGCTTCGACGAGGTCGAAGACGCCGAGGCCAAAGAGCGCATCGAGCAGATGACCCGCCAGGCGGCCGACAAGCCCAGCTACTTCATCGAACACCTGTCCTGGGGTATCGGCACCATCGCCGCGGTCCACCACCCCCACCCGGTCATCGTGCGGATGAGCGACTTCAAGACCAACGAATACGCCGACCTCATCGGCGGGGCCCAATTCGAGCCCGACGAGGCCAACCCCATGCTCGGCTGGCGCGGAGCGTCGCGGTATTATAGCGATGATTATAAAGACGGCTTTGCGCTGGAGTGCCAGGCGATCAAGCGGGTGCGCGAGACGATGGGCTTCGACAACGTGGTCGTGATGATCCCGTTTTGCCGAACGCCCGAGGAGGCCGACCGGGTGCTCGAGGTGATGGCCGAAAACGGCCTGGAGCGCGGCGAGGAGGGCCTCGAGATCTATGTGATGGCCGAGGTGCCCACCAATATCATCGAGGCCGACGCGTTCAGCGAACGCTTCGACGGCTTCTCGATCGGCTCGAACGACCTCACCCAATTGACCATGGGTGTCGACCGCGACAACCAGTCGCTGTCCTATATCTTCGACGAGCGCAACACCTCGGTCAAAAGGCTCATCGCCCAACTCATCGACACCGCCCACGAGCACGGCCGCAAGGTGGGCATCTGCGGCGAGGCGCCGAGCAACTATCCGGAGTTCGCCGCCTTCTTGGTCGAACAGGGCATCGACTCGATCTCGTTGAGCCCGGACAGCATCGCCCGGACCCAAGACGTCATCGCTGATCTCGAACGTCGAAAAGCTCGATGAGTTTTTTGATCTCCACCGGCTTGCCGACGTGGTGGTGGAAGCCGGCGGCAAGCGAGCGCTTCTTATCTTCGCGGCTTGTCCGACCCGACAGCGCGATAAACGTCGCTGACTGCATCTCCGGCAGTCTCACGAGGTCAGCGAGCACCTCATAGCCGCTTCGTGCGCCCAGGCCGATGTCGAGCAAGACGACGTGCGGTTGAAATTCTACGGCGGCGTCGACCACCTCGTCGGCGTCGTTTCGAACGCACACCTCGTGGTCGTGGAGCTCGAGCAAGGTGCCGAGGGCGTCACTCAAATCGCGATTGTCGTCGACCAGAAGCACGCGTGTCTTGGTGGAGCCAGCCTCAGGGCCGGCGTCGCTCTCGCTATCGACGGCCGTCTCGGTGTGAAGCGCGAGGAGCTCCACCAAGTGATGGCCGTCGATGGGCTTGCTGACGTGGGCGTCGCAGCCGGCACACAGGCATTTCTCGCGGTCGCCACGCATCGCCGCCGCCGTCAGGGCGAGGATCGGCCGCGCGAAGCCCGCCCGGCGCAAGCGCTTGCAGGCCTCGTAGCCGTCCATGACCGGCATCTGCATATCCATGACGATCGCGTCGAAGCCCTCACCGGACGCCTCGGCCTGGGCGACCCGCTCGAGCGCCTCTTTTCCATTCGAGCAGGCCTCCACCAGGCCGCCGGCCTGCTCGATGAAGTAGCGGGCCAGATAGCGGATGTCGTGGCGATCATCGACCACCAGCACCCGACGATTCAGGCAGCGCGCCGGCTCGCGATCCGAGACCTCCGACCGGGTGATGCCCAGACGAGGCTCGACCATCGGCACACCGTCGAGCGCCCCGCATCCGACGGTCATCGCAAAGGTGCTCCCCTCGCCTAGCGTGCTGTCGACGGTGATCTCACCGCCGAGGCTGTCGACCAGCCGGCTCGAGATGGTCAGCCCGAGTCCCGTGCCGCCAAAGTCGCGCGTCACCGAGCTATCGGCCTGCGAGAATGGCTCGAAGAGCGTCTCGCGTTGCTGTTCGCCGATGCCGATGCCGGTGTCGATGACCTGGAAGCGAAGCCGTGGCTCGGCTCCGTCGACGAAGCCCACCTCCAGTCGCACGCTGCCCTCATCGGTAAATTTGATGGCGTTGCCGACCAGGTTGACGAGCACCTGACGAAGCCGCGTCGGGTCGGTCTCGATGGTCTCGGGGAGCTCACCTTCATAGTCGATGAGCAGCGGCAACTGCTTTTCGCTGGCTCGCACATGCATCAATGAGCAGATCTCGGCGACGAGCTCATCGGGGGCCACACGCTCCCGCTCGACCTCGAGCTTGCCCGCCTCGATCTTGGACAGGTCGAGGATGTCGTTGATGATGTCGACGAGGAACTTGCCGTTTCGCTTGATCGTCTCGACGCATTGGCGGTCATCGGGGTCGTCGAGGTGGCTGAGCAAAATGTCCGCGTAGCCCAAAATAGCGGTCATGGGCGTGCGAATCTCGTGGCTCATATTGGCCAGGAAGTCACTCTTAGTGCGATTGGCGGCGTCGGCCTCACGTTTGGCCTGCTCGAGCTGTTCGGTGCGCCGGCGAAGCTCGTCCTCGTTGCGCTTTCGGTCGGTGTCGTCGACGAAGGTCACCACCGAGCCGACCCGCTCGCCGCCCTGGACGAGGGGATAAGACCAATATTCGACGTCGAACCAAGTGCCGTCTTTGCGCCACAAGATCTCGTCTTGGGCGTGGATTTCACGCCCCTCTTGAAACGCCCGATAGATCTCACAGGCGCTGCGCGGGTGTGCGCTGCCGTCGCGCCGAGTGTGGTGGATGAGCTCGTGCATTCGCTGCCCGATGAGCTCGTCGGCCGAATCGTAGCCGAGCAGACGCACGCAAGCAGCGTTGCAGAACACGCACCGTCCGCTCATGTCGAGCTGATAGATGCCCTCGGCCGTCGAGTCGAGCAGCCGACGAAGGCCTGCAGCGTCGAGCCCGTCGCCGATGGTGTCGTCGCCGTGCAGCGGCTGGAGAGCAGCCCCCAGAGTTTTGCGTGGATCACCGGATTGACCCGTGTCAGGACGGCTCGAGCGTGGCTTGTCGTCTAGCATGTCGTAGCGCTCCGCAGTTCTACTTGCCGTTGATGAGACTGCAGTCGTCTCGGTCGAAGCCGAGAGAAGGTGCGACCATGGCACGGGTCGACTCGGGACTCCCGGGCCAACAAGCGACACAACGGTCAACATTCCGGGGAGATATTGACCTGGCCGTCGCCGTGGTCAGATTCGCTTCACACAGACCAATGCAGCGAAAAGTCGTCGCGGCTCGACATCCGAGAAATCGACATCCTCAGACAGGACAACGCCGGCATGCCCACCCATCCCCCACCGCTGTCCCTGATCGGCCTGGAGGCAGTCATCGTCGATTTGGATGGCGTCGTCACGGACACCGCCGAAGCCCACTTTGAGGCGTGGAAGCAGACCTTCGACGCCCTGCTGGCCGGGCGCGCTGACGGGCGCGCAGGCGCAGACTTCGAGCCTTTCGAGCTGGCCGACTACCGACGCTACGTCGACGGGAAGCCGCGCTACGAGGGGGTGGCCAGCTTTTTGGAGTCACGCGGTATCAGGCTGGATTGGGGCGAGCCCGACGACGCGCCCGGCTTCGAGACGATTTACGCGGTGGGCAACCACAAAAACGAGCGCTACGGGCAATTTTTGGCGGCCGGCACGATCGAGGTCTTCGACGACGCGCTCCGCTTCCTCGACTGGGTGCGCGAGCGGGGCCTGGCCACGGCGGTGGTCTCGTCGAGCCGAAATTGCGCCACGGTCGTCGAGCAGGCCGATCTGGGCCACTATTTCCAGGCCCGCGTCGACGGCAACGACCTGACCGCCCACGGCCTGGAGGGCAAGCCGGCCCCGGATATGTTCGTCGAGGCAGCGCGCCGACTGGCCGTCGACCCGCAGCGAGCGATGGTCGTCGAGGACGCGGTCAGCGGCGTGGAAGCCGGCCGGCGCGGCCGCTTTGGCACCGTCGTGGGTATGGCGCGTGCCGGCGGTGAGCGAGCGCTGCGCGAGGCCGGCGCGGATTTGGTGATTTCGAGTTTTGATGAACTGGAGAAATTTAGTACGGGAGCGGCCATGAAGGAGGATTCTGCAGGAGCCAACGCCGGCGAGGCCAGTGACGAGATCGTCGAGCGCGTCGGCGAGCGCAGGCTGGCGGTGTTTTTGGACTACGACGGCACGTTGTCGCCAATCGTCGAGAACCCGGCCGACGCGGTGCTCTCCGACTCGATGCGCCGGGCGGTCAGCGAGCTGGCCGAGGTGACTCCGGTGGCGGTGATCAGCGGCCGGGACTTGAACGACGTGCGCGAACGGGTCGACCTGGAGGGCGTCGCCTACGCCGGCAGCCACGGCTTCGACATCCTCGGCCCCGAGGGCGCCGACCTGACCCTGGAAAAAGGCGAGGAATTCGTGCCCGCGCTCGACCGCGCCGAGGACGAGCTTCGCCGGCGGCTTCGACGCATCGACGGCGCTCACCTCGAGCGCAAGCGCTACTCACTCGCCGTCCACTACCGGCAGGTCGCCGAGCGCGACGTGCCCACCGTCCAAAAGCACGTCGACCAGGTCTTGGCCGGCATCTCGGAGTTGCACAAGACCCACGGCAAGAAGGTCTTCGACCTGCAGCCGGACATCGACTGGGACAAGGGCAAGGCGGTCGATTGGCTCCTCGACGAGCTCGAGTTGGCCGGCCCCGACACCATCCCGATGTATATCGGCGACGACGTCACCGACGAGGATGCGTTTCGCGCCCTCGAAGGCCGCGGCATCACGATCGCCGTCCAGGAGGAGCCAAAACCCACCGCTGCCGAATACCGCCTGCGCGACCCGGACGAAGTCGAACAATTCTTAGTGGACCTAGCCCAGCGAATGTCATGACCGACGAATACTGGTCGCTCACATACGACGCTTTCGATCCCGAACAGCAGGGGCTTCGCGAGGCGCTTTGCACCCTGGGGAACGGCTATTTTTGCACCAGGGGGGCCTTTCCGGAGGCGCGCGCCGACGAGCACCACTACCCGGGCACCTACCTCGCCGGCGGCTACAACCGCCGGGAGAGTGAAATCGCCGGCCGGGTCATCGAAAACGAGGACCTGGTCAACTTCCCGAATTGGCTGGTGCTCGACTTCCGGATCGACGACGGCCCGTGGTTTGATCTACGCGAGGTCGAGGTCCTAGATTTTCGCCAGGAGCTCCAGATCAAGGCCGGCGTGCTCGAGCGCCGCGTGCGTTTTAGCGACGATCAGGGCCGCACCACCAGCCTGGTCGAGCGACGCTTCGTACACATCGACCAACAGCATGTGGCCGGCCTATCCGTGGAGCTGACCGCCGAGGATTGGAGCGGCAACGTCGAGGTGCGCTCGGCGATCGACGGTCGCGTCCAAAATGACGGCGTCGAGCGCTACAGCGAATTGGAGAGCAAGCACCACGAGCCCCTCGAGATGGAGCAGGTCGACGCGGAGACCGTCTACCTGAAGGTGCGCACGCTGCAGTCCCGCGTTGAAGTCGCTCTCAGCGCACGCACCCGAGCATTCCACCGAAGCCAGCACCTCGAGCCCGAACGCCATTATTTCGAAGAGCACGAGGGCCTGGTCGGCCAACAATTCGAGGTCCAGCTCAGCGAGGGCAGCGACGTCACCCTCGAAAAGATAGTCACTCTCTATACCTCTCGGGATCCGGCGATCTCCGAATGCGGCCTCGCCTCGAAGAACCGCCTCCAACGCGTGGGGGGCTTCGAGCAGGAGCAAGAACGCCACTCGCTGGCCTGGGAGTTGTTGTGGCGCCGCTTCGACATCGCCATGGACACCGAAGCTCAGCCCGAGGACTTCCACCCCGAGTTGGTGCTCCGGCTGCACGTCTTTCACTTATTGCAGACCTCGTCTCCGAATACCCAAGACCTCGACGTGGGCGTACCGGCGCGCGGCTGGCACGGCGAGGCCTATCGGGGGCATATCTTTTGGGACGAACTGTTCATCTTCCCGATGCTCAACCTGCGCATGCCCGAGATCACCCGCGCGCTGCTCAAATACCGCTACCGGCGCCTGGACACCGCGCGCGCAGCGGCGCTCGAGGCCGGCTACAGCGGCGCGATGTTCCCCTGGCAGAGCGGGGCCAGCGGGCGCGAGGAGAGCCAGGTCGTCCACCTCAACCCCGAATCGGGCCGTTGGATCCCGGACAACACCCACCTGCAGCACCACGTCAGCGCCGACATCGCCTATAACGTCTGGCAATATTTTCAGGTCACCGGCGACCGGGAGTTTTTGCTCTTCTACGGTGCCGAGATCATCCTGGAGGTCGCCCGCTTCTTCGCCAGCCTGGCCACCTATAACGAGCAGCTCGATCGCTTCGAGATCAAGGGCGTGGTCGGCCCCGACGAGTACCACACCAGCTATCCGGACTCCGACGAGCCCGGCCTGGATAATAACGCCTATACCAACGTGATGGCCGTCTGGGTGATTCAAAAGGCGCTCGACGTGCTCGAGCGGCTCCCCGAGCTTCGCTTCGACGAGCTGCACGACCTGCTCGATTTATCCAGCGACGAGATCGCCCGCTGGCGAGACATCTCCCAAAAGATGCGCATTTGCTTTCACGGCGACGGCATCATCAGCCAATTTGAAGGCTACGAGCACCTCGAGGAGTTCGATTGGGAGGGCTACCGGGACAAATACAACAATATTCAGCGCCTCGATCGTATTTTGGAGGCCGAAGACGACACCCCCAACCGCTTCAAAGCCTCCAAACAGGCCGACGTGCTGATGCTCTTTTATCTGTTCAGCGACGAGGAGATCTTCGAGCTCTTCGACAAGCTCGGCTATGAGCTCGACGAGACGATCAAGGGCAGCAACATCAGCTACTATCTGGCGCGCACCTCCCACGGCTCGACGCTAAGCCGTGTGGTCCACTCCTGGATCACGGCCGACTGCGACCGCACCCAATCCTGGCAGCTGTTTTTGGAGTCACTCCTCAGTGATGTCGCCGACATCCAGGGCGGGACCACCGCCGAGGGAATCCACCTGGGGGCGATGGCCGGCACCGTCGACCTGGTCCAGCGAAGCTATGCGGGTATCGAGATCCGTGGCGACGACGTGCTGCGCTTCCATCCGGAGTTGCCCGACGAGCTGTCCCGGCTGCACCTGGACATCCGCTGGCGCGCCCACTCCCTGGCGGTGACCATCACCGACGAGAAGCTGCGACTGACCACCCGCAAGAGCAGCGCCCCGCCCATCCAGATCGGCGTATACGGCGATGTCTACGAGATGCGGGCCGACGAGACGCGTGAATTTGCGCTGCCGGTGGGCTGAACGCTCGGGAACACTGGAGGCGCTGAAGGCGCTGGAGCTCGGAAGCACTGGAGCTCGGAGGCACTGGAGCGCGGGATAGACTGGGCCTCGGGCGGCGCGGGAGAGCTCACTGGATGCTACTGGAGCACTGTTCTTGCTCCTCTGCGCCGGTCGTGATCGACAGTAACGCGGCCGTTCCAAAACGCAGTTGCGGGCCGACAGCCTGAACATTGCTAGCGAGCGTAAACGGGCAGTTGCCGTGCTCCAGAGTGACTCCAGTGAGCTCTACCGAGCTCCCGCGGATCCAGCGTTCCAGCGTTCCAGCGTTCCCGCGTTCCCGCGCTCCAGCCCCACCAACCCTTGAAATGCCCGGCCACGGATGCAGCTTTGATGCAGTGAGCACTCGCCAATCCGTCAGCGACAGGCCAGCCATGGAACTTCGAAGCGGCGCGTTCGACAGCAACAGCTCGATCCCCAAGAAATATACCTGCGACGGCGAGGATATCTCGCCGCCGCTATTTTGGTCGCAGGGGCCCGAGGGCACCCGGAGTTATGTGGTCATCTGCGAAGATCCCGACGCACCCAGCGGTATCTTCAAGCATTGGGGCGTCTATAATATCCCCGCCGACGAGACGAGCCTGGTCGAGGATCTGCCCCCGCGCACCGAAGACGAGGGCATCATGCAGGCCGAAAATGACTTTCAGAACGTCGGCTACGGCGGCCCCTGCCCTCCCAAAGACCACGGCGCGCATCACTATCACTTCCGGGTCTTGGCCCTCAAAGTCGGCGAGCTCGAATTCGACCACACTCCGAGCATCGACGAACTCGAGAAGTTGGCCCGCCCGCATGTCGCCGCCGAGAGCGAATTGATCGGCCTATACGAGCGAGAGTGAGGCTCTGAACCAGCGCTTGTTTATGCGGCTGGGCCCTGCCCCCCGGACCCCTGCACCCTGCCGTAAACCGCCGTTCCTGGACCCCTGCACCCCCGGCTCCCTGCCCCCTGCAGTCCAACTGTAATTTTCCGTTGGGAACAAAACTGGCCGTGCGCTTGTATCAGTGACGAGCGACGAAACATCGTGTCCAGACACCTAAAAATACATTATTATTCAGAGACTTATAGACATGCCACACAAACTCTATTAGTCTAAACGGACACAACCCCAAGCAGCGAGTATCCCGAGCCGGCCCGCAACCTCTCCGACCTCGAGCAGTAGTCGTACATGTTTCATCTTCGCAGTATCCTCCACGCCTTCGAACAGCTCTTCACCACACTGGTCTCGCAGGGATTTGCGGGCGTCAGACCGGTGGCGTCGGGCCTAAACGATATCTTCTATGGCGTCTTCATGTCGGCTGTGGTGGTGGGGCTGGTCGCGCCGACCGCCCAGACGGCGGGGTTCGAGCCGCCTCCATCGGAGCGGCCGTCCATCGAGGAGACGATCGAGCGATTCGCCCCCGAGGTGCGCTTTCACCCGCGGGAGCGCTACTTCCCGTCGTCGGTGTCCTGGTTTATCGAGCGCAGCGAGCTGCGCGTCGACGGCGAGCAGGCGCCCGGCGCGCCCACGCTCGCCGAGGGCCAGACCAGCGCCTCTATCCTGCCGACGCTGGCGATGGAGAAGCAGAAGTCCAAACGCTTCGATCCGAAGCGCTATTTTCTCGAGATCGCCGGCGATGCCGACGAGGAGCGCGTGCGCCAGGGCAACCTGGACAGCGCCCAGACCTACGTGCACTTCCGGGAGACCTCCGACGGCTCGGCGGGCTACGATATCCAATACTGGTTTTTCTATCCGTATAGTGGGCCGCTGATGGGCGGGCCGGCGGGCGGTGCGCACGAGGGCGACTGGGAGCATATCACGGTGCGCGTCGACTCGAGCCGCCAGAATATCCAGAAGATCTTCTACGCCTGCCACGTCTCCGAGGGCCGCTGGTTAGACCCCAAGCAGGTCCGCTTCGACCAAGGCGACCACCCGGTCGTGTACAGCGCGCGCTACGGCCACGCCTCGTACCCACGAGCCGGCGTCCACTCGCGCGGCTTCCTGCCCGCCGACCGCACCGCTGACGGCGGGGCGCGCTGGAAGACCTGGAACTCCGTGGAGTTGGTCGCCGTCGACGGCGAGGCGCTGCCCGAGAAGAAATGGATGCGCTTTGCGGGCCGGTGGGGCCAGGTGGGCACGCTATTCTCCGGGCCGCGCGGCCCGGCCTTCCAGGCTTATTGGCACGGGCCTCAATAACGACGCCAGGGACGGCGTCGCCCCGGCTTTTTGCCGCGTGTTCATCGACGCCAGGGACGGCGTCGCTCCGGTTGCTCAACGACGCCAGGGACGGCGTCGCTCCGGTTTTGTCGCAGCGCTTATACTCGTTCAAACTTCGCCGAGAAGTGGCGCAAAAACTCCGGCGCCTCCACGATCTTCATCCCGCCGATCTCGTCGCGACGCTCCCAGACCTCGATGATCGCCTCGACCACATAGTCCATGTGGCTCTGGGTGTAGACGCGCCGCGGGATCGCCAGGCGCACCAGGTCCTTGTCGGCCGGGGTCTCCTGGCCGGTGTGCGGGTCGTAGCCGAACATGACCGTGCCGATCTCGCAGGAGCGGATGCCACCGTGCAGGTACAGCTCGACGGCCAGCGCCTGGCCGGGATATTCGAGCGGGTCGAGGTGCGACAGAAATCGCCGCGCGTCGAGGTAGACGGCGTGGCCGCCGGCGGGCAGCATCAAGGGCACGCCGGCCTCGGCCAGCGCGCGGGCCACGTATTGGGTCGACGCGATGCGGTAGGCCAGATAGCTCTCCTCGAGCACCTCTTCGAGGCCCACGGCGATCGCCTCCAGGTCGCGGCCGGCCAGGCCGCCGTAGGTCGGGAAGCCCTCGGTCAAGATCAACAGATCCTTTTCGCGCCGGGCCAGGTCCGCGTCGCGGGTGCATAAAAAGCCGCCGATATTGGCGAACGCGTCCTTCTTGGCGGACATGGTGCAGCCGTCGGCCAGCGCGAACATCTCGGCGGCGATGCTCTCGACGGTGCGGTCGGCGTAGCCCTCCTCGCGCAGCTTGATGAAGTAGGCGTTCTCGGCAAACCGGCACGCGTCCAGATAAAACGGGATGCCGTGGCCGTGGGCGATCTCGCTGGCGCCGCGGATATTTTGCATCGACACCGGCTGGCCGCCTCCGGAGTTATTGGTCACGGTCATCATCACCAGCGGGACGTTGTCCGGGCCGACCTCCTCGATGAGGGCGGCGAGCTTGTCCAGATCCATATTGCCCTTGAAGGGCTCGTCGGAGTCCATATCCGCGGCCTCGGGACAGGCCAGGTCGACGGCGCGGGCGTCTTGAAATTCGATATTGGCGCGGGTGGTGTCGAAGTGGGCGTTGTTGGGGACGACGTCGCCCTCGGAGACGAGCATGGCGAAGAGGATGCGTTCGGCCGCCCTTCCCTGGTGGGTGGGGATGATGTGCTCGAAGCCGAAGACCTCGCGGACCTGGTCGCGGAAGCGGTACCAGCTCTTGGCGCCGGCGTAGGACTCGTCGCCCTCGAGCAGCCGGCCCCAGCCGCGCGCGCTCATCGCCGAGGTGCCCGAGTCGGTCAGCAGGTCGATCATGACGTCCTCGGCGCGCAGGCCGAAGAGATTATAGCCGGCCTCGGCGACCATGGCTTCGCGCTCGGGGCGCTCGGTCAATTTGATCGGCTCGACGGCCTTGATGCGAAACGGTTCGATGATGGTCTTCACGTCCTGGCTCCGTGCGACATTAATATGAAGTGGTGTTCTGCTTGACTGCGCGCAAAACCTACTCCACGGCGGCGCAGACAGGCATGATGTAGATCATGAATCATCTCGTCCAGTTGCCTAGACTGGGAGTGTTCGATCCCGAACACCCCCTAATCAACTGGAGAGCGAAGATGTCCGACGAGAACACACCGCCGCTGATGCACCCGCCGCGTCGCTCTTGGGCGGAGCCCTGGCGCGTCAAGATGGTCGAGCCGATTAAGCAGACTACCCGCAAATATCGACAAAAGGCCATCGAAGAAGCCGGCTATAACACCTTCTTGCTGCGCTCCGAGGACGTCTATATCGACCTGCTGACCGACTCGGGCACCTCGGCGATGAGCGATTGGCAGTGGGCGGGGATGATGAACGGCGACGAGGCCTACGCGGGCAGCCGCAACTTCTATCACCTCGAACAGGTCGTCCGGGATATCTTCGGCTACGAGCACCTCGTGCCCACCCACCAGGGACGCGCCGCAGAGCACCTGCTCAGCCAGATCGAGATCGAGGACGGCCAGCACGTGCTCAACAATATGTATTTTACGACCACTCGCTTCCACCAGGAGTACGCCGGCGGGGTCTTCCACGACATCATCATCGATGAGGCCCACGACACCGAGAGCACCCACCCGTTCAAGGGCAATATGGACCTCGACAAGCTCGAGGGGGCCATCGAGGAGCTCGGCGCCCGGAATATCGCCTACGTCAACGTGGCCGCCACGGTGAATATGGCCGGCGGCCAGCCGGTCTCGATGGAGAATATGCGCCGCGTGCGCGAGCTCACCGCCGAGCACGGCATCAAGGTCTTCTTGGACGCCACCCGCGTGGTCGAGAACGCCTACTTCATCCAGCAGCGCGAGGAGGGTTACGCCGAGCGCAGCATCGCCGAGATCCTGCTGGAGTTCTGCTCGTACGCCGACGGGTGCACGATGTCCGCCAAGAAGGACGGCTTGGTCAATATCGGCGGCTTTTTGGCGACCAACGACGACGAGCTCTTCGAGGAGGCGCGCGGATTGGTCGTGGTCTTCGAAGGCCTGCACACCTATGGCGGCCTGGCCGGCCGCGACCTGGAGGCGATGGCCCGAGGGCTGACCGAGGCGGTCGATGACGCCTATATCCGCGCCCGTGTCCGACAGGTCGAGTACCTGGGCAACCTGCTCAGCGGCTGGGGCGTGCCGGTGGTGCGGCCCATCGGCGGCCACGCCGTTTTCCTCGACGCGCGTGAATTCTACCCCGATATGCCCCAGGACCAATTCCCCGCCCAGCGGCTCACCGCCGAGCTCTACGTCGACTCGGGGGTGCGCTCGATGGAGCGCGGCATCGTCTCGGCCGGCCGCGACCCGGAGACCGGCGACCACCGCTATCCGGCGCTCGAGCTGGTCCGGCTGACCATCCCCAGGCGCGTGTATACTCAGGCCCATATCGAGGTCACCGCCGAGAGTGTCGCGGCGGTCTACGCCAATCGCGAGGGAACCAGGGGCTTGAGGATGGACTACGAGCCCAAGCACCTGCGCTTTTTCCAGGCGCGCTTCGAGCCCGTCGAGGAGACGGCCAGCTCCAAGCAAGTCGATGAGCTTGCGCAGGTCCAAAGCTAAGCGATTCGACGTCCCTGGCGTCGATCGCCTTCGACGCCAGGGACGGCGTCGCTCCGGTTACTCCTCCTCGAGCACGTCCCAAGCCGTCTCCGAGACGCGGCTATGCAGGGTGATCCACCACGCCTCGTGCTCGGGCTTCATCATACAACTGCGAAGCACCGAGACGCTCGGCGCGTCGGCCTGCAGGTCCGGCCAGAACCTGACGGCGGTCTCGCAGTCGATGTCGTAGCGGGTCAGGTAGAAGGGCAACTCCTCGTCGCCGGCGCCGAGCTCCAGGATGCGCTCGGTCCATCGGGTGACGTCGCTGGCGCGCACCACGCTGTTGAGTCGGGGCCAGACACCGAAGCTGACGATGTCCAGATGGGGGGGAACCACCAGCCGCAAGCAGGGCGACTCGTCGATGGCCTGCGCCCAGCCGAGCGCGGCGTTGCGGCAGCTCGACAGCAACGGGCCCAGCCCGCGATCGCGCTCGAGCGGGAGTGCCTCGAGCGTCGCCCACAGCGCGCCCGCCGCGGCGCCCGAGCGCGAGCACTCCAGTTGAATCTGGCCCATATGCAGCGAGTCGCGCTCCAAATAGGTATAGGGGCTGTCGTGGTCATAATGAGTCGCGACCTGCCCGTCGCGAAATAGGATACACCCGCACCCATAGGGCTGCAGGCCGTGCTTATGCGGGTCGATGGTGATGCTGTCGACGTCTCCCAGCGCGGAAAACGCAGACGCGTCGACCTCCGGGTGCTCACCGTCGGCCAATAGCGCAAAAAACCCGCCATAAGCGGCGTCCACGTGGATGCGGACGGGGCCGCTCGTCGTGTCGGACGATGGGGCGCGGCTATGCTCTCGGACGACTTCGAGGACCTCGTCGAGCGGATCGACCACGCCCAGGCCGGTCGTGCCGAGGGTGACCACCACGGTGCCCACGTCCTCACCGGCGAGCACCTCAGCCAGCGCCTGGGCGTTGATGGTCTCGTCGGCGCGGGTGGGCACGCTGACCAGGCGAACGCCCAGCAGGTTGGCGATCCGAGAGTAATTATAATGGGCGGCCTTGCTGCACGCGATCGCTTTGTCGGGGTGAGTTTCGCGCGCGATCCACATCGCCTCGAGGTTGGCGATGGTCCCGCTGGTGGTCAGGTGGCCGAGGTAGCCGTCCGAGAAGCCGAGCATCTTCGCCAGGCGGTCGACGACCTCGAGCTCCATCTCGGTGGTCGCCTCCCCGACCTCGCGGGTCTGGTTATTCGGATTGACCAGCATGGTCAGCGCATAGGCCGCCCAGGCCACCGGATGCGGCGGCTTGAGCATATGGCCGGCATAGAGCGGGTGGAAATACGGCAGGTTCTGCTCGAGCCGGCCGGCCAGCTTCGAGATGGCCTCGGCCGCGTCGTCGGAATCGACACCCAGCCGTTGCTCGAAGCCGGGCCACTGGTCCTCCCACTCATCGAGCTGACCCACCGCCTCGCTCAGCACTCGCATCCACTCGCCGCGGCGCACCGTCTCCTGAGCGCCCTCGGTCACCTGAAGCATCGATAATTCACCAAAAGCCACCGCGCACCTCCGTCTGACCAAAGCCGCCTATACTCACCGTGAGCGAACCTACACTCGAAGATCGCACGAATGCGGCCGGCGCGAATGATCTGGATCAGGTCGATGTCGATTTTTCGACTGTC
>JBKGZI010000089.1:0-15874 GCA_046545675.1 Persicimonas sp.
GCTCTTTCGCTTCTCGAGGCTTCGAATTGGAAGGTGGCTGCTTCTTGTTGCCCCCTTTATGCGGCTTGACCGTGCTCCGCCTCGCTTTGCTCGGCACCTCCCCGCGTAGCGGTGGAGGGGTGGCAAGACGCAAAATGGCTGCTCTTTGAGGCGAGTCCTAACTCCCCCACCACCTCTCACGCACGGTCAAAAACCCACACACGCCACCAAAGAAGACGACGGTGAAGCCTCCGAGCACGCCCAGATCGACGCTGAGTTGTGTCTCGGCCTCGCCCATGAAGTGGTCCAGCGGGTTGGGCGGGGGCGGGGGCGCAGGGACGCCCGGCATGGGCGGTTTGGGGAGGTCTTCGATGGGGATTTCGTAGGCCTCGGCGCGGTGCTCGGTGTGGAGCATGGCCTCGAAGCCCCAGCGGGTGATGGTCGACTGGCTGGCGGCGTGGGTGGGGGCGTTCATCTTGTCGATGGGCATGATGGCGCCTCCCAGGATGACCTGCGGAATGAGCAGGATGGGGACCAGGGCGATGGCGGCCTCGGAGGTGCGCACCAGCGCCGAGAGCATCAGGCCCATGCCCAGGCCGGCCAGCGAGCACAGCCACAAGATGCCCAGGTGCAAGAAGGGGTTGCCCCAGATATCGAGCACGAAATAGGTGATCGTGAGCAGCATCAAGCACTGCAAGAAGCACAGGAAGCCGAGCACCGCGAATTTGCTGCCCGCGTAGGCCAGGATCGACAGGTTGACCATGCGCTCGCGGCGGTAGATGGCCTGCTCGCTGACGATCTCGCGGGCGGCGTTCGAGCAGCCGAACCACACCGCGGCGACGACCAACAAGAAGAGCGAGAACGGCAGATGCACCAGCCGGCCGAAGACGCCGGCCGCCTCGCTGGCGAAGACCAGGTCGAGCAGGACGGCGACGATCGGGGCCTGGACGAGCAGGATGGCCGTGCCCACCCGGTCCTTGAGCTTGATGTCCAGGTAGCGCCTGGAAAGGGTCAGCCACTGGCGCAGGCTGAAGCGCGGCGGCTTGCGCTCGCTGGAGCCGGTCAGGCGCACGCCCTGGCGGTTTTTGCGCCGCTCGCGGACGAACTCCTCGTGGTAGCTGCTCTGGCGGTACCGCGCCGCGAAGGTCTCCATGGGCTCACCGGCGCGCTTGGCCTCGACCAGCGGGCGCATGCACGAGCCCGGGTCGGCCAAGATCTCCTCGGCCTCGGGGCTGTTGGGGCGGATATCCGGGTTGAAATAAAACATCGAGTCCGGATACGCCGGCCCGTAGTAGACCTGCTCGCCGGCGGCCAGATACAGCGCGTTGTCCATCATCCGATAGACGCGCTGGGAGGGCTGGTGGATCGTCAACAAGATCGTGCGGCCGCCGTCGGCGAGCTTTCTGAGCAGCTTCATGACGTTGGCGGCGTCCTCGCTGGCCAGCCCGCTGGTGGGCTCGTCGAGGCAGAGCAGGCTGGGCTCGGTGAGCAGCTCGAGGGCCAGGTTGACCCGTTTTCGCTGGCCGCCCGAGATGCCCTTTTGCTCCGGAGAGCCGATGCGCACGTGGCGCGTATCGGAGATCTCGAGGTCCGCCAGGACCTGCTCGATGCGGCCGTTGATCTCCTCGTCGGTGGTGTCCGGCGGCAGCCGCAACTTGGCCGTATAATACAGCGCCTCCCAGACGGTCAGCTCGCTGTGGATGATGTCTTCCTGGGGGACGTAGCCGATCGCGCCGCGGTAGCGGTCGTAGTGGGTGGCCAGGTCGTCGCCGTTGACCAGGGTTCGGCCGTAATTGGGGCTCAGGTAGCCGATCAGCGCCATCAGCAGGGTCGTCTTGCCGGCGCCCGACGGCCCCAAAAGCCCGACGAATTCGGTCGGGTAGACCGTAAAAGAGATCCCGTCGAGGATGCGCACCCGCTGGTCGCCCTCGCCAAATTCGACGCGGATATTCTCGGCCTGCAGCAGGATGTCGCCGCGGTAGCTCTTCTGGATGGTCCCGCGGGCCAGGTCCATGCGAATGGCGTAGGAGCCGAAGCTGACCGCCTGCCCGGACTCCAGCTCGGCGCGGTCGATGCGCTTGCCGTCGATGAAGGTGCCGTTGGCGCTGCCCAGGTCTTCGAGGATCACCGCGTCGTCGCCGCGCACGATGCGCGCGTGATTGCGCGAGATCTGCGGGCCGTCGAGGACCACGTCGTTTTCGGGGCCGCGGCCGATGGTGATGACCTCTTTGTCCAGCGGCAGGGCGACCTGGCCGGGCTGGACCGACTGAGTGCCCGCCTCGATGAACTCACGCACCCGGCTGACCGGGAAGCGGTAGCTGCCCAAAAAGAGCACGTCGTCCTCGGCCACATGGGCCTGCTCGACCTGGTGGAAGCGGTCGTTGACGAAGGTGCCGTTGGCGGCTCCCAGGTCCTCGAGCTTCCAGCCGCCTGGCGTCGGAGTCAGCCGGCAGTGGCGCCGGGAAATCTGGGGGGCGTCGAGGACGATATCGCAGTCGGCGTCGCGGCCGATGACCACCGGCTTTCGACGCGTGTCCTGGCCGGCAGGAGCCACCGCCTGCAGCGCCTGCGTCGCCGCCAGTTGCCTGCTGCGGCGGTCGAGTCGGCCGGCGAGCTCGGCGTCGAAGACGAACCCGTAGCTGCCCAGACCGATGCGATCACCGGGCTGAATCTGGGCGCGATCGACGCGTTGGCCGTTGACACTGGTGCCGTTGGTGGAGTTGAGGTCCTCGAGAATAAAGCGCCCGTTCGCCCGGGCGATACGCGCGTGGTGGGCGCTGACCTGCGGGCGTGGGATGACCAGGTCGTTGTCGTCGTCATAGCCGATGCGGAGCACATCGGCGTCCTCGTCGATGGGCTCGACGGCCGAGGGCTCGGCGAGGCCGGGGATCCGACTGCGCTCGATCTGGCTGGTGGAGTCGGCTTTGGGCAGCTCGGCCACGGTCTGGTGGTGCGAGCGTGCGCCCGAGCGGGTCGGCTGGGTCGGTCCGGCCTCGTCGGTGCTTGTTTTGTGGGTCTGTCTGTGGGTCTGTTTGTTGGTCTGGTCTCTTTGTGGCCGGTCGAGCTGGTTACCGGCGGGCCGGTCCGCATCGAGCCGGTCGCCGCGCGCCGCGCTCGCCGCCAGCAACTCGTCGGAGATCGCGAATAGTTGGCGCGTGCCCACCAACTCCGCGCGGCGCGCCTCCGGCCGCGTGGTCTCGGTCGCCTCGTCGCGCAGCGCCGGCAAGGTAAGGCCACAATGCCGGCACACCACCTCGTCGGGCGGGTTGGGCTGGTCGCAATTGGGGCACAAATTTGCGGACATGAAACTCACTGCTGGGCATGAGAGGCTGCATGTACACGAATACCCGACATCCCACGCCACCGACAAGCGCCACTTCTGACCGGATGCCGCGTGTCTATGACACGTAAATTGTAGTTCGCGCCGCTGTTCAGGCGCCCTAAATAGAGGATCTTACAGGAACCGAGCGTCTACTATTTAAGGCGACGCCAAACTGCGGCGTCACAAACTACGATTTGGGGTTGGCGATCGGTGAGGCTGGCAGAGGGCGATCTTTGACAACGCGCGACCCCCAAAGTTATAAGGTGGCAGTAGTGCGACACCCTTGAATCCGCACGGGAGCAGTGCATGGCAAAGTTGAAGGTCGGAATCGTGGGCGCGGGCAGCATCGCGGACCTGCACGCCAAAGGTTACGAAAACGATCCGCGCGCCGAGATCTTTGCGGTCTGTGACCGCGACGAGGACCGTGCGATCAGTCGCTCGCTCGATTGGGGCGCCAAGGCCTATTATAGCGATTACGCCGAGATGCTCCAAAACGAGCAGATCGACGCCATCGAAATCCTGACCCCGCACCACCTGCACGCCTCGCAGGCCATCGACGCGCTGCACGCCGGCAAGCACGTATGTGTCGAGCGGCCCATCGCCCTGTCCCACGAGGAGGCCGCCGAGGTCATCAAAGCCTCCCAGCAGGCCAATAAGATCTTGCAGGTCTACGAGCCCTGCCTGTTCTACAAGCCGCTTTTGGACGCTCGAAACCTCATCGACGCCGGTGAGATTGGCCGGCCCAATAATATCCGCATCTCGGCCAATATCGGCAAAGCGACCAGCGGCGTGTGGGACTTTCACACCGGCAGCGAGAATATGTGGCGCTTCGACGCCCAACTGTCGGGCGGCTCGCCGATGCTCTTCGACGTGGGCTACCAGACCTTTTGTATCTCGCTATTTCTGATCGGCACGGTCGACAAGGTCGACGTGTGGCGAGGCGAGACCGAGGTGGCCGACAATATCATCCTCGATACGCCGACGGTGGCGATGTGGAAGCATTACCAGCAGGAATGCTACGGCTCACTGCATCTCAACTACGCCCCCGAGCGCAAGCTTCGCACCGACTACCATCCCCTGGAGCTCAACATCTCGGTCGGCGGCACCCGAGGCGACATCCACATCATCCGAAGCTCCGACCCGACCCAATTGGAGAGCCCTGTCGAGCTGCGCCGTGACAGCCGCAAGGTCTTCTACGGCCAGAAGTCGTCGGCCTTCGAGGACAGCTTCGTGCGGGCGACCCGAAACTTCATCGGCGCCTGCCTCGGCCAGGACGATCCGCTCCTGGGCGGCGCAGAGGCCCAGCAACTCTTGATGCTCACGCTCGCCTACCACGAATCGTCGCGTCGCGGCCGGGCTGTGAATTTGCAGCATGGATAAATGACCACACCTTCGAATACAACGAGTACAAATCGGGTTCGCGTCGTCAGAACGCCGGGCCGCTATGCGGTCCTGCTCAACGCCCGTGCGAAAGGCTGGACCGGAAAGTTACACGGGGAGATCCAGCGCTTCGTGACCTCCCGGGACCTCTTCTTGACCGATGATTTCCGCCAGGCCGAGCGCACCGTCGACAAGCTGCTAGCCGACGGGTACGACGCCATCTTCACCGGCGGCGGCGACGGCACGATCTGCTATTTGATGTCGGCCATCGAGGAGCGCATCGACAAGGGGACCATCGAGCGCGACAAGGCGCCGCCGGTGGGTGTGCTGCGCATGGGCACCGGCAACGCCATCGCCACATTTTTGGGGGCCGGGCCGGTCACCGAAGATCTGCGCGCGCTTCGCGCCGGCGCGCCGCTGGTCGTCCACGAGGTCGACATGCTCAAGGGCCCCGAGGGGCTTTTTCCCTTCGCCGGGGTCGGCACGGACGCCGAGGTGCTCAATGATTACGAGTGGCTCAAGGACGCGGTGCGCGATACGGCGGTGGAGAATTATGCCACCGGCATGGGCGGCTACGTCGCCTCGCTCGTCTCGCGCACCATCCCCAAGGCGATGCGCCAGGAGCCCGTCGACGTGCGCATTACCAATACCGGCGACGGAGCGTTTCGCATCGACCAATCGGGCACGGTGCTGCAAGCCTACGACAAAGACGATATCTTATTCGAGGGCAAGACGACCGTATGCGGCACCTCGACGATCCCGTATTGGGGCTTTAAGATCCGGATGTTTCCGCACGCGACACAGCGCGCCGGCTTCGCCCAACTGCGTTGCTACAACGGCTCGGTGCCCTGGATGCTCAGCCACCTGCACAAGTTCTGGAAGGGCGAATTTCCCCCCGAAGATATGCGCGACTTCCTGATCAACAGCGCGCGCATCGAGGTCAGCGGCCGCTCGATGCCCTATCAGGTCGCCGGCGACGGCGCCGGCTACGAGCGCACCGTCGACTGGGCGGTCGCCCCCCACCCGGTGCGCCTGGCCGTGCCGATGAGCTGAACGCGATCACACCCGTTGCTGCATGGCGGGGACCAGCCGGTCCATCTCGTCCTGGAGCTTTCGAAGCTCCGCTTCGGCCCCATCGAGCTGTTCGTCGCGGGCCATATCGGACAGACGGTTGGCGACCTGGACCACCGGGCGGGCCCCGAAGATCGACGCCGAGCCCTTGAGGGTATGGGCGGCCCGGCGCAGGTTTTCGTAGTCGGCGCGGGCGACCCCCTGTTCGATCTCATCCATCATCTCGGGCCATTGCTCCAAAAAGATGTCGACGAGCTCTACGAGGGTCTCCTCGCTGCCGTCGACACGCTCGAGCGCTTGCTGCCAGTCGAGGACTTCTTCGTTGGGCGGGCGAGCTGAGCTGCTCATGACGGTCTCTCCTGCTGGGGTGGTTCGGTGTTGGAGGTAACTTCGTCGCTGTCTTGGTCAGTGATCGATTCGATGATCTGATACAGAGCGTCGGCCTTGACCGGCTTGGCAATATAATCGTCCATCCCCGCCTCCAGGCACCGCTCACGGTCGCCCTTCATGGCGTGGGCGGTCATGGCGATGATCGGCGTTCGGGTGTCGCCGGCTGCTTCGCGCCGACGAATACGCCGGGTGGCCTCGAAGCCGTCGACCTCGGGCATGCGCACGTCCATGAGCACGATATCGTACTTGCCGGGCTCGAATTTTTCGACCGCCTCGCGGCCGTTTTCGACCAACTCGAGGTGGTGGCCGCGAGACTCGAGCACTCGCTCGATGAGGCGTTGGTTGACCCGATCGTCCTCGGCGACGAGCACTTCCAGCGGTCGGTCGACCTGCTCGCCCAACTTGCCGGGCCCCGCATCGGGGTGTTCTTTTTCGACGCTGATCCCCAACGCCTCACCGACGGCGTCGAGCAGCTCGAGTTGCTTGACGGGCTTGGTCAGGTTTCGAACGACCCCGAACTCCTCGTATTGACCCGGCTCGAGGGGGACCAGCCCCGCCGAGGACATCAGAATAATCGGCACCCCATCGAGCATATCATCACCGCAGATGGCCTCGGCGACCTCTCTGCCGTTCATATGCGGCATGACCTGGTCGAGCAGCACCAGGTCGAAGGGCTCTCCGGCTGCCTGGGCCTCCTTGAGGCGGGCCAGCCCCGGGCCGCCCCCGGGTGCGAGGACCACCTCCATGCCCCAGTGGCCGAAGACCTCGCGCATGATGCGTCGATTGAGGCGGGTGTCGTCGATGACCAGCACGCGCCGACCCTCCAACTCCTTGATCGGCACGAGGTCACGCCTGCTGGTCGGCTCGTAGGCAAACTCGAGCTCGAAGCGAAACAGACTGCCTTTTCCGGGCTCGCTTTCGACCTCGAGATCACCGCCCATCGCCTTGACCAGCCGCGCGGCGATGGTCAGCCCCAGGCCGGTGCCCCGTTGAGGGTCGGCGCTCGGCGCGCTCTGGCGGAACGCCTCGAAGACGCGCTCCTGGTCGTCCTCGGAGATCCCCATGCCGGTGTCGTGGACAGCAAAGTGCAGACAGATCGCGTCGTCGCGCTGCCACTGGGTCTCGACCTCCAGGCGCACCTCACCCTCGTCGGTGAATTTGATGGCGTTGCCGACGAGATTGTCGATGATCTGGCGCAGCCGGAGGCGGTCGCCGACCAGGTCGATATAGGGAATCTCGGGCGGCACACGATAGCCGATCTCGACGCCCTTTTCGAAGGCACGCACCGCCTGGGTTTGCAGCGTCTCGCCGAGCAGGTCGCATAGCTGGAAGCGAGCCTTCTCCAGGGTCAGCTCGCCGGCCTCGAGCTTGGACAAGTCGAGGATGTCGTTGAGCAGGCGGAGCAGCGAATTGGCCGATTGGTCGACCAGCCCCACATACTCGCGTTGGAGCGGGTCGAGGTCGGTGTGCAACAACAGCTCGGTGAACCCGACCACCCCGTTCATCGGCGTGCGGATATCGTGGCTCATATTCGCCAGAAACTCGCTCTTGGCGCGGTTGGCGTCCTCGGCGCGCTCCTTGGCGCGGCGAAGCTGCTCGCGCGATTGGGCCAGCTCGAAGAGCGAGCTTCGCAGCTCGCGCTCGTGCTCGCGGCGCTCGGTGATATCCTCGGTGATCCCCAGCAGGTACAACGGCTGGCCGTCGGCGTCGAAGATCGGCATCTTCTTGGTGTGCAGAATCCGCCGGCCCTGAGGGGTATCGAGGGACTCCTCGGAGATGTCGATCATGCGCTTTTCGCGCAGCGCCTGGCGATCCTTCTGGCGAAAGAAGTCGGCCTGTTCCTCGGGGAAGAAGTCATAGTCGGTCTTGCCGACCATCTCCTCCTGAGAGTGGCCCATCAACTCCTCGCCGGCGCGATTGACCCGCTCGAAGCGAAGCTCCTCGGCCTCTTTGACGAAGACCATCAGCGGGATATTCTCGATAATATCGTCCAGAAACTTCTCCGAGCGCGCCAGCGCGCTGGTCTTGTCCTCGAGGTTCTGGTGGGTGCGCTGGAGCTGGGCGGTGCTCTTTTCAACCTCGTGCTGGATGCGAGCGGCGCGGTTGACCACCGAGGCGACCAGCGCAAAGAGAAGCCCGGTGGCCAAGATGCCGCCCCCGAGAGCCACCGCGGGGGCGAGGCTGCGCTGACTCTCGATATACGGCCCGGTGGGCTCGAAGTTCAAAAACCAGCGCTGGCCGGGCACCTCCAGGCGGACCCGGTGGCGCAGCCTGCGGGTCAGATCCTGGACCATCTCCTCGGGAGGGGCGTCGTCGGCCTCGCCATTGGCGTCGTCTTCGGTCTGGCCCGGCCCGCCCCAGCTATACGAGTACAGCTCGACCGCGCGCGCCGGGCTGATCGGGTCGAGCAGGCTCAGGTCAATCGCGGCAGGCGGCAGGTCCCGCAGCGCCTGCTCGATGATCTCGCCGAGCCGGTAGTCGACCACGATGAAGCCGACCAGGTGCCGACGGCGCTGGACGACCGTTTGAACCGAGGTGTCCGCCTCGTAGATCGGCGAGACGCCGAGCACATGGGAATCCTCGTCGTCCGTCTCGGGCAGGCGCACCGGATCGGAGATGACCGTGCCTCCCTCGTCCCGGGCGCGGATCATCGCTCGACGCGTCTCGGGGATGGAGCTGAGGTCGAGGCCGACGACTTTCTCCGGGCCCACGTCGCGAAGCTGGGCGAAGAAGATCGGAAAATAACTGCTGCTTCGAGGCGCCGAGCGTGGGCGGTCCTCGGCGTCGAGTACGCGAAGTTCGTAGTCCGGGTGCGACTCGATCCGCCCCTGCGTCTCGTGGCCCGCGCGCTGCAGGTGATCGACCCGGGGCACCCAGAAGATCGCGTGGACGCTGCGGCGCTCGACGATAAACGGGCTGGTGAACTCCTCGAACTCCTGGCGCGACACGTCGTGGACGGTCGTATACAGGGCGTTGGCCGCCCGCAGCACGCCCAGCTTCTCGTTGAGCTCGAATTGAATGACCTGCGCTTGCTGGTCGGCGTCGTTGCGAAATTCGCTGCGCACCATCTGGACGTCGCGCACGCGCAGCCACTCCCAGGCGGCAAACGAGGCCGCCAGGCCGATGATCGCCACCAGGGTGGGCAATAGCCAGCGTCGGCCGACTTGGCGCAGCCGCGGATACTCCACGGCCCGCTCGTCGGGCGGCGAGCCCGCTGCCTCATCGGATGTGGTTCCCATACCTCCTCCTTGCGGCCACCCATGCGGGCGGCCTCGTCCGTTCATGGGAACAGCCCGCGGATGAGCTTGGCCTCGACGACCCGCTCGACCCCCTCGAGCATCGCTGCGGTGCGCAAGTCGGTGCCCTCCTGCTTCGAGCGCGCCAACGCGCGATGGAACGCTCGCCTGAGTAAGGTGCGCATGCGCTCGTTGACCTCTTCGAGCGACCACATATAGTTCTGAGTTCCCTGCACCCATTCAAAATACGACACCGTCACCCCGCCGGCGTTGGCCAGCAGATCGGGGATCAGGAAGATGCCCCGGTCGTGCAAGATCTCGTCGGCCTCGGTGGTCGTCGGCCCGTTGGCCCCCTCGGCGACGAGCTTGCACCGCAACTCGGATGCATTCTGGGCGGTGATTTGGTGCTGGATGGCAGCCGGCACCAGGATGTCGCAGTCGATCTCGAATAACTCCTCGTTGGTCAGCGCGTCGGCCTCGGAGTACTCTTCGAACGAGCCGCCGGCCGCCTTGAACTCGGCGAGCTTGGCGACGGGGAGGCCATTGTCATTGTACAGCCCGCCGGTCGAGTCGCTCGCCGCGACCACACGCACGCCGAGCGCATCGAGACAACGCGCCGCGCTGCTGGCGACGTTGCCGTAGCCCTGGATGGCCGCCGTGGCCCCGTCCAACGACAGATCGATGTGGTCGGCGGCCTCCTCGACCAGATAGACCAGGCCTCGGCCGGTGGCTTCTTTTCGGCCCCGCGAGCCACCCAGCACCACCGGCTTACCGGTGACCACGTTGGGCACCGCGTAGCCCTTTTGCTCGCTATAGGTGTCCATCATCCAGGCCATGACCTGCTCGTCGGTGCCCAGACCCGGGGCGGCGATATCGCGGTCGGGGCCGATGAACTCGAAGATCTCGGAGGTATAACGCCGAGTCAGCCGCTGCAGCTCCGGAGTCGACAGCTTCGCCGGATCGATGCGCACCCCTCCCTTGGCCCCACCGAAGGGAAGCTCCATCAGCGCGCACTTCCAGGTCATCCACATCGCCAGCGCGCTGACCTCGCCCAGGGTGACCTCTGGATGATAGCGCACCCCGCCTTTGGTCGGTCCTAAGGTGAGCACGTGCTGGACACGGTAGCCGAAGACCGTCTCGACCTGGTCGTATTCATCCCGGCGAAACGGAAAGCTGACCAGTTGGGTGCGCTGTGGAAATAACAAGCGCTGGCGCAGGTTATCGTCGATCTCGGCGAGCTGGGCGGCCTTCAAGAACTGCCGGTGAGCCAGGCGCAGCATCGGTGAATTCCACTCGCTGGTCCTCGCCCGGGCTCGCTCGAGGGCGTAGCGCACCGCGCGGTCGAGCCTGGCGGAGTTGATCTTGTCCTTGACCAGGTAATCGTGCGCGCCGGCGTCGACCGCCCGCAGGGCGACGTCCATATCATCGACGCCGGTGAGCACCACGATGGGCACCTCTGCGGCGCGGGCGCGCATGCGGCCGAGCGTCTCCAACCCCTGCGACTCGGGCAAGACCAGGTCGAGCAAGACCAGATCGACCCCGCCGCGCGACATCCGCTCGAGGGCCGGCTCGAGGTGGCCGTAGGTGTCCAAGTCGTAGTTCAGCCGCCCCCCCGAGGCCATGAGCCGCTCGATGAGCTTTCTGTGCAGTGGATTGTCCTCGACCAGCACAATCGTGGTCGTCTCCTCTCGCATACTACCCCCGGGCTTGCTCGGTGAAGTCAGCGGTGAAATCAGCGGCGAAACCGTCCCATCAACACACGCGAAGCTAGACACCGCCGCAAATACTTCTATCGCAGTACGACGCGTCAATATCCTGCCAACCGTCGATAATTCCGGGCCGAGCCGGGGTCGCCCGAGCAGATTCAAGGCTTGTGAGCGGCCCTACATTTTGCGATAAGCAAGGCGATTCAAACCCTGACCCCAATGGGGCCTACGACGTGAACGAACGACAGATACGACAGGTGTGTGAGGACAGCGGCCTGAGCGTGGCTCGCCTCGAGGAGGCGGGCGAGGTGCTCGTGGTCGTCCCTCATTCGCTCGACGAGTTGCCCGACGCCGCCGGGCTCGACGCGCTCGGCCTCGAGCTGCGTAAACTCTCCGGCAAGCGCTACGTCACCCTGGCCATCGACGGGGTCGACCCATCATGAGCACCCAACTCACCCCGCAACTCCAAGTTAAGGTCAACGCCATCATCGACGAGATGGCCGACATGGATAAAATGGTCGTCGCCTTCAGCGGTGGGGTCGACTCCACGGTCGTCGCCGCGCTGGCCAAGCGCGCCCTGGGCGACCAGGCCCTGGCGGTGACCGCGGTCAGCGAGACCCTCGCCGGCCGCGAGCTCGAAGAGTCCAAGGAGCTCGCCGCCGAGATGGGCATCGCCCACCGGCTGGTCGAATTCAGCGAGCTCGACGACCCGCGCTTTCGGGAGAATACGCCGTCGCGCTGCTTCTTCTGCCAGTCGATGCGCTTCGACCAGCTCGGCGCCATCGCCGAGACGATCGGCTGCGAGGTGCTCGCCTCGGGGACCAATTATTCGGATCTGGGCGACCACCGCCCCGGCCTCGAGGCGATGGCCGAGCGCCGGGTCTACCAGCCGCTCTTAGATCACGAGATCGACAAAGAGGGCGTGCGTCAGATCGCGCTGTGGCTGGGTCTGTCGGTGTGGGATAAGCCCGCCAAGGCGTGCCTATCCTCGCGCATTCCCCACGGCATCGAGGTCACCAACGAGCGGCTGCGCCGCATCGAGCGCGCCGAGGAGGTCCTCCACGACGAGGGCTTCTCGCAATTTCGCGTGCGCGCCCACGACGAGCTGGCCCGCATCGAGATCGCCACAGGCGAGCTCGCCCGCATCTGGCAGGCCGACCGGCTCCGGCGCATCGCCGACGGCGTCAAAGCCGCCGGCTTCGACCGCGTCACCGTCGACCTGGCCGGCTATGAATCAGGGAGCCTCAACCCAAAACCGTAGCCGGGGGTAAGGCCGGCGCTTTTTGCCGGCCGCACCCTCGGAGACGCCGCGATTCCTGCAAGGCACACAATATGAGCACCAAGATCCAACAACTCCTCGCCGCCTTCAAAGCCGGCGAGATCGACGACGACGAGGTCATCCAGCGGCTGGTGCGCCAGCCCTTCGAAGAGCATATACTCGGCCGCTTCGACCACCACCGAGAGGCCCGCACCGGCATCCCCGAGGCGATCCTGGCCGAGGGAAAAGACCCCGAGGCGGTGCGCGATATCTTCGAGACCTACGTCGCTCGCGACGAGCAGCTCATCGCCACGCGGGTCGGCGACGAGATCCTCGACGCGCTCGGCGAGTTGATGCCCGAGCTGCACTGGTTTCCGGATGCGCGCATCGTCGCCACCCGGATGCCCGAGCCCCTCGAAGAACGACATATGGTGATGGTGATCTCGGCCGGCGCCCTGGACCGGCGCGTGGCCGAGGAGGCCGCGGTGACAGCGGAACTGCTGGGCAACCCGGTCGATCGCGTCTTCGACGTGGGCGTGGCCGGCCTGACCCGCTTTGCCACCGAGCTCGACCGCTTCGACAAGGCCGGCATCATCATCGTCTGCGCCGGCATGGACGGCGCGCTGCCCAGCGTGGTCGGCGGCCTGGCCATCCAACCGGTCATCGCTGTCCCCACCAGCGTCGGCTACGGCGCAAGCTTCAACGGCATCGCCCCGCTCCTGACCATGCTCAACTCCTGCTCGCCGGGCACCGCCGTGCAAAATATCGACAATGGGTTCGGCGCGGCCGTGTTGGCCACGAAGATGAATCAGTTGGCGTGTCGAAGTTAGATGTGCCTTTGACGTTAAAGGCGCGCCTTTTGCGCCGCGCCGAGACGAAGCGTAGCGGAGTCGAGGCTCTGTAGCCGGGGGTTGCGATTTCGCCGAAGGCAAATCGCTTCCCCCCGGATTGAGGTGCGTCCTAACCAAAACGTTGCGTATTGAATTGTTCGTGGGAGCGAAGATTGAATTGTTCGTGGGAGCGAAGACGTGACGTTTTGGATTGTTGCGGATTGAGGTCGTAGAAGAGAGAAGGCCGTCGAGGGATCACACGCCCTCAGAGAGCTTTTGACTCTCAAGGCGCCGTTGTTTGGCGCCGCGCCGAGACGAAGCGTAGCGAGTCGAGGCTCTGTAGCCGGGGGCGAGTGCGAGGGCTTTTCCCGAGCACTCACCCCCGGATCTGGATACACGAACCTTCACCCTATTTTAGCCGATGCTCCTTTTCTCGGAATCGCCGATTTTACACCCCATGCGGTTATCGCCAACAATCCCAGCAGCAGCAAAATACAGTCGCGTCCTATGTCGGTAAAAACGTAGATCCATTTGTCAGGGGTAACCCATACGCCCACGCGATAAACCGGATACCACGTGTCTTGAATTCTGCTGCACCCTACTAATTCTCCGTCGAGCAGGAAGTGGTTATAGTTTGACTCGTTCGATGGAGTGTAGAGTGAAGTTTGAAAGTTTGGTGGCTTGAGCTGATCGGGCCATTCCACAAAGACAGACCAGCTGCTGTATGCTGAACCGGCTGGACAGAATGGGTTTTTCATTTAGGTACGTCTGCCCGTCCAACACTTCCCAAGCTGGCACACCTGTTGAGCTTTGTGTCGCTACGACAATTCTATGAGGTTCAAGAGCTTTGTTTGTGAAATTTGAAGTAATAAAGGGTGCAAGTTGAGTTGCCTTGTATATCAACATCGCCAGTAGAACTGCGGTCGCACCAACCCACAGGGCAATCCTTAGTCGACTCATAGCTGCGCACCCACATGTTGACTATTGTGAACCGGAATTACCCAAACCTGAACTTCCACCTTTTCACTTAGATTGGGCATCTTGCGCTAGCTGGCCAGGCTGATGCACCCGCTGGACAAGCCAGCGGGGGTCTTTGGGGAGGCCGCTTTACTCTAGCGGCTCAAGCTAGTGCACCCGCCGGACAAGCCGGCGGGGGTCCCTCGAGTTGGTCCCCGGGTGAGCGCTCGGGCAAAACCCTCGCGCTCGCCCGGGGCTACGGAGCCGTCGCAAAAGACGCTCCGGCGCGTCGCCAGACAACGGCGCCTTAGAGTCAAAGGATTTCTCGCCCAGCCCCTAACGCCTCCTCATAGATCTCCCGCACCGGCCGACCACTCTCCCGAGCAAGTCTCGCGCAATCCTCATATTCGGGCGCGGCTTTGATCGCCTCGTCGCCCAGATAGCCGACTTTGACGCGCACCGTGCCCGCAGACGTCTCCACATCTTCAAACTCGCGGCGCAGCTTCAGCCGCTCGACCGGCTCGACGCGCACGCCGAAGGTCGTCGTCTCGCGCAGCAGGACCTCGGCGAGCGAGTCGCGCGCGTCGGGCTCGCACAGCACAGACAGCCGCGTGGCCTGGCGGCCCTTCTTCATGAGCACGCTCTCGCGGACCACGTCCAGGGCGCCGGCGTCGAAGAGTCGCTCCTCGACGGCCGAGAACAGCTCCGGGTTCATATCGTCGATGTCGCAGCTCAGCCGGGCGACCTGATCTCTTTGGAGGCCGCTGGCCGACTGGTCGCCAGTGTCGAGCACCACGAAACGCACCACGTTGGACAACTCGGCGAGCTCCCGGGTCCCGGCGCCGTAGCCCAGGGAGCGCACGGTCGCTTTGGGACGCACGAACTCCGGATTGAGGCCACGCAATGTCTTCAGGATCGCCGCGCCGGTGGGCGTGACGAGTTCTGCCTGCACGTCGCGCGGCTCGAGCTCGAAGCCCTGCAGGATGTCGGCGGTGGCGGGCACCGGCACGGGCACGGTGCCGTGGTCGGTCTGGACGGTCCCGCTTCCGGTGGGCACCGCGCCGGCCGACCAGCTCGCGCCGGTCGTCTCGATGATATAGGCCGCCGAGACGAAGTCGAAGATCGAGTCCAGCGCGCCGCATTCGTGGAAATGCACCGTCTCCATCGGGATATCGTGGACCTTCGACTCGGACTCGCCGAGCGTCTCGAACATCTGCTTGGCGCGCTCCTTGACCGGCTCGTCGAGCCCGCTTTGGTCGAGCATCTCGAGGATCGTCGACAAATGGCGATGGTCGCGCTCCTCGGCCGGATCCCAGCCCTCGAAGCGCACATGGGTGCCCGACAGCGCGCCGCGGCGCACCTTCTCGGGCACGACTCGAATCTCACCGACGCCCAGCGAGCTCAGCGCCCGCTCGATGGCCTCGGCCTCGACCAGCCCCGCGTCGAGCGAGGCTGCTAAGAACATATCGCCGGCGATTCCGCCGAGCATATCTATATGAACGTGATCCATGATTAGATGTCTCTGCTGTTAGGGGTTCAGGGGTCGGTGGATCAGGGGTTCAGGGGTCCAGGGGTCCAGGGGTCCAGGCAAGGCAACGGCAACTGCAACAGCCCGTGGTCGTGGTGGATCAGGGGTCCAGGGGTCCGGGGGTCCGGGGGTCCAGGAACGGCAACGGCAACGGCCCGTGAACGTGATCGTAAACGTAAACGATCATTTGCCGTTTTGTCGTTCGCAACGATATAGC
>JBKGZI010000090.1:0-15722 GCA_046545675.1 Persicimonas sp.
GCTACTGACGACTGACTCCACGGTGCATTAAGTGCTCGGAACCGGATCCAGTGGGCGCGGAGCGCTGGGGAGGTGCCTGAGCGTAGCGAAGGCGGAGGGGCTTCCTCGTGATGTCCGACCCCCCCAAAGAAAACCCCTTTCCACAATTCACCACCCCCGCTATCGTCACACCCACCGGCTTTGGCCGGCCTAAACCACCAAAAACACTCCACAATCCCGAAGTCACCGTGAGATTTGCTTTTCTAATAGGCGCACTCTTCACCTTCATCGCCCCCCCCGCCACCGCCGAAGTCCTCCCGGCTGATCAATCCAGCACCTACCGGCAAGCCCGCACATTGCTCGGCGAAGACTCCCTCCAGGCCCACCAGCGCGCCTATGAGCTGGCCACGGGGCTCGAGGAGTTCGAGGTCGCCGACGACAGGCGCGTCCAGCTCGTCGCCGAGGCGGCCGAGCGGACCGGGCGTGTCGACGAGGCGGTGGCGGCGCTGGCGGAGTTTGGCAAGGGCGCCGGCCGGCCCATCGACGGGATGTATGCCCACGTCGAGCGCGGCGAGTTATTGTTGCTGCAGGGCAAGCTCGAAGAGGGCGGTGAGTTGTTGGCAGCGCTGCGAGAGTATGCGAGCTCCTTCGAGGAGCAGTCCACCGAGGCGCGTTTTTTGAGGGCCCGGCGTTGGCGCCTCGAGCACGACCTGGTGGTCGCTAGATCTGACGAGCCGCGCCCGGAGCAGGCCGTGGCGGCTGCCAGGCGACTTCTGGTCAAATATCCGGCCGAGGATGCCGCGCGGCGCGACGGACTGGTCCTCTCGGTCGACGACCTCGACGCCGCCGAGCGCTTCGAGCGCGCTCGTGGTTTGTACGACGGCTGGGCCTACCATCAGGCCCGCGAGGAATTCGCGGCCCTGGTCGATGACGATGCCCGAGACAATAAGCACGCCGGTGAGGCGCGCTGGTATCTGGGGCATCTCGCGCTCAATAAGCTCAGAGATCGCCCCGAGGAGGCCGAGAAGATCTTCGCCGAGCTCGCCGAAAACGGTCCCCACGCCGAGGCGTCTCATTTCCAGGTTGCCCGCGCCCAGATGCGCCAGGAGCGCTACGAGGACGCGCTCGACACGCTCGCCGCCTACCAGAAGCGCTACCCGCGCGGCCGCCACGTCGAGTCGGTCTACTATTATCGCGGCTGGCTCCCCTACGACCGGCGCGACAATGAAGCCGCCGTCGAGGGCTTCCAGAAATATATCGATCGCTACGGCAAAGGCGTCGGGCGCTCGTCGTATATCTACGGCTTTTTGGGGTGGACCTATATGCGCATGGGCCGGTGGCAGGACGCCATCGACACCTACGAGGAGATGCGCGCGTTCGGCAATATGCTGGTGTGGGGCAAGGCGCTGCACTGGCAGGCCTACGCCTATAATCAGCTCGGCGAGCGCGACCAGGCGCTGGCCAAGCTCGACGAGCTGCGCGAGCGGTACCCGGTGACCTATTACGGCGTGCTCGGCGAGCAATTGCGAGCGCGCATCGAGGGCCGCGACGAGCGCGCATCACAAGTCTGGTGGCCCGACGGCGGCGGCACGCTCGACGACCGCCCCGAGAAGTCCGTCGAGGACTTCGAGCTTCGCGGGCTCAGCTCGGCCGAACAGAAAATCTGGAAGCGTGTGCGCGCCCTGGTCGAGCTCGGCGAGCTCCACATGGCGCGTCAGGAAGTCGAGCCGATCTACGACTCGCTGGTGCGCGCAGCCCCCGCCGCCGAGCGCGACGCCTGGATCCACGCGCTCGGCCATTTCCTCGAGGACTTCCACCCTATGTGGGAGGTCGCCACCGGCGGCAGCATCGCCGCGATGCCACAACTCCCGGAGCCCGACTCGCTCGAGGCCGCCATGGCCTATCCCCGCGCTTACCGTGGCGTGGTCGACGACGTCACCGGCGAGTTCGACCTGCCCCCGGAGTTGATGTGGTCCTTGATGCGCCAGGAGAGCCGATTCCGGCCCGCGCAGATCTCGTATACCGACGCGGTCGGCGCCCTGCAGATGATCCCCAAGACGGCCCGAAAGGTCGCCCGCGACCTGGGTGTCACCTACAACCCTCGCACCTTCCCGCGGCCCGAGGTCGGCTTTCGCTACAGCGGCTTTTATATGCGCAAATTGCTCGACACCTTCGACGGGCTGATCGTCCCGATGGCCACCGCCTACAACTCCGGCCCCAGCGTGGTTGCCCGCTGGTTCCGCAAAAACCCCGACGCCGGCTTCGCCTGGCTCATCGAGGAATTCGCCTACAACGAGGGCCGCAACTACGGCCGCAAGGTCGCCGAGCATATGGTGCGGTATCTGTACCTCTACGAAGACGACGAGGCGCGCCGCGGCGAAATCCTCGACCGGCTATTTCCGGTCAACCGCGACATCGAATTGCCCAAAAATGTGGGTTATTGAGCGCAAACACGCCGAATATTTGGCTTACGGACGGTTTTCGCAATGTTGGCAATAATTGCTGATCGGCAGCCAGAGAGTAAGAAAGTGAGAAAGTAAGATACGGCTACCCGCTCGAGGCCGGCTTGGTTGTTTGGAGCTTTGTTCTCACTTTCTCACTGTCTTAATTTCTTACTCTCTCCAACGTATGCGCCCATCGAAGGCTGGTGGCGTCGAAAGCCGAAAGGCCTCCGTAAATCCACTTAACGGCCTTCAATCGCTGCGTTTTTTGATGTTTTCGATGCGTCGCTCGGGGCCGGCGACCTCGTCGACCGGGCCGGTCTTCTCGAGGTTTCGGGCGATGTCGGTCGGGGGCACCACCGAATGCTCGACGTCCCAGCCGAAGTCCTGCTGGTCGTAGCGGCCGTCGAGGTCGGCAAGCCCGATCTCTTTGCGTTTTTTGTCGGAGAGGTACTCGTCGAGGAAGGCCTCGCGGAATTTGTCGAAGCTACCCTCCTCGATGGACATGCGGATGGCTCGCATCATGTCCTGGTAGAAGGTCACGTTGTGCAGGGTCATCAGCGCCGAGCCGAGGATCTCGTTGGTGTTGATGAGGTGGTTCAAATAGGCGCGGCTGAAGTTTCGGCAGCAATAGCAATTGCAATTGGTGTCTAGCGGGAATTTATCCGACTTATAGCGCGCGTTGGACACCCGGAAGCGGCCGCGGCGGGTAAACGCCACGCCCGAGCGCGCATAGCGGCTGGGGATGACGCAGTCGAACATATCCACGCCGCGGGCGACCGCCTCGATGATGTCCTCGGGGTAGCCCACGCCCATCAGGTAGCGGGGTTTTTCGGTGGGCATCGCCGGCTCGGTCTGGTCGATGGTGCTCATCATCAGCTCGTGGCCCTCGCCGACCGACAGCCCGCCGATGGCGTAGCCGGGCAGGTCGATCTCGGTGGTCAATTGGGCCGACAGCGCGCGCAGGTCGGCGTAGGTCGAGCCCTGCACGATGCCGAACAGCGCCTGGTCGTCGCGCTGATGAGCCTCCTTGCAGCGCTCCAACCAGCGGATCGTCCGGTAGACCGCCTCGCGGGCGTCCTGATACTCGCAGGGATGCGGCACGACCACGTCGAAGGCCATGATGATGTCGGCGCCCAGATCTTGTTGGATCTGCATGCTCTTTTCGGGCGTGAGCGTGATTTTTTTGCCCCCGCGCTTCTCGAATTCGAAGGTCACGCCTTCTTCGTCGAGGTTGGACTTGGGCAGGCTGAAGACCTGGTAGCCGCCCGAGTCGGTCAAGATCGGCGCGTCCCACCCCATGAAATGGTGCAAGCCACCGAGTTTCTTGATGATTTGTGGACCCGGCGAGATATATAGGTGGTAGGTATTGGAGAGACAGATCTCACTGCCGGTCTCGCGCAGATCGCGCGGCATCAGCCCCTTGACCGTCGCACGAGTGCCCACCGGCATGAACGCCGGCGTCTCGAAGCTGCCGTGAGGCACGGTGACTTGGCCGCGGCGGGCTTTGCCGTCGGTGGTCGTGAGATCGAATGTTAGGCAGGAGTTTGTCATGGTGAGGCTCCAGAGAGGCTCCAAAGGTCGTTGAGGCTCCCCGCGGGTGCGCCTCGCCGCCGCGCCCGAGGCGCGAGCGGCTGGGCTTACCCGCGGCTATGGTTTGGGTCTAGCACGAAACACCCCAAACGATCAGCCGAGCACATAACCAAACCCGTACCGCCGGTGAGATCATTGGACCCCAAAACCAAACCATAGCTGGGGGTAAGAGCGGCGCCTTTTGCCGCTCGCACCCCCAGAGAGGGTCAACGCTCTACCAAACTTCTAAACACCCAACCGGTTGCGCCCGCGCAACCCACCATGGTACTTATTAGAGGTCTACGCAATCAATGTAATCGCCGCCAAGCGTCCCACTCGTCAGGTCGTGTGCGGCGTTTCCCCTGAGCATCGATCATGAGTTCGGAGAAACCTTCGCTGCCACAATCCGGCGATCTGGTCGGCGGTCGCTTTCGGATTATCGAGCACCTGGGCACCGGCGGCTTCGGGACGGTCTTCAAGGCGCTCCAAGAGAACGTGGGGCGCGAGGTCGCCCTGAAGTTTCTGACCCCCGGAGTGGCCGAAGATCCGATCAACGTGGAGCGTTTCCGCCGCGAGGCGTATCACGTCAGCCAATTGCGCCATCCGCACACCATTACGCTGTACGATTACGGCCAGACCGAAGAGGGCCTGGTCTATATGGTCATGGAGTTTTTGGACGGCATCGCGCTCTCCGATCTCATCCAAGGCGAAGGCGCCCTCCAGCCGGCGCGCGCCGCCCACGTGTTCATTCAGGTGCTCAAGAGCCTCTCGGAGGCTCACCGCCGCGGGCTGGTCCACCGCGACCTGAAGCCCGAGAATATCTTTTTGTGCGAGATGTTCGGTGAGCAAGATTACGTCAAGGTTCTGGACTTCGGCGTCGCCAAGATGACGTTGATGGAGGCCGACGACGAGGAAGAGTCCGAAGAGGCGCTGACCAAAGCCGGGCGCATCTTCGGCACGCCCATGTATATGGCCCCCGAGCAAGCCTGCGCCGAGCCGATCACCCCGGCGACGGACACCTACGCGCTGGGCCTTTTGCTCTACGAGATCTGGACCGGCAAGCCGCCGGTGACCGGCCGCAACCGCATGGACGTCATCCACAAGCAGATTCGCGACCAGGTCCCGGTGCTCGACGAGGAGTTCGCCAAGACCCCGCTCGGCCAGGTGATCCGAACCGCCTGCATGAAGGGGGCGTCGCGGCGCTACCAAAACGCCACCGAATTTCTGGAGGCGTTCGTCGACGCGCTGCGCAAGATGCAGATCTTTCCGGCGCCTCAGGGCGGCACGTCCCCGGAGATCTCGGTCAGCTCGCTGGTCCCCGAGGAGCCCGCCGACGAGACCCGTCAGATGATGCCGCCCAGCGAGGAGACCACCCATCCGGCCCGCGACCGGCTCGAGGGCCGGTCCGGCTCGGCGCCGTCCAAAGCACCGCCGCCGGTGCCCAAGAAGCTGCGAGATCGGCAGGCGACGCCTCGTCGGCCTGCTCCCAGACCATCAAGAGACGATCAGTCGGCTTCTCAGAAGCCGGCACCCGAGCAATCGGCTCGAGCGCGTGCCCGTCGTCGCAACGGCTCTCAGGCCGGTTCTCGAGCCGGCTCGCGGCCGTCTCAGCACGCGCCGAGTCCCGATCAGCGCCAGCGAAGCCGCTCGCAGCCGGGCAGCCCGCGCTATCAATTGCCACTTCTGGGCCGCGAGAGCGTCCTCGCCCAATTGCAGGGCATCGTCGAGGACAGCGTCGCCGCCAAGAGCGGCCAGATCGCGCTGCTCGAAGGTGAGAGCGGCATCGGGAAATCACGGGTGGTGCGCACCCTCAAGCAGCGCATCGCCGAGCAGGGCTTCGACGCCGTGATCGGCCATTTTCGCCGGCGCTCACTGCCGATGGAGGCGCTTCGTGAGGCCCTGGCGGCCGGCTGGGGCGTGGCTCATAGCGAGCGCATGGAGGTCGACCGGATCATCCGAGGCGACCTCGAGTCCCTGGGTGGTTTCACCGACCAGGAGGTCGACTTCATCGTCGAATTCGTCCGTCCCCGCGCGCTCGACGAGTCGCAGATGCCCCGCTCCAATGAGGAGGCCGGCGCGCTCTATGCCCGCCTCGAGCGCCTTCTGCTGAAGCTCTCCGAGCGCCGGCCCTTTTTGTTGATCCTCGAGGATGTCCAATACGCCGACAGCGCCACCCTGGCGTTCTTGGAGTATCTGGCCGTCACGCTGCGCACGCAGGCCGCCCCGATTGTGGTCGTGATGACGCTGCGCCCCGAAGAGCGCGGCCTCAACGGAGACCTCGAGCAGAGCCTGCGCACGATGAACGCCAATATCGGCGTCGGGTTTACGCGCGTTCCCTTGAAGAGGCTGCGTGGCCGCGACCTCGCCCGGCTCCTCGACGCGATTTTGCCGCTGCAGGGACGCATCAAGGAGCGCATCGGCTGGCTCAGCCAGGGTGTGCCGCTGCACGCCATCCAGATCATTCGCTACCTGCGAAACGAGGGCAAGCTCGTGCGCCAGGGCACGCGCTGGGGCCTCAAAGACGGCTCCCCGCGCGACATCAACCTGCCGCCGGATCTGATGGATCTGATGCATCTTCGATTGCACCAGGCCTTCGAGAACTCCGACGGCCCGGCCGATCTGCGCGCGCTGCTCGAGTGGATGGCGGTGCTCGGCATGCGCACGCCGGTCGATCTGTTGGTGGGCGTGCTCGCCGGTACCGGCGACGTCGACGTCGACCACCTCGACGAGGCCATGCAGACGTTGAGCGACGAGGGGATCATCCACCAGACGCTGCATCGCAACCTGATGTGCGTCGAATTCGACAGCAGCCTGCTGCGCGAGGCCATCCTCGGCGATTTGAGCGAGCGCTGGTCGAACCGTCGGCTCCACCAGGAAGCTGCCCGTCACAAGGTCGACTTTTATCGAGACAAATCCCTCGAGCTTCCGTTGGTCGAGATCGCCGACCACTGGCGACAAGCCGGCGACATGGATCGCTACCGCGACGCGCTCTACCAGGCGGCGACCCGCTCCAAAGAACGCTTCGATATGCGCGGGGCCCGAGAGCGCTTCCGCGAGCTATTGAAGGTGCTCGAAAAGCAGGGCGACCGCGGCGAGCAATGGGTGCAGACGCATCTGTCCCTGGCCGAGTTGGCGCGACGCTTCGGCGAGTTTGGCCTGGCCGAGGACCACTATCGGCGGATCATCTCGGCGGGCGTCAAAGGCCGGCCCGAGTGGGCCGAGGCGCTACGCGGCTTCGCGCATCTGCTCTTCGTCCAGCGCCGAAACAACGAGGCGCTCGACTATTACAAGCACGCCCTGCAGGCCAGCCAGAAGAAGAAGGACGTCTCCGGCGTCGCCAAGGCGCTGGTGGGGCTGTCGCGGGTCTATTTGATGCGCGGCGACCCTCAGGAGGGCGCCAAAGTGCGCGATCGCCTCGAGGAGATGCTCCCGCACCTGCCCGCCGGCGAGATCGCCGGGCGCGTGCTCTTGCACCTGGCCGAGGTCGCCCAGCGCCAGGGCAAGCTCAGCGCGCGCTACGATTATCTGGTGCGCGCCCGAAAGGAGTTCGGCGATGACGGCGACCGCCAGATCTCGAGCGACGCGCTCATCGCGTTGGCCAGCTCGTTGATGGACCCGGCCGTCGGCGCGCCCGACCGACTGCAAAAGGCCGGCGAGGTGCTCCGAGAGGCCCTCGAGATCAAGCGCTCCATCGGCGACCGACACGGCGTCGCCGAGGCGTTCAGGCACCTGGGCCAGCTCGAGCTCCAACTGGGCGATTATACCTCCGCAGAGAGCCTACTCCAGCAGAGCCGCAACGTCCACGAGGCGCTGGGAGCCCCGTTCAACATCGCGGCGACCCACAACAGCCTGGCCATCGTGTCGCTGCTGCAAGGCAACTTCGAGCTCGCTGAGGAGCATTGCGAGCAGGCCATCGAGCTGTTCCGTCGGGTCGGCGACCAGATCGCCATCTCGCACGCGATGTTCAACCAGGGCGCCATCGCCATCAACCGCGGCGAGATCACCCGCGCGCAGTCCTTGCTTCGCGAGGCGAGGCGCATCAAGGAGTCCTTCGGCAGTAGCTGGGCGCTCTACGATCTGCGCAACCATCTGGCGATCGTGTCGATGTGGCTCGGTGACTTCGACAACGCCGAGAAACTCCTCGACGAGACGCTCGAGGACGTCGACCAGGGCGGCACCGACGAGGACCGCACCGTCGCTCGCAGTCTGATGGGCCTGCTGCGCTGCTTCCAGAGCCGCCTGCAACTGGCCGCCCTCGAGCTCGGCCGCGCCCGCGCCGACGCCGAGGACTTAGGGATCGAGCGGGTGACCGCCTTGTGTCAGGCCAACGCGGCATTTTACGCGCGGTTGACCGAGGCTGGCAGCGACTACGAGAACCTGCTCGGCGAGATCGGCAATGTGCCGGTCTTCTTATCGCTGCACCGCGACATCTGGCTCAACCTCATCGAGCAGATGGCCCATCACGCGCTCGACCAGGAACGCGACCGCCAGGCAGTGCGCCTCCTGCGCACCGTCGCCACGTTCTACGAGCGATTCGACCGCCCCGATCGTGCCGAAGCGCTCGAGCGCCGCGCCAAAGAACTTGATGCGGAACTCGAGGCACTTAGAACTTGATGGCCACTTAGAAAGCCACCCATCCAATTGCTATTTCCCTTTGAATATTTGAACAGGAGAACCGCATGGTGCTGGATCCGATGAGCGATGAAGATATCGAAGAGCGACTCGAAGAGCTCGACGACTGGGAGTGGGACAACGACACCATCACCCGCGAGATCGAATTCGGCAGTTTCATGGACGCGATCGACTTCATCAACCGCATCGCCAATCACGCCGAAGAGATGGACCATCACCCCGAGATCTACAACGTCTACACCAGCGTCGAGCTGACTCTGACCACCCACGACGCCGGCGGCCTGACCGACAAAGACTTCGACCTCGCCGCCAAGATCGATCTGGAAGTCTAGGATCTGTGAGTGAGTGGCTCAGAAGGCAGTTTCGAGCCGGGCCCGGCCTTCTTGATAGGTGTGGGCATCGCTGGAGGGTGGAGCGTCTACCAGTGGAATCTGGTCGAGCTGATGGTCGCCGGCTCGGACGTCGAGCATGGCGACGCGACCGTCGAGATGGTCGCCGAGACCAGCGGCATGTGGACCACCGACACCTACGCGCTGGACATCAGCTACAAGGTCGACGGGCGCGCCTTCGAGCACTCCTTCGACCCGAAGGCCAATTACGTCAATTTGAACGAAGGGGACGTGGTACCGATTCGCTACTTGGCCGAGGACCCCGAGGTCGTCGGCCTCGGCGAGTCGAGCTCTTTGCCGATCGACGGCCAGATCTGCCTCGGGCTGGCGGCCGTCTTCGTCACCTATGCGGTTTTCGCCGCGGTCTTCCCAGGATGGCGGATCTGAGCCGCTCCCAAAAGCCTATTGGCCGCCGTTTTTGCGCAAAAAAAAGGGCTGGGTCCACGCGCGCGCCTCGGCGGGGCCGAAGCATTCGACGCGTAGGTATTGCCAGTCGGCGTCGGCGGGGATGGAAAAGCGCATCTGGGCGGCGTCGACCTCGTGGACGCGTCGGCCGGAGTCGGCGATGACGGCGATGCGTTGGGCGTCGGCGGTCTCGACGACGAGCTCGTCGTCTTGGAGGCCGATGCGTTCGATGGTGACGCCGGTGGAGGCGTAGAATTGGCCCTGGTGGATGGCCTCGAGGATCGCCTGGCTGCTTCGGACGCTGGCCTGGACCATGAGCCACCCGCGGGCGACGTCGCCCGCCTCGTGGCTGTCGTCGTGGGCGAAGCCCCACACCTTTCTTCCGTCAGTCAAGAGCTCATCCCAGCGGTCCGTGGCCACCGCCTTTCCGGGCAGCCGGTCGATGACGCCGTTGAAGACCTCGATGCCCAGAAATCCCTCGTGGGCGTCGAGCGCCTCGCGCGACCAGTGGTCGTGGTTTTTTTTCCAATTCGGGTGGGCCATGACCGCAAAGCCGCCGTCATCTCTGATGGCGTCGAGGACATTTTGCCGGTTGGAATCCGGCTCGATGCGCGAGGCGGCGCCGGCGTGCAGGATATGCCCGCCGCGGGCGGTGACCTCGTTGGCCCGAATGAGCACCATCCCGCGCGCATCGAAGCTCGCCGGGTCGGTGATCATATCGTGGTCACTGATCGCCAAAAAGTCGTAGCCGCGCCCGGCGTAGTCGTCGATGACGACCTGCGGGTCGCGCCGACCGTCACTCTCGGTGGTGTGGGTGTGGAGATTGCCTCGGTACCAGGGCATGGGATGCCTCGCCGCACTCAGTAATTGTTCAACCACTCGATCGCTTCGGCGATATCGTCGATCTGCGGCAAAATCCGGTCTTCCAGATCCGGGTGATACGCCACAAAGCTATCCATCGCAGCGACGCGTTTGACCGGGCCGTCCAAATACTCGAAGAGCTCGTCGCCGATGCGCGTGGCGATCTCGGTGCCGTAGCCCCAGCTCTGGCCGTCCTCGTAGACCACCAGCGCCTTATTGGTCTTTTTGACCGAGCGCGCGATGGCGTCCCAGTCGTAGGGCTGCAGGCTCCTGAGGTCGAGGATCTCGACCGAGGCTTTGCCGTATTGCTTGGCGGCGCGCTTGGCGCGCTCGACGGTCGCGCCGTAGGTGATGACCGTGAGGTCCTCGCCTTCCTGGACCGTCTTGGCCTTGCCGAACGGGATGGTGTAATCGTCGCCCGGGTGCAGGCTTTTGTTATAGGTCTGGCGGTATAGGTGCTTGTGCTCGAGGAACATCACCGGGTCCTCGGAGCGAATGGCGGTGCGCAGCAGGCCGGCCGCGTCGGCCGCGTTGGAGGGCATCACCACGCGAAGTCCCGGGATATGGGTGAATAACACCGCGCCGGATTGGCTGTGATAGGGCGCGCCGCCCTTGAGGTAGCCGCCGATGGGCACCCGAACGATCGCCGGGGCGGCGAAGGCGTTATTGGAGCGCCAACGCATATTGGACAGCTCGTTTTTGAGCTGCATATAGGCGGGCCAGATATAGTCGAAGAATTGGATCTCGACGACCGGCTTCAGGCCGCGGGTGGCCATGCCGATGGCGCGGCCGATGATATTGGCCTCGGCCAATGGGCTGTTGAAGACGCGGCGATAGCCGAATTCTTCCTGCAGGCGGTGGGTGACCTTGAAGACGCCGCCTTTGCCTTTGACCTTGCCCTGGTTCTGCTCTTTGGTCACGTCGGCGACGTCCTCGCCGAAGATGACGATGCGCGGGTCGCGGCGCATCTCGGTGCGCAGCGTGTTGTTGATGAGGTCGACGACGGTCTTCTCGCCGCCTTCCTCGTCCCACTGGGGCTCGACGTCGAATTCGGCGGAGGTCGGGTCGACGTCCGGGCTGTACACGTAGTCGAGCACGTCGTCCGGGTCGGGCATGGGCAGCTCGAGCGCCTCGTCGACTGCGGCGCGCACGGCCTTGTCGGCGTCGGCCTTGACCTGCTCGATGTCGTCCTCGGTGGCGACGCCCTCGTCGATCAAAAACTTCGGGAAGGTGACCAGCGGGTCGCGGGCCTGCTCGGCGTCGCGCTCCTCGTCGGTCTTATACATGGTCTCGTCGTCCGACATCGAGTGGTTGTACGGCCGGATGACGTGGGCGTGCAAAAGGGCAGGGCCCTTGCCCGAGCGGGCATAGTCGACGGCCTTTTGGGCCTCGACGTAGCTGGCGACCGGGTCGCAGCCGTCGTATTCGGTGATATAGAGGTTTTCGAAGCCGCTCACAGCCCGCGAGATCGAGCCGCCGTGGACCTGCTCGCTGCTCGGCACGCTGATCGCGTAGCCGTTGTCCTCGACCATGAAGATGACCGGCAGCTTGTAGGTCGACGCGGTGCCCACGGCCTCCCAGAACTCGCCTTCGCTGGTGGCGCCGTCGCCGATGGACACGTAGACGACCTCGTCGTCCTTATATAGGTCGGTCTTGTCTTTGAGGCCCTCGACCTCGGCCATGATGCGGCCGACTTCGGCGGCGCCGGCGGCCTGCAACTCCTGAGTGCCGGTGCACGAGGACTGGCTGACGATATTGAGATCTTTATGACCCCAGTGGCACGGCATCTGCCGGCCGCCGGAGTTCGGGTCGGCGATCGAGCCGACCGCCTCGGCCAGAATCTCGGTGGGCGTCATCCCCAGGGTGAGCACCAGAGCGCGGTCGCGATAATACGGGTAGAACCAGTCGTAGCTGGCCTTCATCGCCTTGGCCGCGCCCACCAGCGCGGCCTCGTGGCCGGCGCCGGAGATCTGGAAGTAGATCTTCTGCTGTCGCTTGAGGTTGATCTCGGCGTCGTCGAGCTTTCGCGAGGTGTATATCAGCCGATACATATCGACCAATTCCTCGGCGCTGAGCCCGCCGTATTTGTCGGCCTGCTTGCCGTTGAGCCCAGCCTTGCCGGTCTTGCCGGCTTCGGACTTGCCTGCGTCAGCTGGGGGCTGAATGTCGTCTGTGGAACTTCCCTCGATATTTGTCGCCATATCTCTTCCCGCTTGCGCTTATAGTTGTGCAGCGTGTGCGCGATGAGCCCGGCCTTAGAGGGCCTCGAAACCGCGCCATTCGAGCCCGTACCGAACCTCGACACACGCCAGAAGTGGAGAAATTCGCTTCTCGGCCAAAAGAGTTAGCACAGCCTTTGCGCGCGGGTAAAGTGCGGTAGATCACCGGTTGGCGTGATTCTTGTATGACGCGCTGCGTCAATGGGATGCCTCGCCTCAACCCACCACGAAATTCAAGATCCGACCCGGCACCCAGATCACCTTCCGGATCGTCTTACCCTCGATATACCGCTCGACATTCTCCTCGGCGCGTGCGGCCGCCACGGCGGTGTCCTCGTCGGCGTCGATGGGCACGTCGATGGTGCCGCGGACCTTGCCCATGACCTGGACGGCGACCTCGACGGTGTCCTCTTTGGTGAGTTCTTCGTCAAAGGTGGGCCAGTCGGCGTTGGCCACCGAGGGCTCGTGGCCGAGCCTCTCCCACAGCTCTTCGGCGGTATGCGGCGCGTAGGGGGCGAGCATGATGGTGAGCGTCTCGAGGGTCTGCTTGGAGACGTCGTCCTGCTTGTACAGGAAGTTGACGAACTCCATCATCGCCGCGATCGCGGTGTTGAAGCGCAGCTCACCGGTGTCGTCGGTGACCTTCTGGATGGTCTTGTGCAGCTCCTTTTGCTCCTCGCCCGACGGCTCGTAGTCGAGCACGTTGTCGGCGAGTCCGCCGTCGTCGCCGACGGTCAGCCGCCAGATGCGCGACAGGAAGCGATGCACGCCGCTGACCGCGCGTGCGTCCCACGGCTTGGCCTGCTCGAGCGGGCCCATGAACATCTCGTAGAGCCTGAGCGAGTCGGCGCCGTACTCCTCGATGACGGTGTCGGGGTTGACCACGTTGCCGCGGGACTTGGACATCTTCTCGGTGAGCTCGTCGAGCTCGACGTCGGTTTCGGGGTGTAGCGCGGTGTCGTTTTGCCAGCGCACGTCGGCCGGGGCGACGACCTTCTCGGTGACGTCGTCGCGGCCGTCGGCGTCGGCTTTGCCGAGGATGTCGCCTTCGTCGGTCTCCCAATAGCGGTAGGTGCGCCCCAGGATCATCCCCTGGTTGACCACCCGCTGGAAGGGCTCTTTGGTCGAGACCACACCGATATCGTAGAGCACTTTGTGCCAGAAGCGCGCGTACAGCAGGTGCAGCACGGCGTGCTCGGCGCCGCCGACGTAGAGGTCGACGGGCATCCAGTATTTTTCCTTGTCCTCGGCGAAGGCCTCCTCGTCGTTGTGCGGGTCCAGATAGCGCAGATAATACCAGCACGAGCCGGCCCACTGGGGCATGGTGTTGGTCTCGCGGCGCGCGTCCAGGCCGGTCTCGGGATCGACCGTCTGCACCCAGTCCTCGATGGTCGCCAGCGGTGACTCGCCGGTGCCGGAGGGCTGATACGCCTCGACCTCGGGCAGCACCAGCGGCAGGCGCTCCTCGGGCAGCGGCACGGTCTCTCCGTCTGCGCGGTGCAGAATCGGAAACGGCTCGCCCCAATAGCGCTGGCGGCTGAATAGCCAGTCGCGCAGCTTATAGTTGATGGTGCCTTTGCCCTTGCCCTGTTCTTCGAGCCAGGCGGTGATCTTCTTTTTGGCTTCCGGGACCGGCAGGCCGTCGAGCATGCCGGAGTTTACGAGCTCGCCGTCTCCCTCGTAGGCCTCTGCGTCGACGTCGCCGCCGGAGACGACCTCGCGGATGTCGATGTCGTATTTTTTGGCGAACTCCCAGTCGCGCTGGTCGTGGGCGGGCACGGCCATGATGGCGCCGGTGCCGTAGCTCATCAGCACGTAGTCGGCGACCCAGATGGGGATCTTCTCGTCGTTGACCGGGTTGATGGCCCAGGCGCCGGTGAACACGCCGCTTTTATCCTTTTGCAGCTCGGTGCGCTGCAGCTCGCTCTTCATCGCGGCCTCCTTTTGGTAGGCCTTGACGTCGAGCTCGTGCTCCTCGTCGGTGAGCTCGTCGACCAGCGGATGCTCGGGCGACAGCACCATATAGGTCGCGCCGAACAGCGTGTCCGGACGGGTGGTGAACACGCGGATATTAGCCTCGACACCGCCGGCGCTTTCCGGGTCGACCGCAAAGTCGACCTCGGCGCCCTTGGATTTGCCGATCCAATTACGCTGCATCTCCTTGAGGTGCTCGGGCCAGTCGATCAGGTCGAGGTCTTCGAGCAAGCGGTCGGCATACTCGGTGATCTTGAGCATCCACTGGCGCATCGGCTTGCGGATGACCGGGTGGCCGCCGCGCTCGCTCTTGCCCTCGATGACCTCTTCGTTGGCCAGCACCGTTCCCAGCGCCGGACACCAGTTGACCGGGACCTCGGCCACATAGGCCAGGCCCTGGTGGTAGAGCTGCAAGAAGATCCACTGGGTCCACTTATAATAGTCGGGATCGGTGGTGTTGATCTCGCGGTCCCAATCGTAGCTAAACCCGAGCGCCTTGAGCTGGCGTTTGAAGGTGGCCACGTTCTCGGCGGTCTTCTCGCGCGGGTGGGTGCCGGTCTTGATGGCGTATTGCTCGGCGGGCAGGCCGAACGCGTCCCAGCCCATCGGATGGAGCACGTTGAAGCCGCGCGCCCGCTTGTAGCGCGCCATGATATCGGTGGCCGTATAGCCCTCGACGTGGCCCACATGCAGCCCCGAGCCCGACGGGTAGGGGAACATGTCGAGCACGTAGTATTTGGGCTGATCGGGGTCCTCGGTGACGTGGAAGGTGTTGTCCTTCTCCCAAAATTCTTGCCACTTGGGCTCGATCTCTTCGGGTTTGTATTCAGCCATGGGTCCGGTGTCCGTGCGGTTGGAGGAAACGTACGTCGATTGTTTAGACCAAGGCGGCGCGGCCATCAAGAGCGGAACGGTCGGTCTACCGGGATGTTCTTGGTTTGCTGGTTTGTTTGGTTGATGACGTGGACGAATGAATGCGGCCTCGCACCACGGGTTGAATACCAGAGGCCAAGCCGACTACCGTGGGAAACATGAAACCAAGATTCGACAATACATATTCGACGCTCCCGCCGCGCTTCTACTCGCGGCTCGACCCTGTCCCCGTATCGTCTCCGGAGGTGGTCCGGGTCAACGACGCGTTGGCGCGGCAGTTGGGCTTTGATCCCCAGTGGCTGGCCTCGGAGGAAGGCGCCGAATTTGCGGCGGGCAATCGGGTCCTCGATGGCTCCGAGGCTCGCAGGCATAAAAGC
>JBKGZI010000091.1:0-15722 GCA_046545675.1 Persicimonas sp.
CCACGAAACCAAACCATAGCTGGGGGTAAGTCCAGCCGAGTCGCCACCCGGCGACTCGGCGAGACGCACCCCCAGAGAGGGTCGCCGCTCTGCGATGCCCAATAGGTGATGGCGGGTGTTCGGGGTTCTCGATGACGAGCATGGCGGGTGTTCGGGGTTCTCGATGACGAGCATGGCGGGTGTTCGGGGTTCTCGATGACGAGCATGGCGGGTGTTCGGGGCTCTCTGGGGGTGCGCCCCACCGGTCGCGCCTACGGCGCACCCGGTGGTGGCTTACCCCCAGCTATGGTTTGGATTCCGCACGAAACCACGTCATGGGTAGTTCGAACTATGGTTTGGATTCCGCACGAAACCATGTCATGGGCCGATCGACTTAAAGGCGCACCGCCCGAACGATCGCCCGGCCCGACGGCCAAACTGCTGTGTGGTTTCACACTCGCGCAAAATGGTGCTACCAACGGAATTGATGGAATCTTAGAGGCTATTGGTCCTGTTGGTGTACCGTGCCGGCATTGTATGGGCTGGCCAGGTCGTTCCAGACGTAGACGCTCATGAGCTATCGCCTTCACAACTGGCTCCTCGCCGCCGTGGCCATCGGCCTGCTCGCAGCATGCGCGCCCGAGAAGCCCTCGGAGAAGCGGCGCGGCGTCGAGAAGAGCCAACTCGGCGGTCAGGCGCCCGAGGCGACCCGCGACCTCGAACAAGAGCCGGTGGTCACCGTCGGTGGCGAGTCGATCAGCCTGGGCGAGTTCAACCGTCGGGTGCGCGAGCTGCCCGAATTTGCGCGGGTGCGCTACTCGAGCGTCGAGAAGCGCCAGTCGTATCTGCAGGACGTCGCTCAATTCGAGTTGATGGCCGACCGGGCCGAGGAAGCAGGCTACGGCGACCGGCCCGAGGTGCTCTTTGCCATGAAGCAGGCGCTGGCCAAGCGCACGCTCGATAGCGTCATCCGGGAGCGAAGCTCCTCGGAGGAGGTCGACGAGGCGGCGATTCAGGCCCACTACGAGGCGAATATCGAGGCCTATCGAGAGCCCTCGGCTCGGCGGGTGGCGCTCATCGAGGTTGAATCGCGCGAGGATGCCGAGCGGATCCGAGAGCGCGTGCTGGCCGAGTTGGACGAAGCCGGCGACGATCGCGTCAACGCGTTTCGCAGGGCCTCCAATACCTATTCGGTGGATCGCGAGATCGCCGGGAAAGGTGGCGATATCGGCTTTGTCGACGAGCCCGAGGCTGGCCCCGAGCGCGCCGAACTCTCCGAGGCGGTCTTCGCGCTGAGTGAGCCCGGCCAGGTCACGCAGCCGGTGGCGTTCGACGAGGGCTTTGCACTGGCTACCTTTTTGGAAGAACGCGACGCGCAGACCCGGCCGCTGGACACCGTGGCCTCCGAGATCCGAGAGGAGCTGACCGCCCAGCGCCGCGAGGAGTTGCGCGCGCAATTTGTCGACGAGCTCAGCGAGAAGGCGAGCGTCGAGATCGACGAGCAACTCGTTCAGAAAGCCCGCGCCCCCGAGGCCGACGCCCCGCATACGCTCGAGGATATCCCCGTCGAGCCGGTGGCGCCCTCTTTTGAGGACCGTGACAAGTCTAAAGACGAAGACACCCGCGCTGCGCAAAGGCAATAAGCGCGGCACTAAAGCACTCATCAACGAACGAAGTCCATAGATACCATGAATAAAATCGCACCCATCCTGCTCGCCGTTGCCTGTATCCTGGGCGGCTTTGCCGTGATGTTTTCGGCGCCGGGCACCGCAAACGCCGAGCTCGTCGACCGCATCGTGGCGCGCATCAACAACCAGATCATCACCTACCACGAGCTCAAGCAGGCGACGACGCCCTACTTGCTCCAAAACGGGATGGAGCCGTCGGCGCTCGACGATCCGCAGCAGCGCGAAGAGATCTTCGATGAGGTCCTCGACGAGCTGGTCGACCGCCGGCTTCTGCTCCAGGAGGCCGACAAGCTCGACCTGTCGGTCTCGGACCAGGAGGTCGACCAGTGGCTGGCCTATACCCGCGAGCAGCAGGGCCTCGACGAGCAGCAATTTCGCCAGACCATCCAGCAATACGGGATGTCCTACGAGACCTACCGCGAGATGATCCGCCAGAACCTGCTCAAGCTGCGCATCGTCAAGGTCAAGGTGGGCAGCCAGGTGAAGGTCTCCGAGGAAGAGGTCGAGAAGGCCTATAGCGAGCGATTCGGCGACGCCGGCGGCCAGAGCAAAAATATCGACGTACGCCACGTGCTGGTGCGCCCCGCAGACAATAGCGACGCCGAGATCGCCCGCGCCAAGCGCGACGCAGAGGCCGCACGCGAGATGATCCGCTCCGGCCAGAGCTTCGAGGAGGTCGCCGAGGCCCACAGCGACGGGCCGTCCAACGATCAGGGCGGCTATCTGGGCAGCTTCGGCCGCGGCGAGCTCGACCCCCAATTCGAGGAGGCCGCTTTCGACCTCGAGGAAGGCGAGCTGTCCGAGGTCGTGCGCACCCAATTCGGCTTCCACGTCATCCAGGTCACCGGCGTCAGCTACAAAGCCGACAACAACGCCACCGAGCGCAAAGAGCAGCTTCGCGCCCAATTGCAACAAGAGGCCGTCGAGCGCCAATTGCAGGCCTACCTACAGAACCTGCGCGCCCGCTCATTCGTCGACGTCAAATATTGAGTATGGTCACGTCGATCTTCTTATTTTCGAGAATGAAAAGCTGTCGCGTGGCGTTTGCGCCGTAGGTTTAAGGTTCTTGGTTCTTGGTTCTTGGTTCTTGGTTCTTGGTTCTTGGTTCTTGGTTCTTGGTAAGGCTAAAAAGCAGTAGTCGTCCGTAAAGCAACGCTTGGTTCTTGGTTCTTGGTTCTTGGTTCTTGGTTCTTGGTAAGGCTAAAAAGCAGTAGTCGTCCGTAAAGTAACGAGGCGTCATGAAGATTGGCATCACAATGGGCGACCCGGCGGGGATCGGGCCGGAGGTCATCCTCAAAGCATTACAGCTCGCGTTCGAAGGGGGCTTCGGCGAGGAATTCGAGCCGGTGGTCTTCGGCAGCCGGGAGGTGCTCGAGCGCACCGATCGCTTGCTGGTCAAGGCGGTCAGCGGCTATGAGCCGCTGACGGGCCGCTTCGACCCGATGCACGGGCCCGACGACCACGTCGAGGCCGACGCGATCGGGATCATCGACGTGCTCCCCAACCTCGAGGCGTCCGACATCCCCTTCGGCGAGCGCGACGCGCGTGCGGCGCAAATCCAGTTGGCCTCCTTTCACAGCGCGGTGACGGCCAGCCAGGAGGGTCATATCGCGGCGATCGTGACCGCGCCGTGGACCAAAGAGCTCTTTCGAACCATCGACATGCCCCCGGTCGGCCACACCGAGATCTTGGCCGAGGCCTTCGGCGCCAGCGAGCATGCGATGATGCTCGCCGGGCCCCGTCTGCGCGTATCGCTGGTGACCACCCACGTGCCCGTCTCGCGCATCAGCGAGCACCTCACATATAGCCGACTCGAGGACGTCATTCGCACCACCGCCAGGGACCTGACCCGGCTGTGGGGCGTCGAGCATCCCGACGTGGCCGTCTGTGGGCTCAACCCGCACGCCGGCGAAAAGGGCGTGATGGGCATCGAGGAAGAAGAGATCATCCGGCCGGTGGTCAACAAACTGGCCGAGGAGCTCTCCGACGACGTCGAGCTGTCCGGACCCTACTCGTCGGACACACTCTTCGCGCGATACCGAGGCGGGCGCGCACCCTTCGACGCGGTCGTGTGCATGTATCACGATCAGGGCCTTATCCCCCTGAAATTGCTCCACTTCGGCGAGTCGGCAAATATCACCCTGGGGCTGCCGGTGGTGCGCACCTCGGTCGATCACGGCACCGCCTACGATATCGCCGGCTGGGGCGTGGCCGACGCCGGCTCGATGCGCTACGCGCTGAAGTTGGCCGTGGAGATGGCCGGGCGGATTGGGTCGTAAGGTAGCGTGGCAGATGAGGTTCGGAGGAGCTATCCCTCCCCGCGCGCTTTTCAGCGTGGGGAGGATCAAGGTGGGGCCCTTGCCCGAGAGACGGCCCCACCTTGATCCTCCCCACTTTTGAACTGCAAAGCGGGGAGGGTAGCTGGAGTATTCAAGCTTGGATGAGGCGTGTGTGGTTGATGTGGAGAGAGATGGCGTTGTTTGGACGATCGTGTTGGATCGAGAAGAGCGCAGGAATGCCGTGGATCGGGAGACGGCCGAGGCGTTGGCGGAGGCGTTTCGGGAGTTCGAGGCCGACGACGAGGCGCGTGTGGCGGTGTTGCACGGGGCACATGGCACGTTTTGCGCGGGCGCCGACCTCAAGGCATTCGCCGAGGGCTCGCCCAACCGCGTCGAACCCGACGGCGACGGCCCAATGGGCCCCACCCGCATGTTGCTGGAAAAACCGGTCATCGCCTCGATCAGCGGCCACGCGGTCGCCGGCGGCCTGGAGCTGGCGCTGTGGTGCGACCTGCGCGTGGCCGACGAGGACGCGGTGCTCGGCGTCTTTTGCCGACGCTTTGGCGTCCCGCTCATCGACGGCGGCACCGTGCGCCTGCCCAGGCTCATCGGCCTGTCGCGGGCCCTCGACCTCATCCTGACCGGCCGCCCCGTCGGGGCCGACGAGGCGCTCGGCATGGGCCTGGTCAACCGCGTCGTCCCCACCGGCTCCGCGCGCCAGGCCGCCGAGGCGCTCGCCCACCGGCTGGCGAAGTTCCCGCAGACGTGTATGCGAAACGACCGTTTGTCTGCGTACGAGCAATTCGGGTTTAATTTAGAGGGTGCGCTGGCCAATGAGTTCGAGCGGGGCGTGGAGTCACTGAACGCCGGCGCGAGGGAAGGGGCGCAGAAGTTTGCAGATGGCAAGGGGAGAGGTGGGAGTTTTGAGGGGTGAGAGTGGATTTCGGGTTGTTGAGGCCCCCCCACCGCTTAGCACCACGCCACAAAATGCCCCTCGCGAATTTCAAACGCCCCACAAACGTTGTGAGTCCGAGGAGTTCTATTTCAGCACCGAGTCGTAACAATGACCACAGAATCCAACGACCTAAATCTCGACTACAAGCTCGAAAAGCGCATCCTCGGGAGCTTGAAGAAGCGCGACGGCGTGGCCACCGCCGGGGATGTCTCTGCCGACACCGGCCTGGGCTACGACCAGACCGAGTGGGCGCTGCGGCATATGCTCACGCTGTATACCAGCCACCTCGACGTCGACGACGAGGGCAATCTTCGGTACCGCTTCGATCCGTCGTTTTCGCGGCGCGGGGCGCAGCCCGGCCGCGCCTGGCACGCCTTCAAGCAGGGGCTCTGGAAGGCGTTCAAGGGCTTTTTCAAGGTCTGGACGATGGTCATGCTGGTCGGCTACACGGTGCTCTTCGTGCTGCTGCTATTGGCCGTGGGCATCGCCGGCTTCGCGATGAGCATGCAGTCCGATGACAGCCGCGGCGGCGGGCGCATCGGCCTGCTGCCCTTCTTGCTGGTGGCGCGCTTTCTGGAGTTCATGTTCTGGTGGAATATCTTCTCGGGGGGCAGCCAGCGCGGCTATGGGCGCGGCTTCGGGCGAGGCTACGGCCGAGGCGGCGCGCGGCGCGGGATCTTCGGCGGCATCCAGCGCCAGGAGCGCGAGAAGCCGACCAAGGCGTTCTATCAGAAGGTCTTCGACTATCTCTTCGGCCCCGAGACGCCCTCCCAGGACCCGTTGGGGCCCGAGAAGGCCTTCGCGCAGTTCGTGCGCAGCAAGAACGGGCGGATCACCGCCGCCGAGTGGGCCTCGCGCACCGGCCAGACCCTCGACGAGGCCGAGAACGCGCTGACCGGCAGCATCGTGCGCTTTAACGGCGACGTCGACGTCAGCGACGACGGTGTGCTGGTCTACCGCTTCGACGAGCTGATGGTCACCGCCGAGGAGGGCGAGTCCTTCGAGACCGTCTCACCGATCTGGCAGCGCAAGATCACGGTGCCACCGCTGACCGGCAACCCCAAGTCGACCAATACGTGGATCTCGGTGCTCAACGGCTTTAACCTGGCGATGTCGGCGTTTATCCTATTTGCGGTCGTCGGCCTGCCGCTGGGGGCGACGATCGGGCTTGGCTGGGTGCCTTTCGTCTTCAGCTCGCTATTCTTTGCCATCCCGCTGCTGCGCAAGATCTCGCATAAAAAGGACCAGCAGCGAGCCGAGCGTGAAAACCAGCGCCGCGAGTCCCTGTCGGTCGTCTACCAATCGGCGCGCGAGGGCGAGGCGCGGCCGGTGCCCGACAGCTCCATCCCGGAGCCCTTTCAGGACGGGTTCCTTGTGGGCTACGATGGTGATATCGACGTGACCGACGAGGGTCTGACCGTCTTTCGCTTCCCTCGCGTCGCCGAGGAGCTCGAGGCGGGCGAGGAGGCCCGCCGTTCGGCGGCCAGCGAGGTGGTCTTCGGCAAGACGGTCTTCTCGTCCGACGAGGAAGAGAAGAGCCTCGACGACGCGGAGATGGAGGAGTTCGACCGTCGCCTGTCGCGCGAGCTTGGCGGCGACGTCTTCGACGTGGAGTTGGAAGCCGAGGCCCCGGCGGCCGCGTCTGTCTCGAGCCGATGAACTCTCGTCTATCAAATGTATTATTGTTGCTCACCAGGAGTCTGATGTCGCTGCCCGAGAAGTCCGAACCGGCCGCGCCGACCGAACAAAAGAAGGCAAAGAAGAAACATTTCTCGATGCTTCGCGAGTTCGCGCTGGCCGACCTGATCACGTTGGGCAACGCCAGTTGCGGCACCGCGGCGATCTTCATGGCGCTCAGCTACGCGGCCGAGCGCGAGCCGGCCTATCTTTGGGTGGCGTTCGCGCTCTTGCCGGCGGCGTTGTTCTTGGACTTCTTGGACGGCTACGTCGCCCGCTGGCGCCACCGCCAGTCGGCGCTGGGCGCCGACCTCGACTCGCTGTCGGACATCGTCTCCTTCGGGGTCGCCCCGGCCGTGCTCGCCTGGACGCTGGGGATGCGCGGCGGGCTGGACATGGCGATTCTGATCTTTTTCGTCGCCTGCGGCATCAGCCGACTGGCCCGCTTTAACGCCACCGCCGTCGCGCTGACCGACGAGGCCTCCGGCAAGGTCAAATACTTCGAGGGGACACCGATCCCGACGAGCATCGTCTTAGTTGTGGTATTGGCGATCGCCTACGGGCAGGGAGCGGTGCACGAGGACTTCTGGCTGGGGAGTGTGCAGATCGCGGGGATGGGATGGCACCCGCTGTCGCTGATGTATTTCCTGAGCGGATCAGCGATGATCAGCGGGACGCTTCGGATTCCCAAACCCTAGAGTGCGAGGACGTAGACTTTTAGGGCTCGGACAATTTGTGCAGCACCGATAGAGATCGCTGATCGGCTACGAGAGAGTAAGAAATTAAGAGAGTGAGAGAGTAAGAACAGCGCCAAACAACCACGCTCGTCTCGAGACGGTTGCCGTATCTAACTTTCTTACTTCCTCACTTTCTCACTTTCTTAATCGTAGGTGCCTGTCGAAGGCTCATGAGGCCGAGAGTCGGAAGACGCTCGTGATTGCGCTTAGTCTGTCGCGGTCGGGGCGCCGATGAGCTTGTTGACGAAGAAGAGGGCCCCGCCAAAGACGAGCACAAACGCGGCGAGCACGCCTGCTTGGATCGCGAAGAGGTAGCCGATCTCGCCAATTTCGACGCCGTCGGCGGCGAATTTAGCGAACATGATCAACGCCAACACCGCATAACAAACGGCGACGGTGAGATAGGCAACCCAGGGCGCCTGGTGAATCGGTCCTTCGTGCTCGTCGTGCTTTTCAGCCATCGTCTCAAACCTCAAAAAATTACGTGTGGCGAGTTCTCGCCCGCCGGTGGGACGCCGCTATTTTGCGGAAACCAGGCTAAGTTGTAAACCCCAATCTGCACTTGTGCAAGAACGGCGAACAACAAGCTCACCACAGAGGCCACAGAGGACACAGAGATAAGCGCAAATTTAGTTCTAAAATCCTTTCCTCTGTGCGCTCTGTGATCTCTGTGGTGAATGCCTTTTTTCCGCCTCAACTCGGAGTCTATTCGCTCAGGAAGAGATAACCGCTTTCGATGCGCCCCCGGTCGCCGGTGTGCAGCCAACCGTCCGCGTCGACGGCGAGGGGCCCCTCGCCGTCCCAATATCCGTCGAAGATAAAGTCGCTGCGCACCAGGACTTCGCCGACGCGGCCGCGCTTGGCGCCGGCGATTTTACAGGCGTAACCCTGCACGGGGCGTCCCTGTGAGCCGCGACGCCGCGCGCCGGGCCGCTCGATATGGCTGATGCCGCACTCGGGCCTGGCGTACAGCCCCAGCAGGGTCAGGTCGGTGCGGTCGATCACGGCGGTGACGTCGTCGGACAACTCGCCGCCGACCAGGTAGGCCGCGTCGAGCTTGCCGCCGAATTGTTGGTCGAGTGGGTCGTAGAAGAATTTGCGGGCGACCTCCTTTCCGACTCGCCCCAGCAGAGTGCCCAGACCCCGCTCGCTGCCGCCGCCGTCGGCCGCCAGGCCCTCGGGCGATTCCTCGAGCTGGTCGCGAAGCTTCTGGGCGCGATCGTCGAGAAACTCCGGCCCACAGACAAGGCGAGTCGGCGCGAGCTGCGCGATGTGGTTTCGCACATCCTTGGGCCGGTCGGCGATGGCGATCTGAGCGCCCTGCAGCAGCGTCGCCACCGTCAGCAACCACGCCTCCATGCAGCCGTACTCCAGGGTCACCGCCAGGCGATCGTCGGCGGCCAACTGCAGATCTTCACCCAGCAGATCGAGCATTTCGCCGAGCTTGTCGCCGGTATAATAGGCGCCGTGCGGGTCGGAGGTGAGCTCTTTGTCGAAGAGCACCAGCGTGGGCTGGTCGATGTCGAGCCCGTAGATCGCCTTGGCCAACACGTCGACGTGGCCGCGCACGGCCAGCGAGCGCCCGCGCGCGTCGAGCTCGTCGAGCTCGAAGAAGCGCCGGCCGGCCGGGAACTCGGCGCCGCCGACGGCGATCCAATGGAGATGGTCGGGGATCTTCCCCTCCGGGCCACGCAGCCGCCAATATTCGTCGGCGTCGCCGACCACCAGCCACTCGGCGCCGGTGCGCGCCAGCGCCCGCAGCGTGGCGGTGCGGCCTTGGCCGCCCACGATCGGCACCACACACCCGCCCACCAGCCAACTCGCCACCGCAAGATCCAGCCAGTCCTTGCCGCTCGGCGCCAGCATCCCGATGCGGGTGCCCGGCTCGAAGTTGGCGTCCAACAAGGCGATCGCCAGCCGCTGCAGGCGCCGCGTCCACTCCCAATAGGTCTGCTCGACCGCCTTACCACGCTCGTCGACGCCGACGACGGCGGTGCGGTCCTTGTAGCTCTGAAGCTTGCGCCAGAAGTGGGTCGGGAAGTTGTGCATTTTAGTTCTTGGTTCTTGGTGATTGGTTCTTGGTTCTTGAGCATCTCGGAAGGCGTAGATATTCCGAGGACCGAGAGCCCAAAACCACAGGCGCCGCAGATTGAAGTAGGTCTACTTCAGAGTGTAGGTGCGCCGACCGAGATCACAATCTCGACACGTACTCAGTCTGGCTGCACCAAGAACCAAGAACCAAGAACCAAGAACCAAGAACCAAGAACCAAGAACCAAGAACAGCGTCGTCAGACGCCCACCGGATGCCAGGCCGTCTTGAACTCCACGAACGGCATGATCCGATACGGGCTCTGCTGGTCATCATCACGCCAACCCTTCGCGTCGGGGTCGTCGTAGAATTTGACCCGCTTGACCGTCTCGGCCGCCTCCAGCGCGATGTCGCGCTTTTCGGCCTTCGTGGGTCCGTAACACAACACGGCGTCGACGTCTTTGTGGCCGGCGACGTGTCCGCGCAGCTCTTCGCGCAGGCCGGTCAGGATGTTGATGACTCCGCCGGGAAGGTCGCTGTTGTTGAGCACCTCGGCGAAGTCGATGGCCAGCGTCGGCGCGTCGTTCTCGACGATGATCACGGCGGTGTTGCCCGAGACGATCAGCGGCGCGACCGTCGAGATCAGCCCCAAAAGCGGGGCGTTCTTGGGTGCGAAGGCCGCCACCACGCCGGTGGGCTCGGGCTGGGTGAAGTTGAAGTGGTTGGAGCTGACCGGGTTGGTCGAGCCGAAGACCTGCTCGAATTTATCCGACCAGCCAGCGTACCACACCAGCCGATCGATGGAGGCGTCGACCTCGGCGCCGGCCTCTTTGGCAGAGTAGCCGGCGATGTCGACCAGCCCGGCTTCGAAGTCGCCGCGGCGAGCCTCCATCATCTCGGCCATGCGGTACAAAATCTGGCCGCGATTGAAGGCCGTGCGGCCGGACCAGCCGTCGAGCGCTTCGCGCGCGGCGACCACCGAGTCACGAAAATCCTTGCGCGAGGCATGGCAGATATTGGCCACAAAGCCCCCTTTGTGATCGTGGACGGTCAGATAGCGCCCGCTTTCGGTGCGGGGGTATTTGCCGTTGATATAGAGTTTGTATGTCTTGAGGACGCTTAGGCGTTCTCGCTTCTTATTTTTTTTGGCCATGATAAAACCGTTTTTGATCGGAGCTTTTGGGATTGCCGCCGCCCCCCCACTGCCTTCGCTTCGCTACGGCATCTCCCCCCGGGGGGAGAGTTGTTCCTGCGCATTGGCGGCTTGGCTGCTTTACGCGGGAGCATCCCTCCCCCCAGGGGGAGGTGCCTCGCGCTTGTGCGGGTTGACCGTGCGTCGTACAGCGCGAGGCGGTGGGGGGGTCCACGCCAAGCATTACCCTATTGAATATCCAAATACGCCAACAATCCGTGCCGGCCGCCTTCGCGCCCAAACCCGCTCTCCTTGAAGCCGCCAAACGGGCTGGCCGGGTCGAATCGGTTATAAGTATTGCCCCAGACGATGCCCGATTTGAGGGCGCCGGCGATCTTGAACAGCTTGCTTCCCTTATCCGACCAGATGCCGTTGGCCAGCCCGTAGTGGGTGTTGTTGGCTTTATGGACGGCCTCTTCGGGGGTGCGGAAGGTCATCACCGACAGCACCGGCCCGAAGATCTCCTCCTGGGCGATGCGGTGCGACGGGGTGACGCCGGTAAAGATGGCCGGCTGCAGAAAATAGCCGGTGTCCGGGGTGGGGCAGTCGGGCACGTGCATCTGGGCGCCCTCTTCGACGCCGGCGCTGATCAGCTCCTGGATGCGGTTGAGCTGCTCGAGCGAGTTGATGGCGCCGACGTCGGTGTTCTTGTCGAGCGGATCGCCCACGCGCAGCGTGGCCATGCGCCGCTTGAGCTTGTCGATGACCTCGTCGTGGACGCTCTCCTGGACCAATAGCCTCGAGCCTGCGCAGCAGACGTGGCCCTGGTTGAAGAAGATGCCGTTGACGATGCCCTCGACGGCCTGGTCGAGGGGAGCGTCGTCGAAGACGATATTGGCGCCCTTGCCGCCCAGCTCCAGGGTCAGCCGCTTGTCGGTGCCGGCGAGCTGGCGCTGGATGATCTTTCCGACGTGGGTCGATCCGGTAAAGGCGATCTTGTCGACGTCGTCGTGTTCGACGATCGCGGCGCCGGTCTTGCCGAATCCGTTGACGAGGTTGACCACGCCCGGCGGAAGATCGGCCTCTTGAATGATCTCGGCCATCAGCATCGCCGTCAACGGCGTGGTCTCGGCCGGCTTGAGCACGACCGTATTTCCAGTCGCCAGGGCCGGCGCGATCTTCCAGGCCAGCATAAGCAGCGGGAAGTTCCACGGGATGATCTGGCCGGCCACGCCGATCGAGGAGACCGACGCGCCCGGGAACGCATATTCGAGCTTGTCCGCCCAGCCGGCGTAGTAGAAGAAGTGCGCCGCTGCCAGCGGGATGTCGACGTCGCGCGACTCGCGGATCGGCTTGCCGCCGTCCATCGACTCGACGACGGCCAGCTCGCGCGATTTCTCCTGCATCATGCGCGCGATCCGGTAGATATACTTGGCCCGCTCGGCAGGAGCGGTCTTCTTCCAATACTTCTCGTAGCCCTTGCGGGCGGCTTGGACCGCCCGGTCGACGGTCGCCTCGTCGGCGATGGCGATCTCGGCCAGCGGTTTCTCGGTCGCCGGGTTGATCGACTGGAAGTACTCGGAGTCTTCGGGCTCGACAAATTCACCGCCGATAAAATGTCCGTAGCGCTCGTCGAGTTCGACGAAGCCCGTGCCCTGCGGCGCCGGGGCGTAATCCCACAGGTCGCCGAATAGGAGGTCTTTGACGTCGGTTGGTTTGTTCATGAGAGGTCTCTTCTAGCTGATGCTCAGGTAGTGGGCCATCGGCGCACCCAGCGTCCCGGCGATATGATCCTAGCCATGCGATCCTGCCATGTGATCTTGGGACCCAAAAGCCGCGTGTAATCCGACTCCGCGCAGGTTAGTGGAGTCGATGCGAAGTGACAAGCAGCTTGGGCCGAGCGGGCAGGGCCGGCTGGCTCGGCGGTCGCCATCGCGCGGACATCTCTGATAAGGTGGCGTCATCGCCTCCGTCTCGAGCGCTGCGACAGCGCGTATTGCCCCGTCAATGTCGATGCTCCGAACGCGACCCCAACCCGAGGGCCCCCGAGCCGAGCGACCCTCCGCCGCCCAGGCCGCATTGTGTGCGGGGATGGTCGCCGGGATGGTCGTGCTGAGCTTCGCCGTCTCGCAGGCGGCGGTCGGATGGGGCCGTGAGGTGGGTTTTCGCCCCTTCGATCTGGTGCGCGTGGCCAGCGCCGCGGGAATCGGAGCAGCCGTACCGGCCGCGCTGATCGCTCTGCTCGGCGCGCGCATGCGAAAGATTGGCGGCGAGCGAGTCATCGCGAGGCTTCTATTCTGGTCGGCGCCGCTCGCCGCGGTCGCGCTGGCCGCCACGATGGCGCTCGACGCCGCCGATCCCCCCCGGTGGATCTTGCCGGCCAACCTCGCCCTCCTGGGGCTGATCGGCTGGCGCGCCCGGCTGTTCTGGCGAGCGCCGGCCGAGGCCGTCCCCACCGCCTGGATTATCGTGGCGGCGGGCTTCGCGTTCACCACGCTGCACTGGGGGGCGCCCGCCCCCGACTCCAAAGGTGCGATGGCCTTCACGCTCATCGGGCCGCCATTGGCGCTGGTGGTGTGCGTGCTGGGCGTGTTGCAGGTCTCGATGCGCCGACTCAACCGGCCCCTGGCAGCCTGCGCCGGGCTGAGTCTGGCGGCCTGCGCGATGGCCGCTTGGCTGCCGTGGGTGCTGATCGACGGCTACGTCAAGGCCAAGTTGATCGTGGTCGTTGCCCTCGCCTTCGGCACGGCTCATCTGGCCACGACCGCCGCCGGCGAGGCCCGCCGCGCCCTGCCGCGGGCGCTGTCGCTGGGCGCCGCGGGCGCGATGGTCACTATGGTGCTCGCCGCCATCTGGATGGCTTTGCTTCCGGTTCCCGACCGCTTTGGCTCCTTGTCGAGAGACTCGGCCGTCGGCCTGGTCTGGTTTGCGGCCTCCACGCCGCAGGACGCCGATCTCGACGGCCACTATGCCGCCGACGCCGGCGGCAACGACCCCGACGACAACAGCGCCTCGCTGACTCCTCCTGCCATCCTGCACGATCCTCATGAGCCCGCGGACCGGCCCGAGGTCGACGTGGCCGACTCGGCGGCGCAGCCCCTCGAGCAGCCCGTCGATCACGTCATCGTCTTCATCGTCGACTCGTTGCGCGCCGATCTCGTCAACGACGCCGATGAGCGCGCTCGATTCGACTTTTTGGACAAGCTCGACGCCCAATCCACACGCTTCGAGCGAGCCTACGCACCGAGCAACCGCACCAGATTCTCGCTCGGCCCGATGCTGACCGGCATCGCCCCGGAGGTCTTCGCCTCCATCGCCGACCGGCCGGAGCTGTACGCCCGAACCCTCGACGACCATTGGATCGGGCATTTGAGCGCCAAGCGAGCCGGTGCCGACGGGCACTCGGCGCTGATCTTCTCGACGCCCTTCGCCTGGATGCTCGACGGCGAGTTCGACGTCGAGGCCGACTACCGCGTGATCGACCCGACCACCGACGAAAGGGGCCACACCTCGGCACAATTCGTCTCTCGCTTCGAGGCGCTCATCGACGGCGGCTTCTTCGATGCTGCGCCGACCGTCACCGTCGGATATCTCGCCGATCCACACGCCGAGCACGTCTGCGCCGACGGCACTGAGGGGGGCTATGAGTGCTATGTCGATGAGGTTCAAAAGGTCGATCGCGCCCTGGAGCGCGTCTACGATCGCCTCGAGCGCGAGGGTGTGCTCGATCGGGCGCTGGTCGTCGTCACCGCCGACCACGGCCGCGCCTTCGGAGAGCTCAGTTATGAGGGTCACGCCACCACATTGGCCGACGCTAGCGTGCGCGTGGCGCTGCTGATGCGCTTGCCGGATGCCGAACCTCGGCGGGTGCGCACGCCCGTGTCATTGACGGCGCTGCCGGCCACCGCCGCCGACGCGCTGCATGTCGAACCGGTCGCTCCGCAGCTCAACGCCTCGATGCTCGGCCACCTCGACGACGACACCGACGCGCCCGAAGATCCGGTGATCGTAGATAACCGCCGGGGCACCGGCGGGCTCTTCCCGGTCCATCGAACCGCGTTCATCGAAGGCGACCGAAAGCTGACCTACGACTGGCATACCACCCATCATACGCTGGTCGATCTGGACGAGGAGCTCGAGGCGGGCAGCGACCTGTCCCGGCAGGAACCCAAACGGGCCGAGAAAATGATCGAGCGCCTCTTCAAACAGCGTGAAGAGGCGCTCGACCTCGGCCGGAAATCGCTGGCCAGATAATCCAACACACACTTATCTTCAAAAAGTTAGCTGATGCTCAGATAGCGATCCGAGTGGTAGCGTCCGGACTCTTGCTTCTCGAGCTGCATGAGCAGGTCATTGAGCAGCGAGGAGGCGCCAAAGCGGAACCATTTGTTGGTCAGCCACGCGTCGCCCAACGTCTCTTTGACCATGGACAGGTAGCGCAGCGCCAGCTTGGCGTCGCGGATGCCGCCGGCCGGCTTCATGCCGACCATCTCGCCGGTCTTCAAGAAGTGGTCGCGGATGGTCTGCAACATCACCAGGGTCACCGGCATGGTCGCCGCCGGCTTGACCTTGCCGGTCGACGTCTTGATGAAGTGTGCGCCGGCGTCGATGGCGATCTGGCTGGCCAGGCGCACGTTGTCGTAGGTCTGCAGCTCGCCGGTCTCCAAGATCACCTTGAGGTGGGCTTCGCCGCAGGCTTCACGGATCGCGCAGATCTCATCGAAGACGCGGCCATACTCGCCGGACAAAAACGCCCCGCGATTGATGACCATGTCGATCTCGTTGGCGCCCGCCTCGACCGCCTCTTTGGTGTCGTCGACGCGCTCTTTGAGCGAGGCCTGCCCGCTGGGGAAATACGTCGCCACCGAGGCGATGTTGATGTCGGTGCCCTCGAGCTCCTCGACGACCACCGGCACCATCGACGGATACACACAGATGGCAGCCACCTGCGGGGTATCCAGCGTCTGGCTGGGCCGGCGCGCCTTGCGGCACAACATCCGGACCTTGCCCGGCGTATCCATGCCGGCCAGCGTGGTCAGGTCGATCATCGAGATCGCCAGGTTCAGCCCGGCGGCCTTCGCCGAGGTCTTGATGCTGCGCGCCTTGAATCGCCCGGCGCGCTCCTCGATGCCGACCTGGTCGACCGCGGGCACGCGCGGAGTTTGGTAGGAGTCTGCCATAATTGGTGTCTTCGTGTTGATGGTCATTGCCACTTGCTGCGAGGGAGGTTAGTGCAGTCGGTGTGG
>JBKGZI010000092.1:0-15664 GCA_046545675.1 Persicimonas sp.
CCTAATCTCTCCCTTGTCGACGGCGCATAGTCGCCGTTGATGTCCCTCGATTGACATTGACGTCAACAGGGGCAGACGAAGCCGCCCAGCGCCCTTAGGCTTCAATGTGCATTCGTCACTCACTGCACCAGAACAAGGAGAGCCGCATGAACCCGCAAGTCATCATCAAAGTCGCCGTCATCGCCTACAAAGCCTACAAGGTCTACAAAAAGATCAAGTAGTTCGACGACGGGATGGCCCCGCCCGTGTTGGCGTCATTGACGTCAACACGGGTCGTCACCAGCGCTGAAAGCGCTACGGTCACACACCGCATGGAGCGGTCGGAACAACCCTCAGAATAGGAGCGCGTGATGGCAAAGAACACCGATAACGACAAGACCACCGACATCGTCAAAGTGGCTGCGACCAACATCGACGAAGTCGTCGACAACATCACCGACGATCAGGCTGTAAAGAACTTCGCCGCCGGCGTCGCGACCGGCTTCGCCGTGGCCGTCACCGCCATTAAGGTCGGCGCCGATATCGCCAAGGACGACTAACACACAGGAGGCAAGATGAACCCTGAAGACATCATCACCGTGGTCGAGATCATCGTCGATACCGTCGATGAGATCATCGACATCATCGAATAACGAATTTTGCCCGCTCGGGGAGTAAGTGCCTCCCCGAGCGCCCCACTCATCCGGGATATAAGTGTTCACCTTTGATATCAATCTGCCCTGGGTCGATCCCGAGCGTATAGCCGCGTCTTTGGGGGCTTTCGGGGGTGATCAGCGAGTATTCGAACTCTCTAAGTCGTCGCCGGACCTCCTCGCGGATTTTTCCCATTTGTGTGGTGACATTAGACAACTTCTTAGTGAGTTGCTCACCTCGAAAATTGGCGCGGGCGTCCCAGAAAAATGCCTCATCACGCACGCCTCCGAGAATGTCCTCATAGACTTCTTGAAGCTCCGAGAGGCGTCCCTCTCGACCATCGAGAAAGTCACGTCGGCCAATCGGGGTCTGTCCACGGTCGTGAGCGACTGCCAACACAATATAAAGCGCGGTCTGCAAGGGTGTCAGGCGCAGCTTCTCACCGCCGAAACGCACCGACCCAAACTCCAGGTCAATGACCAGTCGCGCAGGACCGACCAGCTCCTCCTGCACGGATCGAATAGTCTCGGCAAAGGTGTCGGGGAGATAGTCTTTGTGTTTGACCGGAAGCCGAACAAACGGGATCTCGTGCAACTCGACAGACTCCAAAGCGGCGTCGAATTCGACGTCCGAATATGTTTTCAGGGTGGTCGAGCGCGGTGGCGGATAGAAGAAATGCTTGCACTGTTCGGCATTCCGCCCGGCGAGCACATGGCTGAGGCGATCGCCCCGGCGGCCGAAGAACCACATGGCATTGCCCACGAAATAACCCATTGTCTTGCGTCCCCCGGCCATCGACGCGTGCAGCCTGAGCTGACCGTCAGACGTCATCTGTCGGACGCAAGTGAAGATCGCGTCGGCCATCGCGGCGCTGTCGACCGAATCGCGCACGTCGTCCAGCTCCTCGCCGGTGTCCGGACGAGAGGCGACTTCAATGGGCAACACCCGGTCTTCGCTGGTCGGGATGCGCCCGGCTGCCTCCGGGTAGTCGCGCGCCATTCGGCGCAACTGCTCGAGCAACACCGGCTGCAACTTGTCGCGACCGTGTGTCGTCGTCATCACGCGAATGCGCTCGATGTGCTCGGCGGGGTCGTCTTCGGTGTCGACCACGGCCAGTGCGTAAACGGTCTCGGTGACCACCGCCGGCGAACCGCCGACCACGCAGAAGAGTTGGAAGGAATCGTCGGACATCGGTGTCCCCTTCAATGGATAGCTCAGGTAAACGCGAGGAGCGCCAGCGCAGCACCTCGCCGCATCAAAGCCTATATACAGATCGTGAAACGATCAATGAAAAGAGTTCGGAACTTGCGACAATCCCATCGCCGACCTATAAACCTGCCTACAATCTTCCTACAGCAGTATCCGTGGGGAGAGTCGACGCAAATGGGCAGCAAACAAGCCCACTCGCAGACTCTTGAATGGAGATGTCAATCGTGAAGACGATCGAGGCGACCTATCGAGTCACCACGCCCATGTTCTTGGGCGGGGCCGACAACGAGCACGCCGAGTTTCGCCTGCCCAGCTTCAAGGGAGCGCTGCGCTTCTGGTGGCGTGCGCTCGCCTGGCAGCGACTCGACGGCGACTTGCAGAAAATTTACGACCAGGAGGCCGATCTATTCGGCAGCGCCAGCGGCGGACAGGCCGAGTTCTTGCTCGATGTCGCGGGCGACTTTCCCGAGCCCTTGCAGAAGGGAACCAAGCTTCGCGAAAAAGTCGAAAGCGGCAAAGTCGTAGGGCCAGGCGCTCGCTACCTGGGCTACGGCGTCATGCACGCCTTCGGCAGCAAGCGCAAGAAAACCGAGGCCGGACAACTGACACGTGCGTGCTTATCTCCAGGCTTCGAGTTCACTGTGCGGCTCGCCTTGAAGCCGCGCAAGAACGGGACCGACGCCGACAAGGCCCTCGAAATCCGCAACGCGTTGATTTGCCTTGGCCTCTTTGGCGGCCTGGGCAGCAAGGCGCGTAAGGGATATGGCAGCGTTTCTTTGCGCTCGATCGATGGCGAACCAATTGCCGTTACCCCGCAGAGTTTTGCCAGGACGCTCTTGAAAGTCGCCAGCGACGTGGGCGAGAGCACCGGCGAGCCAGCCTATACGGCTTGGAGCGACAAACTTCGCGTGGGCGCATACCTCGGACCATCGAAACTCAATGGCCTGCAGTTACTAGATTCCATCGGCCGTGAACTGATCTGGTTTCGTAGCAACGGTCGAGTTCCGCGAGATGGTCCGGATCGTGAAGTGCTCGGCGATCCGGTGGATCCCGAAACTCGCCGTTTCTGGGCGGACCATGACTTAATGGCCGCCGTCGCATCGCGCGGTGAAGCCGTTAAATCACATCCCGAGCGGGTCGTCTTTGGCTTGCCGCATAACTACTTCTTTTCGAGCATCCGAAAGGGAGCCGGCGTCGAGCCGGTCGATCACGACCGCCGTGCCAGTCCACTGCTTCTTCACGTCCACCATTTCGACAGCCATGGCCCGGCGGTCATCGTCTCGTTCTGGCCGGCAAACTTCCTGCCCGATGATGAGAAACTCAGCGTCGGCCGCTCCAAAGTACCCGTTGAAACTGCCGACCTGTGGCAGCCCATTGAGGATTTCTTGGACTTTCTGGCAGAGCCGCGCTTTGACGACCACGTATTCACCCAGCTCAGGTAAATAGTCTCGATGAATAAGAAAGTCGCTAAAGAACTGCACTTCTCCCTCGGCCCGGTCCAGGCATTCGTCGGCCAGTCGCGCCGAACGCGTGACCTATGGGCGAGTTCGTTCTTGCTGTCGTACCTGGCAGGACACGCCATCGACGCGGTGATCGAAGATCCGAAGGAAATGATATTGCCCGACGTGAGCAACAACAGACTCTACGCGGCTGTTCGTGCGGTGCGTCGAGGCGAGCCGGTGCCGCAAAATGCGCCGCGCCACGGCACGCTGCCCAACCGTTTCGTGGTGGCCGTCGACGATGTCGACCGGGCGGTCGAGGCTGCGACCGTCGCCATCGGCCGCGCGTGGACCAAAATCACAGAAAGAGTCTGGGAAAAGTATGTCGAGCCCATCGCTGAGTTCGGCAACGGCACTCGCGAGATCTGGGAGCGCCAGATCGCCGACTTCTGGCAGGTTTCATGGGCGGTCGAGAATGAGCAAGTCGGCGCGCAGGTCCTCGACCGACGCAAGAACTGGCGCTCGCACGTCGACCCCGTGGAACCCGGCGACAAATGCACGATGATGCACCGATGGCAGGAGTTGTCCGGCCACATTCGTTCGCACGACAAGCGCGCACAAGATAGCTTCTGGCAACAGATGTGCGCCGGCCCGGAGATGGGCGGTCTCGACCTGGGCGACGACGAGCGACTCTGCGCCATCGCGCTGGTCAAGCGACTTTACCCGAAGCTGGCAAAGCACGTCATCGGTTGGGAGATCGGCGTGACTAACTGGCCGTCAACGGCCTATTTGGCCGCCGCGCCCTGGGTGGCCCGGGCTGCTCGAAACGCGCCTGACGCCACCGATGAATACGCCAGCGAAGTCCTCGCCGCCCGACCTGGCGCGCGGGGCGAGTGGAATACGAACCTTCGCTTACTCGAGCCATTCGCGGATCGCGACTTCGTGACGCTCGACGGCAACTTTTTCTTGGACGACGCGCTGGCTAACGACAGCGCCACCCCGCTCGATGACGAAGCCGCCCGTGCCCAACTCGAAGCGGACCTCGGACGCATTCGTGGTGACCTGGACGACCGACCCAGCAGCTATTACGCGCTTTTGCTGATGGACGGCGATAAGATGGGCGCGCTGCTGCGAGAGGCGGGCAAAGTCAGCTTGACCAGCGAGGTAAGTCAAGCGCTTGGCTCGTTCGCGATGCGAGTCGACGACATCGTCCACCGCCACGACGGCATCGCCGTGTACGCCGGTGGTGACGACGTGCTCGCTATGCTCACGCTTCCATGTGCGTTGCGATGTGCGGTGGCACTGCGTGACGCATACACCGACGCGTTCACCGAGGTCTGTGACTCGCTTGCGCTGGCGACGACGATCTCCGGCGGGCTGGTCTATGCTCATTATAAGACGCCGCTGCGCGACGTGTTGCGCGAAGCACATCATCTGCTCGACGACGTCGCCAAGGAGACCACCGGTCGCGATAGTCTGGCGATCACCGCCTTGAAATCGAGCGGCAAGCAATCGCAGTGGTCGGTCCCTTGGGACCACCTGACCAGCGCGGCGGTCCATCCAACCCTACTGGACGAGTTGGCCGATCGTCTATCCGGCGGCGCGCATGACGACGACGTCGAGTTCTCGAGCAGCTTCATCTACGCCATGCGCCGGCTCTTCGGCCTACTCGACGACGCCGCGCATTGGGAGCCGGGCGCCTTTGTCGAGACCGTCGAGGGCCTCGACGTCGAGGCGCTGCTCATGGCCGAATATAGCCGCTCGAGGGGCGCCGACGTCGACGAAGCCGAAGCACGCGAGCGCATCCAAGCGCTCGTCAAATGCTGCAAACAGGTCCGGCGCGACCGACAACGTGATGAGTTGAGCATCGACAACGAGCGCATCGGATTCGACGCGCCGCTGCTGGCGCGCCTGTTGGCCGAAGAGGGCCACCAATTTCAGCCCGACGAGGAGTCCCACTGATGAGTTCGACGAATTTATCGCTCAGCCCGGTCGACGCGTGGTTCTTCCGCGACAGTCGACCCTACAACAAGGACGAGGCCAACCAGGCCGGCGTGCGCAGCCTATTTCCGCCGCACGCGACCACCGTCGTGGGTGCACTTCGCGCCGGTTTGGCTCGCGAGAACGGTTGGAACGGTCGCTCGCGCTGGACGACGTCGCTCACCGACGTGCTCGGCGACGGCTACGACGACCTGGGCGAACTGGACTTCTTCGGACCCTATTTAATGCGTGAGAGAGATAGCGCGCATCGGCCGCTGTTCCCCGCGCCGCTAAGCCTGCTTGGAACCAAGGCGCCTGACGCCAAGACCGGCGAGCCGGTCTGGTCGCCGCGCACGTTGCTTCGGCCCGGCAAGGCCATCCGCTGTGACCTCGGCGACGAGGTACGTATGCCCCAGTCAGCTCTCGACGAAGACGGGCTCAAAGACCCCAACGGTATTTGGCTGACAACGGACGGACTGGCCCGTGTGCTTCGCGGTGAAGTGCCCGGCCCCGGCGAATGCATCGCCTCCAAGAACCTGTGGAGCCTCGAGGCGCGCGTAGGGCTGAAACGCAAAGAAGACACCCTCACCACCGGCGACGGCGCGCTGTACAGCCCCAGCTATGTACGCCTGGCACCAGGCATCTCGCTGGGCGCGCGTGTCGACGGCATGCCCGGCGCCTGGAAGACACCGAGTCGCGTGCCGCTAGGTGGCGAGAGCCGGCTGGCCAACATCGACGCCATCGAACAGATCGAGCTACCCGACTCGCCCATGGCTGCCATTCGCGAATCAAAGCGAATGAGCATGACATTCGTGACACCGGCACGCTTCGACAACGACCTGCTCATCAACGAGGTCAAACCCAACCAGCCGTTGCCTGACGCCTTTGGCGAGCTGGCCGGCTGCACGTTGGTATCCGCGTGCGTGGGCAAACCGGTGTTCATCGGCGGATGGAACTCGCTGGAAAGAAAGCCGCTGCCGCTCGAGCCGTACTGGCCAGCGGGGACGACGCTTTTCTTGGAGGCCGGTCCCGACGAGCTGGACGCCGCGCTCGAGACACACAAACAGAAAGTCGGTCAACGCACTGCCTATGGCTTTGGACAAGTCGTCGTAGGCACGTGGTAATCCGTACAATCAACGAGGAATGAGATGAACAACGCAATATTGGGAATGTTGGCCGAGACCTCCGTACACCCGGGGGCCGGCAGAAGCACCGGGTTTGTCGACCTGCCGGTCGCGCGCGAGGCGGCCACCGATTATCCGGTCATCGTGGGCTCGAGCCTCAAGGGCGCACTGCGCGACCAGGCTCGCCAGAGTGGCTGGAAGGAAAACGGTCGGGCCGACAAGGTCTTCGGCGTCCAAGACAACGCCGGGGATCTTCTTGTCTCCGATGCAAGGCTGCTTCTGTTGCCGGTTCGCAGCCTCAATTCGCACTACAAATGGGTGACCTGCCCGCACCTCATCGAGCGCTACACCCGCGACCGACGGCGGGCCGGCGTCGAGGCGAAGGGCCTGGCTGAGCACAAGCTGAACGCGCTGGCCAACGAGCATAGCGCGCTCGGATTCAGCACCGGCGAGACGCTCTTTCTCGAAGAGCGCCAGTTCACCACCGTCGCCGACATCGACCGAGGTGTGATCGACGCGCTCGCCAGCCTATTCGTCCACCCGGAGGCCGCCCAGCGCTTGGAGAGACAGCTCGTCGTTCTCCGTGACGACGACTTCACCTGGTTTGCCCGCTACGGCCTATCGGTCAACGCGCGCAACGTACTCGACGAAGAGAACAAGACCAGCATGAATCTGTGGTACGAAGAGACCATCCCCCCCGACAGTCTGTTTTACACGGTCCTCGCCGAGCGCCAGCCCGACGCGCTCGTCGCGGCTCAAGAACTCTTCAACCAGTCGCCTTATGTGCAGGTCGGCGGTAACGCCACTGTCGGCCAGGGCTGGTTCGCCGTCGAATGGCTCGACCAGGGAGGTGTACAATGACCAGCGATACGACAAGCGACGATCTCACACTCGAACAAAGCCGCGCCCGTCACGCGCTCCAAGCTGTAAAAGCGGTGCACGAACAGGGAGCAAGCCTCGCCGAGAGCTACAAGCGCGAGGCCAATGGCCTGGCCGCCAATATCGTGAACAACGGGCTCGGCCAGACCTGCGCCACGCTCCTGGCCAAAGGCGACGACGGCGCCAAGCGCCTCTACGAAGACATGTCCACCTGGCTGTCGACCGATGAATACACCGCGCCCTATCGGGGTGCCGGCGATCTCGTCACGGCCATCACCCAACATGGCCAGCGCAAATATGTCCACGCCCAGTCCGAGGCGCTCGCCTGGCTGGAGTGGACCAAAAAATTCGCCCGCGCTTTTCTCAACGACAGCGGAGTCCACGATGGGTAATCTGCCGCTTTACGCCAGCGAAGACCACCCCGACCGTCGGCCCCCCCATGCTCACGCGGGCCTGTGGTACGACAAATTCTGCGACACCTGGAACGCCGACTTTCGCGGCTTTCCCAACAACGGCGAAGGCAAGCGCGACTGGATTTTTCAGTTCGACGGGAACTCCGACGCCACGCCCGTCGGCGAGCGCGACCAGCTTGTTTCAACAGTCGAGCGCCGACGAAAGCTCGTGGCGGCGCGCGAGGGCAAGAGCGTCAAATTTACCACCCGCAGTCGCTTCGTCACCGGGTTGGGCCGCGAGCATCCGGTCGAAAACGGCTTCGCCTGGCATCCGACGCTGGGCACTCCATTCTTGCCGGGCTCCGGCGTCAAAGGGGTCGTGCGAGCGTGGGCCGAACAGTGGCTCGACGAAGACGACCCCAGCCGCGAAGATGTCGAGCGAATCTTTGGGGTGCAAGAACAGGTTGGCTCGGTGGTTTTTTTGGACGCCGTGCCCACCGCGCCGACGCGCCTCGAAGCCGACGTAATGACCCCGCACTACGGCCCCTGGTATCAACAAGGCCCGCCTGAAGTACCCGCAGACTGGCACTCACCGACGCCGATCCCATTCCTGACCGTCGCGGCCGGCGCCACATTCCACTTTGGCATTCTACCTCGACACCCAGACGACGAGCAGGCTGCACGCGACGTCGAAGTCGCCGCCGGCTGGCTCGAAAAAGCGCTGAACTGGATCGGTGCCGGCGCCAAGACGGCGGTGGGCTACGGACGATTTCGATCGGAGAAGCAGTAAATGTTGAGCAAGATCCTATTTTGCACCGTCGGCGGCAGTCACCAACCAATTGTCGACGCCGTCAAACATCATCAACCCGATCACGTCGTATTCGTGTGCAGCGCCGACGACGCCATGTCGGGCCGCAAGGGCACCTACCAGCTCATTGAGGGCGATGGGATGGTCTGTCGGAGTGAATTCGGCGAGCCGCCCGACCTACCCAATATTCCGACGCAAATCGGCCTGAGCGACGATAGCTTCGAAGTTGTCCAGGTGCCCGCAGACGACCCCGAGGCCATCATCGAAGTGTTATGGACGCGCATGGCTCAGGCCGAAGACCAGGCGCGCACGCTCATCGCCGACTACACCGGCGGCACCAAGTCGATGTCCGGCGGGTTACTGCTGAGCGCCATCCAGTCCGATGGCGTAGAACTATCGGTCGTAACCGGCCCGAGATCGGATCATAACCGCGTCGTCTCGGGCATGCAGTCCGCCCAGAAGCGCTCGGTCGAGCGCGTCCGCAATCGTTGGCGGCTCGACGAGGCTCGCCAGGCGTGGAAGCGACGCGCCTATTCTGAGGCTGCTCATTTGCTCGAGCGCACCGGCTCTTCGGATAGCAATATCCAGCTCGCCCGCGTCCTCAGCGCCGGCTTCGCCGCCTGGGACCGCTTCGAGCACGTCGAAGCCTACAGTATCTTGAGCAGCGTCGCCCGGCATGTGCCCGGCCAAATCATGGGCGCCATGGGTGTGCTCAAGAAACCCACACCTGATCGACACATGCGATCCTATGGCATCTGGAATTTGTACCTAATGAGCGAGCGGCGGGCAGACGCTGGCCTCTACGGCGTCGGTGTCTTGCTCCTATACCGCGCCTTCGAATGGATCGGGCAGTGGACCCTCGAGTACGACCACGACATCGACACGGGCGACGTCCCTGCTGAGATCGCCGAACAATTTCCCAACTGTGTCAACGAGGGCTGGGACGGCAAATTGACTATGGCGATGCACAGCGCTTGGCAAGTCATCGCCGAGCTCGGCGGCCCCATGGCCGATGTCGGTCGGGCGACCGAGAAGAACCGCACCACCGTGGCGAGGCTACGGAACAAGTCGTTGTTCGCCCATGGATTCGAGCCTCTCGACGAGGCCGACTACCTCCAAGTGCGCGCGTTCTTCGACGAGGAGGTCAAACCTGCCTTCGTCAAAGCTGCGTTTGGTAAAAACCCGCCTTACGGGCAGTTGCCGGACGAGCTGACGGTCGATATGGGCTCGCTTGGAGCCGGGGGGTGATTTGTCCACGCGCATCGAAAACCAGCATTGCACGGATCAACACCTATTATTGGCCCGCACGCAGCAACGCGACGACGCCGTCGACGATCTCGCGGTGGGCGTCGGCGTCGAGCTGACCGGCGACGCCTTCGAAGAGTTCTTCGTTGGCAGTGAAGAGCTTCCCTGGCCGGGCATAACTGGTACGCTGGAGGCTGCCGACCGCAAAGCTTTGGTCGGTTAGCTCAATGGCGTCGGGATCGGAGTATGGATTACTGGTGACCTGACACAGCACGAAGTCCTGACGGCTCGTCTCAGCGAGCACGACAGCCGGTCGCAGCTTCGAGCGCGACAAATCGGAGAAGGGAAACGGCACTAAAATTACTGCTCCGGCTGAAGGTGACTCCATGCCTGATCTTCCTCGTCGCGGTTCCAGTCTTCGGCGAGCGCTGCTTCGCTCAACAGGGCTTCTTGGTTCGGCTCGAGTATGTCCTTGGCTTCTTCATCCAAGACGGTGACCAGGACACGTTGACGAGCACGAAGCGGCAAGGATTCGAGTAGGCGTATGTCACCGTTTTCGTCGATGACGGCTTCAACTGTGCGCGGCATAAGCACTCCGATGGCGTGTGGCAAGTCGGGAACACCGCCAACGCGGTGGCCTTAAGCAAATGGTATCACCATTGCTTGACTCAGCAAGCTTGGCTCACCAAAGAAGGCAACAATGAACTACACTGATTTCTTTCAAAAAGTCACCGGCTTCGCACCGTATCCCTACCAGCAGCGTCTGGGCGCACAAGCGTTTCCGGAGATGCTGGACGTGCCCACCGGCCTGGGCAAGACCGCCGCGGTGAGCGTGGCGTGGATGTATAAGCGCCTCCAGCAGCCCGCGCAGACGCCGACAAGGCTGGTCTATTGCCTACCGATGCGCTCGTTGGTCACTCAGACCCACCAGGCAATCGCGGGTTGGCTCGACACCGTCGGCCGAGAGTTCGCGCCGGAGGCCGAGGCGCCGTCGGTGCATCTGTTGATGGGCGGCGATCAGGACGTCGAATGGGCGGCGCATCCCGAGCGGCCGGCCGTCATCGTGGGCACCCAGGACATGTTGTTGTCGCGAGCGTTGATGCGCGGCTACGGCATGAGCCGCTTCGAGTGGCCAGTACATTACGGGCTGCTGCACAACGACGCGATGTGGGTATTCGACGAGACGCAGCTCATGGGCGTGACCGTGGAGACCAGCGCGCAGCTCGAGGCGTTTCGACAGTTGTTGGGTGCCGCCGGCAACAGTCGCTCGCTGTGGATGAGCGCGACGCTGGGCGATGGACAACTCGACACCGTCGACCACCCCAAGCCGGAGGCCGGCTGGATCACCGTCACGCTCGACGACGCCGATTTGGACCACCGCCGCGTCCACCAGCGACTATCTGCTGCAAAGGACCTCGAGCGTTGCGATGTGATCGTACCCAAGAGCACCTCGAAGAAGAACCAGGCCAAATACGCCTCCGACCTCGCCGATGCCGTACTCGACGCCCACATCGACGACACGCTCACGCTGGTCATCGTCAATCGAGTCAACCGTGCTCAGAACATCTATGAAGCACTCGTCGACGCCGGACGCGACCCGTCGAGTACCAGCCTCTTGCACTCGCGGTATCGCCCCATCGACCGCAGCGCCAACGAGGCTATCCTACACGCGCCGGGCGACCGCATCGTGGTCGCCACGCAGGCCGTCGAGGCCGGCGTGGACGTCTCGGCGCGCACCATGTTCACCGAGCTCGCCCCGTGGTCCTCGCTGGTCCAACGCTTCGGCCGGTGCAATCGCAGCGGGGAGTACGACGAGGCGCAGGTGTTCTGGCTGGACGTCGAGTTCGACAAAGACGGCGACGACAGCCTCTTGCCCTACGAACTCGCCGACATGCAGCGTGCCCGCGAGCTGCTCGCAAGCCTCGGAGACGTCGGGCCCGGCGCGCTGGCAAAAATCGACTACGAGCCGCCGCCGGTGATTCGACCGGTGCTTCGCCGCAAAGACCTCTTGGAGCTCTTCGACACCACGCCGGACCTGGCAGGCGCCGACATGGACGTGTCCCGATATATTCGCGACGGCGAAGACAACGACGCGCTGGTGTACTGGCGTCGCTGGGAGGGCAATCGGCCCGGCGAAGAGATCGCCAAGGCCGAGCGCGACGAGCTGTGCCGGGTGTCGATGGCCGCGCTGTCCAAATTCGTCGGCAAGAAGAGCGTCACCGGCTGGAGTTGGGATGCGCTCGACGGTCAATGGCGGCAGATCGACCGCGTGCGCCCCGGCATGACTGTTCTATTCGCGGCGGCCGCCGGCGGCTACGACGAACGGCTCGGCTGGACCGGCCAAAAGGCGCCAAAGAATCAGCCCGTTCCGCTCGCCGACGACCACAGCGCCGCCGACGACGAGGGCGCCGGTAACTCCGACGATCGAGACGACGCGATGGACGCCGACGCGCGCTCAAATATAGGACAATGGGTTAGACTCGACGATCATCTAAATCACGTCGCCGGCGCCGTCGAAGACCTATGCGACCGACTGGGCCTCGACGACGCGGCTCGCCGCGTCCTGGTGCGTGCAGCGCGCTGGCACGACGTCGGCAAAGCGCACCCGGTATTTCAAGCTCGCCTCGTCGAACCGGCTGTCGAGGCCGACGACCTCCAAGACCCGCCTGGCGACGGTCCCTGGGCGAAGTCCAACCATCGTCGCGGACGCTACGCGCGCCGCCATTTTCGCCACGAGTTGGCCTCCGCGCTGGCGTTTCGCCAATTCGCCGGCGCCGAGGATCCCGACCGCGACCTGACCGCCTATCTCATCGCCGCGCACCACGGCAAAGTGCGACTGTCCATCCGATCGCTGCCCGGCGAGGACGAGCCCACGGATGCATCGGCCGACGGCCTCTTCGCCCGCGGTGTGTGGCACGGCGACATCTTGAAGGCGCTCGAAGTCCCCGGCGAAACCGCCGTCGGTGACGTCACCCTCGATCTGCGGTGTATGCGCCTGGGGTCGGACAATTGGTTGGAGCGAACCCTGGCCCTGCGCGACGACTCCGAGATGGGGCCGTTTCGCCTGGCATGGTTGGAGGCCGTTCTTAGGCTCGCCGACCGGCGCGCCAGCGCTGCTGAATCGCGACTGCAAACCAACGCGCTCACGGAGGAAGCATGACCACGACTCAAATCAAGGATCCGACTGCGAGTTCTACCGCAGTGACCCACACGTTGACGCTGCCCGGTTGTTCTCCGACCCCGCTGGCACACTACCTCAAGGCCCTGGCCGTGCTGCGCCTGGTCGGCGAGCAGGCCGACGCCGAGGCGCGCGGCTGGTGGCGCGATGATGAGTTCATGCTGCAGACGCGTCTCTCCATGCCGGAGCTGCTCGACTTCTTCACCGAACGCTATCGCCCCACGCCACTGGTCGCGCCCTGGAACGGCGGAAGTGGCTTCAAGTTGGGTAAGCCCAAGACTGAAGTTAAGTCAGTAGCTGCGGCAGAATCGAAACGACTCGCCGGGTATCGTGAGGTCGTCGAGATCGCGTTTCAGTTGATGGAGCTGCTCGGTTTTGATGACAAAGTGCCCAAGCCTCGCAAGGAGGAATACCTGGAGGCATGTCGCGCGCGATTTCCCGACCACGCGCTCGGCTGGCTCGACGCGGTGGTGGTGCTCACCGGCGACGGAGCAAAGTATCCGCCGGTGCTTGGAACGGGTGGCAACGACGGCCGACTCGAGTTCACGCTGAACTTCCAGTCGCGTCTGCTCGCGCTATTCGACTTCGACTCGGGCGAGCCCACTTCAATGGCACCGGCCTGGTTGGAGGCGTCGCTCTTCGATGTGGCCGACAGTCATCTGCAAAGCGGCGCCGCCATCGGCCAGTATTTCCCGCACGCCGCCGGCGGGACCAACCAGACCACAGGCTTCGACGCCAAGACCATCAGCAATCCGTGGGATTTCGTCCTCATGCTCGAGGGCGCGGTGATCTTCGCGGCTGCTTCGGTCAAGCGGCTCGAGTCGAGCGGCGGCGCGTCGATGAGCGCGCCGTTTTGCGTGCGCCACGTCGGCGTCGGCCACGGCAGCGCCGACCCGGAAGAGGAAGCAGACGCGCGCCCGGAGATGTGGATGCCGCTGTGGGATGCACCGGCATCCAGCGCGCAGGTGCAGACGTTGATGGCCGAGGGCCGCGCGCAGATCGGGAGACGGGCTGCCGGCAATAGTCTGGACTTCGCGCGTGCGGTCAGCCAGCTCGGTGTTGACCGCGGCATCACCGAATTCGTGCGCTACGGATTTCAGATGCGCAATGGCCGCGCCTATTACGCCACCCCGCTGGGCCGCCTACACGTCAAACGTCGGCCGCAGGTCGATCTCATCGACGACATCGATCCGTGGCTGGAGCGCTTTCGACGCGCCGGACGCGACAAGAATGCACCTTCTGCCGTCGCCGCAGCGCTGCGCACGCTCGAAGAGTCGCTATTCGCGCTGTGCGAGAGCGCGTCGCCGTCACAGGTTGCCCGCGTGCTGGTGTGTCTGGGCGAGTGCGAACGCACGCTGGCCAGACGCCCGGCCTGGGCGCGCAGCAAAAGTGTACGCCCACTGCACAAGTTGACGCCTCAGTGGGTCGACGACGCCTACGACGGCTCCCCCGAGTTTCGCCTCGCCGCTAGCCTCGCTGCCTTGCGCGCGACGTCCTCGATCCGTGGGTTCCTCGAACCGGTCGAAACCGCCGCCGACAGGCTTCGATTCCAAGACCACGTCGATCGCGACGTCGTCTGGCATGAAGGCGACCCGGTCGACGCGCTCAACGCGGTGATGCACCGTCGGATAATCCGCGCGCAGAAGACCGGCGTGTCGACCTGGCGCGATCGCAGTAAACTGAGCGCCTGGCCCGAAGACATCGCTGCGTTCATCGCCGGCCGCGTCGACGTGCGCCGCATGATCGATCTCGTGTGGGGTCTGATGCTCGTCGATTTCAGCGACGTCGATCCGGATCTGTTCTCGCGCCCCGAGGAGCCCGCCGCCCACCCCGACGCGTTTTACTCACTGATGAAACTTTGCTTCGCCGGCCGGCCCATCCACGCCGGCGGCGCCGAAGTCGGCGTGCCCCTGGTCCCGGCAATCCATCGCCACGCTGCCGACGGCGACGGCCTGCGGGCCAGCAAAAAAGCCGCACGCAGGCTCCTCGGCAGCGGTCTGGCGCCGATGGTCGTTCAGACCCCCGTCCAGGGGGCGTCGGCTAAGCGCGCCGCCGCTGCTCTACTTTTCCCGATCGGCCGACTCGACCTCCAAAACATCAAGAAACGCACGATCAAGAACCCCCTCGACCCCTCAACCCCATAACCCGCTCTCAAGGAGAGAACGATGAATTTCGACACCCTCAAAAACGCCCCGCGGCTGCTGCTCGAAGTCGACCTCGAGCCCGTCCAGGGAAGCCGATTTCAGCCCACCGGCTTCCCCGACCTGGGCGCCGCCGAATTCCAGACCCACGATGGCACGCGCATGTTGCTCGTCGAGTCGGCCCAGAGCATGGCCAACCGCCTCGAAGCCGTGTGTTGGAGTGAAGCCGACGAAGAAATCGCCGACGAGCTTCGCGGCCTGCCCTATGTGCGCAGCCAGGTCGAGGATGACGTCGAGACCAACTCCATCTTGGAGGCTCACCGGCTCAACTCGCCGTATATCGTCAACAGCGACATCTTCAAAGAGGAGATCGCTCCGGCGGTGGGCTTCGAAAAGAACAAGCCCTTCGATCGGCGCAAGTTGGTCCAGGCGTTGCTGAAATACGACGTCAACGCGCTGTTGCACGGCGTATTCCTCGAGAAGATCGGCGGCGTCGTGCGCCTGCCGCGTAGCCTGTCGGCGTTCATCGAGGCGACCAACGTGCGCGTCGCTCCCAGCGGCGGCGCCAAGGTCGATCGTGTCCAGCCGGCCACCGGCGAGAGCACCCCGTACGGCAAGGCCGACGCGGGATACGGC
>JBKGZI010000093.1:0-15394 GCA_046545675.1 Persicimonas sp.
ACAAAAACGCCCCGAGCTGATCTGCTTAATCAACTCGGGGCGCTAAATACGTACGAGTCCGGTCGGCCCTTTGTCTTTTCTAACTCTCTCACTTTCTAACTTTCTAACTCTCTCGCTTTTACAAACACATCCCCCTCAACCTCTCCACATCCCCATGACACTTGGCGCACGCCCGTGCGTCCGAGTCCAACCAGCTCCGACAATTCATACGAAATTCCGGCGGGTGCGGATTGATCGACTGGTGGCAGGTCACGCAGTCGCGCTCCTGGTGGCAGCTTGCGCATTCGACGATGTTGCGCCGGGCGGCCACGCCGTGGTTATTCGGTGAGCTATCGTCGATCCAGTCCGGCGGGTGGAATTCGAAGCGTGGCGCCGGGTCGTGGGGCTCGGCGGCGCTGACCCGGGTGCGCACGTGGCATTCGGCGCAGAAGGTCTCCGCCTTGTGGCAGTCGCTGCAATTATGCATGTCCATGCGCGCGTCGACGGCGTGGACGGTCTCGTAATTGGGCGGGTGGACCCGGAACGGCTTGGAGAGATTTTCGGTGTGACACGAGCTGCAGTCCTCCTCCTGGTGGCAGTCGCTGCATTCGTCGGGGTCGGAGCGGGCGATGGTGCCGTGGCGGTGGAGCCAGTCGACCTCGTGGTTGGCGGGCATGAGGCGTTCGCCGCCTGCCTGTTCAGCATTCTGTCCGGCACCGGCCACCGAGCGGTAATCCGGCGAGTCGCCCTCTCGGCCGTCCGAGGTCTTGGCGCTGGTCGCCTGGTCGCCGGTCGTGTGGCTGCCGGTCGTACATTGTGTCAGCGCGAAGGCCAGCAGGCACAGCGCGCCCAGGGCCCACAGCATCTGGCGGCGCCGGCGGGCAGTTCCCCGGGCGTGGGAGCGTCGTCTCATGGCCAGTGCTCCAGAGCGAAGGTCGCGTAAACGCTTGTGTTGGTCGGATAGACGCTGCCCGTAGTGGTCTCCACCGCGGCGCTCAGTGTGCCGAGCGTCGAGATGGGGACGTCCAGGCCGACCACGCCGGTGGTGGCGTAGCCGTCGTCAAAGCGACGATGGTCGGTCAGCGCCGCCAGGGCGAGGCCCCGCACCGACAAAAATAAGTCGCGCTGCCACACGGGCATGCGCAGCCGGACGTCGGCCAGCAGTTGGTCGGAGCCGCGATCGAGGCTGGTCTGGTAGCTGAGCAGCGAGCGCCAATTCATCGGGTGCCGGCCGACCTTCAGCCGGCTGGTGTGGCTTATCGCGGCGCCGGCGGTGCGCTCGTCCTGGGCGTCGACGCCCGAGGCGGTCGCCTCGTCGTCGCCGTGGTAGAGCCGGCCCCAGCCGCGCAGCTCGACGTCGGTGCGCAGCGAGTCGACCGGCTGTTGGTAGGTCAGAAAAGCGCTCTGATAGGGCCTGGCGCCGAATAGATTGAAGATGCTCGAGCTGTCGAACCACGGGTGGCGGTGGTCGACGCCGGCGGTCGCCACGCCCATCGGGTCGGGCACCATCCAGCTCAACTGGAGGCCGGCGCGGTCGACATCCTGCAATTGCGAGTGAAACGCGCCGTGCGTCGACGCCACCAGCCGGCGCATAAACGAGGCGCTGGCCGCCGCGCCGAAGCGCTCGCTGCCGACCACGGTCTCATTGGTGCTGGTACCGTCCGAGCCCGCGTCTGCAACCGTCGGCGAGTCGACACCCGTCGAAAAGCGTCGCCTCCAGCTCAGATCGAAGCTCGCCTGGCGCGCCCAGCTCATTCCTGCGCCGGCTCCCGTCACAAAATGGGTCCCGTCGAGCTTGTCGGACTCGAGCCGGTCGTCGGGCGGCAGCCCCTGTACGTCGAATTGGGCCGAGTCGAAGCGGCCGTAGGCGGTCTGGATGTCGCGGCCGGCGTAGGCCTCGAAGCGCGCGCGGGTGCTCGCTTCCAGGCGCGGCCGCCAGCGAAACGCCACGCCGTCGAAGTCGCGCACGCCCAGCGAGCTCATCGACCATTGGCGCCCGAAGCGAAGCCGCATCGCCTCGAAGGGCTTCCAGTCCAGGTAGGCCAGATCGAGCACCAGGTCGTTCCACTGGTGGGCCAGATACGGGTCGTTTCGCTCGGCGCTGGACAGCGAAAAGTCGGTGTGAAAGCGAAACGACACGTGCGCGTTGAGCGAGCCGGTGCGATCGTCGAGCAGGTCGTAGCCCCACAGGCTCATCCCCTGGGTGAATTGTCTGGGGGCGGAGACGCTGCGGTCTGAGCGAAAATATTGGGTCGCCCGGCCAATCGTGATAGAGCGGATACGGTACTGAGCTGCGTTGGCGGCCGGTGGTCCCCACAGGAATACACCCGCAAGAGTCGCAGCGCCGAAAAACCACAGCAGTGCAACTTCGAGGCGCAGCGGGTAGTCTTGGCCGGACGAGCGAGGCACGGATACTGCTCCGGGAACACACGGATATTTATTGAGAGCTCAAACGCTGAACTCGTTTGTACTCGACGTGTGGCCAGATGTGAAACAGCTACGGGATTGTCCCGAGGCGCCAGATGGTCATGAGATAATCCCGAAATAGGCCGATGATCCGAAATCTCTGCACAGCTATGAAAAGTTTTCGTAGCTGGTTGAACCCCGAGGCGTCCGTGGTGGGTCCGGCGCAGGGGATCGGAGTTGGTGCGGTTCTTGCTCTGTTTAAGACCCAGTGAACCTCCTAGATAGCGCGATGCAACGGCAGAGGCGATGAGACGACTATTATTCGATAGACGAGCCGGGTTTTCCACGCGTGGTTTTACGTTGGTCGAGATGATGATCGTGGTGGCTATCATCGCGATCTTGGCCGCCTTCCTCGCCCCCAGCGTCTCCAAATATATGCATCGCTCCAAGGGCCAGTCGGCGGCGCGAAGCGTGGTCAGCGCCCTGCGGGGGGCGCAGAACCAGGCGCTCAGCCGCGGCGAGGTGGTCCTGGCGACGGTCTCCACCCGGGACGCGTCCGGGATGAACGGCAGCGGCGGGGAGATCGAGCTGTTTTTGACCGACAACCGCAGCGCCGACGAGTGCGACGTCTCCAGCGACGAGGACTTCCGGAAGACGACCAACCCGGATTGTTTCGCCCGCACCTGCGCGCAGGCCCAGAATATGGATACGGTGTCGGTCCACACCGTCGACTTCGGGGCGAGCCATCCGGATATGATGATCCTGGATACCGATCCGGCGCCGTCCAGCGGCCAATTTACCTTTTGCTTCTCGCCGGGCGGACAGGTGCTCGGCGAGGGCGGCCAGAGCTTGGAGCCCACCGGTGAGGATTGTGACGGGACCAACGCCCGGATCTTCGTGCGCGAAAGCTCGGACGACGCGGATCTGACCTCCAACCCGGTCTACGGCTCGCCGAACCTGACCAAATGCACCGACGTCAGCGGCGGCAGCGACGACGACCAAAAGATGCGCCAGCAGCAAAAAGACGGCCGCGACGTGGCCAACTTTTACGCGATTTATGTCAGCTATAACGGTGCGATTTCGCTCAGGCAATGATGACTCCAGTTCAAGCAAATAGACCCGACGGAGGCGCCATGCGATCAGCTCGGCGCGGTGGATTTACGCTGGTAGAGTTGCTGATTTCGATGTTGATTTTGGCGATCGGGATCATGGCGGTCTTGTCGATGCAATTTACCGCCTTGGGCGGGGCGATGCTGTCGCGAGACAACTCCAACGCCTCTGACGTGGCCCGGCGCATGATGCAGGTGATGCGCTCCGAGTCGCAGCAATGGCGCCAGAACGACCTGATGGGGAGCATCTCGCAGTCCGCCTATGATGACTCGGCCTTCAAAGCCTCTCCGGTCTTGGCCAGCGTGGTCGACGGAGGTGAGAGTTGGGTCAGCTTATTCGACCAGCCCCTCGACGCCCGGCTATCCACCCGCGGGGCGGCGCGCTACTGCGCGTATTCGCGCGGGTACTCGCCGGGTCCGGACAGCGGCGTGTATCAGATTCAGGTGGCCGTGGTCTTCCCGTCGGCCAACGAGAGCTTCGAGGGCAACAAGTGCCGGGGTTATGGAACGGATGAGCTCGACCCGGAGCTGGCCCCCGAAGATTCGCTGCAGATGCAGGGCCTGAGGGTGCAGTATTTTGGCACACAGATTGCGCGACGCGGCCACTTGCCGCCGGTGGGGGGATGAACGTGAAGCAGGATTTCGACAGTCGAGCAGCAGACACCGATGAGAGGGCAGAACCCACCATGGATCGTCCCACCCGATTAGACAGGGGCTTTACGCTGGTCGAGTTGATGGTCGCCGTGGCCCTATTGGGCATGATCATGACGGTGATCTTCGCGCTCTTCGCGTCGACCTCGGACTCACTTTACGAGGCCGATAGCCTCGCGGACACGATCAACCGGGCGCGCTTTGGTGTGGAGCGGGTCTCCGGCGACCTGCGAAGCGCCGGTTCGTTCGCCAGCCCGGATTCGCAAGAAGATCCCTGGGTCCAGCCCAAGGTCATCGGGCCCAATAGCCGGCTGCGAGTCTATGGAGTGTCCAGCTACGACGGCTGGCAAAATGACGACTCAATCCTGTCCAGTGAACTGCAGTCCGCCCACGCCATGCCCAGCAGCCTCGAGGAGAATGACAAGGCGGGCACCTATGAAGCGACCGATTCGGGCAGCGCGATCAGCTTCGACGGCTTCATCGTGATGGGCGCGGTCGACTACCCGCAGAGCTTCGAGATCGCCGAGGTCCACTTCAACGGCGAAGGTGACGCCGACGGCGGTTGGATTCCGGGGACCGAGCGCAGCCTATTTAAATTGCTGGCCAACGACCCGTTTTATACGCGCGTGGGCCAGCCCGCGGGGACGACCCTCGATAGCGACTCGGACAAAGGCGATGACGAGATCATCACCCGGGATATGCAAAACCGGCTTTTGCGAGTCATGGATCGCAGCGGCTATGTCCAGATGAGTGGTATCGACTTCAGCACGCTGCCCGAGTATGCCGAAAATAGCGGGCCGGGCGGCGGCGGCATCGAGTTCAAGCTGCGCATCCCGATGGCGGTCCAGGAAAGTGAGGCCAGCGGCGCCGTGGAGTTCGGCCTCGAGCGAGACACCACCGACGACGAGGATATCGGCTACGACGCCGCGATGATCGATGCGTTTTGGTACCACGTGGAGGTCGACCCGGAGGATCCGGTCAACTTCCGGCTGGTCCGCGAGCGCCTCGACGCTCACGCGCTGGCGCAGGCGCTGAGGGCCGGGCCCGCCACCATCGGTCGAGACGCACTGACCGACACGCTGGCCGCCAAAGCCCATTCCACCGGTGGCGAGACCGCGCGCGAGAAGGTGGTCATCACCGACCGGGTGGTCGACTTCCAGGTGTGGTTCGATTGCGCGGACGATAATGGAAACCTCACCGGCCGGCCCTGGCAGCTACGTTGGGCTAACCCCGCCGGGGACTCCGGGGGCGGATGCATGGATCCGAGCGCGCCTGAATTCGGCCGCGCTCGCATCGGCCACGTGCGTCTGTCGGTGCGTACCGCCAATGAGCGACAGGACGCCCCGGATTCTTACGACCCGTCCAATGGCACCTACGACTCGGATGCGTTCTTCATGGACGAGGAAGGCAAGCCCAACGCGACGGTGCCGCTGCGCTACTTCGATATGCATCCCGACGCCAAGGGCTCGGCGCGGGTGGTGACGGTGCAGACCGACGTCGAATTGGCTAATTTCGCGGCGCGAAATCTCTAGGATTCAGAGTCATGACTAAACGAGTGCAACAGAATTTGCAGTGGCTTGGCCGCCGGCGAGGCAGCGCGTTGATCTTGACGATGCTCATCTTGCTGGTGCTCAGCGCGTTGGGGATGATGGCGCTGCGCAGCGTCTCGCAGAGCGTCCAGCAGTCCGGGGCCTACCGGGTGCGCACCCAGGCGGACGGCTTGTCCGAGGGGGCGGTCGAATACGCCACCTCCCAGGCGGGCAACGACGCCAAGACCTTCTGGTCGATGATGAATTCTGCCCAGGGTAACGCTTCACGGGACGCCATCGACGCCGACTCGTCGCTGGCCGATCGCAAGTCGCTGACCCGCCGCGGCTCGTTTTTGAAGCTGACCCAGCGGCCGGGCACGGGCACCGACAAGGAAGCCGACTTCGAGCAGTTGAACACCACCGACACCGAGACCGGCCTGCTCGGCAGCGGCTCGTTCGAGGCCGCCGAGGACCATACCCAATTTTCGGTGGTCATCCGCGACCCGCTCGACGGGCCGCCCGCGCCGGGCTACGGAGAACAGTATTGCTTCAAGAAGGTGACCATCGCCAGTCGTGCGCTGGTCGGCCAGCCCGACCGTGACTGGACCGGCTCGGGCATGATGGCCGAGAGCCGCCACGGCGTGGAGACGTTTATCGGGCCCATCGAATGCGGGGCCCAGTGATGAGATGCGACCGGCAACTAATGGATCGGACAGCCAATATTGATCGCGTGAGGGTTGCAATGAAGAGCCAGGCGACGACACAGAAGGCCGCAATTCGGTGGAGCTTGGGCGTAGCGATGCTGGCGGCAGCGATGTTGCTCATCCCCAGCGAGGCCGCCGCACAGTCGGCGCCGGGCTCCTCCAATGCTCAGAAGCCCTACATCATGATCCTGATGGATACGTCGGCGAGCATGGAGTGGACCGACGAGGGCGACGAGGAATATCCCAACAACGATCCCGACGGCTTCGAATCCGGCACCAAAGAGTGGAAGGCGGGCAAGGAGATCTTCCCCTCCGGGGAGGACGCCTATGGGCCGTGCTATATCTGGGAGCCGGAGGATTGCGACGATTACGAACGCCCGCCGTGGCGTCCGATCGATGAGTTTCTAGAAGAAGACGATAACGAAGACGTCATGGAGAGCGGTGTCGACAAGATGCGCGCCTCCGGCGGTGAGCGCCTCGCCGACAGGAGTCAGCCGCGCCACGTCACTCTCAAGGAGATCCTCACCGGCGATATGGTCATGTATCGCGAAGGTGATCAGGACAAGGCTATCGAGAATATCAACCCGGTCGACAACGGGCCGGGTTGTTGGATCGTGCCTCGCCAGTACAACGCTTCGGCGCAGCAAGAGCAGGTTTGCGCCCAAGACGACGATGACTTCAAGAGATACCCCGACTACGACGAGCCCAGGCCGCATTTCCAGGAGGTCTTCGATGGCCAGCGCTCCAACGGCCTGATGGATACCGTCGCTGGAAACGCCATCTTCGCCATCGCCATGTTCGACGGCTATAAGGACGCGCTCGAAGATCCGGTCAAGGGCTGGGATGGCAAAGAGGCCAAGCATCTCGATGACGAGATGAAAGAGGGTTTCGCCGGGATTCAGGAGGGCGAAGGAGACGGCACCAAGGACCCGGGCGACGACAAATACAATTATAATATGGGTATCTTCCAGATGATCTCGCCCACGGATCTGGATATGTCCAATTCGGTCGCCGGTCAGCTGTCCAACTTCGTCCAATATGCGTTCATCGACGCCGGCTATCTGTCCGAGAAGGAAAAAAAGCTCAAGCCCAAAGACGACGATGATAACGAAGACCTGCTGGCTGGGTTGACCGGCCTAGACGCGAGCTTCTCCGAGGAGCTGGACAAGTATTTGGAAGAGTATCATCTGGGCCGTCAGCCCCTGGCGCGGGCGACGCCGCTGGCGGCGGCGATCTACGACATCCACCAATTCTTCGCCCATGGACATAAGGGCAAGGAGGAAGAGAGCCCGCTGCTCGAAGATCCCTACCAGCAATGCCGACCCAAGCATGTGATCATGATGACCGACGGCTATCCGGAGCCCGAGGCCGGCGGCCTGCCGGTGGGCGGCAACACGCTGAACGCGGCGTTCGGCTATGACCCGGACCAATACCCCTATTCGTCGACCGAGGAGGCCATCCGGCTGTTCGTCAACGATCTCGACTACAGTACGGATAGCTCGCGGACCGACGGCGAGTCGTTTGTGACCGAGGATTGGTCGAGCGCCGAGGGGCTTCGCTACAATCCGCGCGTCCACATCGCCGCCTTGCAGATCGGCGAGCCCGGCGACGGCGTCGACGACGATCTCGAGCGGGAGGCGATCGCCAAGCTCGCCGAGATGGCCATCGAGGGAAAGACCTGTGCGGGAAGCTACCTGGACGACCTGAAGGTCGAGAACGGCTGCGATCCGGACAACGAAGTGTGCCTCGACGAGCGTCAGGCCGAGCATATGCGCGCCGAATATCCCAACCACGTCTATCCGGCCCCCGACGGAGAGGAGCCGGAGTGTCTGTACCCGGCGTTGATCTTGACGAAGAACGACCGCGCGACGATGGCCGAGGTCTTCCAGCGCCTGTTCAACTCCATCCTCAGCGACGGGGTGACCTCGCGGACCCGACCGACGTTCGTCAACCGGCTCGACGACCCGAGCATCACCAACCCGGACGACCCCAGCGACGCTCAGGGCGGCCAATTCCGCATCTACTCGGGAGTGGAGATCGAGGCCAGCACGCCGTTTTGGCGCGGGCTGCTCTTCCGGGAGAGCTTGCTGTGCAGTGACGATAACCAGGATATTACCGAGGATAATTACCTGCCGCTGCACGAGCAGATCGAGGAGTTGGCCGGCAGCGTCGATGAGGCCACCGGCGAGGTCTCCGAGGATCGCCGTCGAATTTTCACGGCCCTGCCGACCGAGGCCGCCTACGACTACGAGGACAATAAGGGGCTGATCTCGGAGACCCTGCAGAGCGACGGCAGCCGCTTCGTCTTCGGCATGGAGCTGGAGGCCGGCTCCAGCGGCACCGACGAGTTCGGAGACACCTATCTGAGCGCCGACCCCCTCGATCTGCTCGATCGGCGGGTGCCCTTCGAGGTCAGCCGGCTCACCGAGGTGCTCGATACGCTGGATCTCGACGCCGCCGACTACTTCCAGGTGTCGAACCTCGACTCACTCGAAGAGTTGATCGACGAGGTGCGCGGCCGCTCGGAGCTCAAAGAGGATCGAGCATTGGGGGCAATCCTGAACTCCTCACCGGTGGCCGTGGGCCCGCCCGACATGGACCTGCCGATCGACAGCTACCGCGCCTATAAGACGCTGTACGAAGATCGGCCCAGCATGTTGTACTTCGCCACCACCGACGGGCTCTTGCACGCGGTCTACTCGGGCGAGTTGCACGAGGTCGACGGCACGGAATTCGCCACCGACCATCAGCAGATCAAGGCTCGCGAGTCGACCAAACCGGCGTCGGCCGGCGACGGCGGCGAGATCGAAGGTTCGATGCACGACCAGCGCGAAGCGTGGGCCTATGTCCCGCAGATGCTGCACAACGACCTGTCGCTGTATACCGGCCAGCAGCCGTATCTGATGGATGGCACCCCCACGGTCAAGGACGTGCGCCTGTGTCATAAATCGCAAGCGTTCAACCAGAACGCCCAGGCGTGCCGATACGATTGCACGACCGATGAATGCTTCAACCGCGCCGCCGACAACCAGTGGCGTTCGGTGCTGGTCGCCGGCCTCGGCGAGGCCGGCTCGGGCTACTTTGCCCTGGACGTCACCCGACCGGGCGGGGATCACGAGTCGGCGGCTCACTCCGGGCTGCAGACGCCCGATCCGATCCCGCTGTGGGAATTCGACCCCAACTGGGAACGCGGCCAGGTCGAGCGAATCGGCGAGCACGCCCCGGAGCTGGTCTATCCGCAGGGCGATCTGAGCGACGATGATGACTTTATCGACGAATGCGAGGACGACCAAGGCGAAGACGATTACTTCTGGGACCAGCCGTTCATGGGCCGAAGCGTCAGCGAGGCGGCCATCGGCACCGTCGCCATCAACCCGCGATTCAACGCTCTGGCCAGCCAGCCGCTGCGACGGCCGGTGGCCGTCTTCAGCGCCGGCGAGGCGGGTTCCTTCGGGACCTCCTGCGATCGCGAGGAGCGTTCCGGCCGCGCCATCTATGTGGTCGATCTGCAGACCGGTACGCTGCTCCGACGCTTCGTCAGCTACAACGACCCCGAAGATGGCGACGACGACGAGCACCGCTTCGAATATCCGGTGGTCGGCTCGCCGGCGCTCTACGATAGCTCGCCTGGCAGCCTGGTCACCCGCGGCTTCGTGGGCGACCAGCGAGGCAGGATGTTCCGCCTCGATCTGTCGAGCACCGACCCTTCGAAGTGGTCGGCGGATCTATTCTTCGACCCGAAGGAGGAGATCGACTTCGATGACGATCCGGACCGTCTCGGACCTGCCGCCTTCAAGCCGGCGCTCGCCTTGGGCACCCAGGCGACCGACGGCGACCTGCTCGTGTATTACGGCCTGGGCGAGCGCGGCGAATTGACCACGGCCGACCAGACCCAGTTGATGATCGCGGTGCGCGAGGAGGTCGACGTCGATGTCAGCAACGACGACCCGGCCACCTCGTCAGTAGAAGGGGAGTTGTTGTGGCACGCTGAATTCGAAGGGTTGGATGACGACGACGAATACGTCGAGAAGTTGACCGGCGCTCCGGTGGTCTTCAACCGCGGCGTGTACTTCACGACCTTCCTCGAGCCGGCCGAGGACCGCTGCGAGCCAGGCTGGTCGCGCATCTACGGCATGAAGTACGAGGGCGCCTATGACGCAGACGATCCGTCCAGCTTGACCGACCCGCCGCGTCCCAAGGGCCTCATCTCCGACCCGCCCTCCGATGGAGTCAACTCCACCGTCGGCGGTTACGGAAGCCCCAGCGACGCCGGCGACGAGTCAGAGGAGGGGACCTACTGGTATTACGAGCCGTCCACGGCACCGAATGTCAGCGAGGAGGTCGTCGTGCGCGGCCTGACGGTCACGCTGGGCCCGAGTTGCTCGACCGACCCGGCTCAGACCGGCGGGGGCATGCACGGCAGCGACAACCAGAAACCGACGCTGGTCGCTCAGACCAGCTCGGGGGCGATGCCCGGCGACAGGATGTCCGACGACCAGACCGGAGCGTCGCTGACCTCCATCGAGCACGACCTGCCCGACCCGGAGAGCCAGAATATCCCGCTTAGCTGGTCGGTCATCGATAACTAAGCGAGGACACGTAAGCCTTAAGGATAACGAAAGGCTCGAGACACTCGATGCGTCATCCAGGTTCGCCGCGGTTCTTGGTTCTTGGTTCTTGGTAAAGACGTCGCAAATCGAGGCAAGAACCAAGAACCAACCACCAAGAACAGGTGCGTCTGCTCGAGACGATACGAAAAGCCTGGCACGATTCGTTAATCATAAGATTTCCGTGATTGCACTTAAGCGAGCAGAAGCAGCGCTATGACAAGCTCCATCAAATCAGTGATCGCGTCGACGGCGCGCCTTTGGGGAGGCGTGTTGTTGGTCGCGCTGTTGGTCGGCTCGGGCTTCGGCCTGGCCGGCTGCGGCGGCTGCGGCTCCGACTCCGAAGAGTCGTCCGACGACGAGCAGGCCCAGCAAGATTCACAGGACGAACAGGCCCCCGAAGAAGAGCGCGCCGAGGTGCGCCGCGAGGCCTACGGGCTGCCGTTTCCACCGAGCGTGTTGTCGATCCGGGATCGTCAACAGAAGGTGCTCGTCGAGACCGATATGTCGCTCGACCAACTCGAGGCATTCTTCGAGGCGCGCCTGACCGACTACGAACTCATCGAGCCCCGCCATCAACTGCGCGCGGTGGGACTGCGCGATTATATGCCCCAGCTTTATGCCTACGCCTCGGGCAGGCGGCGCACCACGGTCGTCTATCTGCCCGCGGCTGATGCGCCCGAGGAGGCCGACGACGATACCGCCCAGGCGGCCAACGACCCCTCCTCGGACAACGCCAAGAAGCGCACGACGAGTAAACGCCCGAGCAACTTCACGCCGCCGAGCCAGCGTCGAAAGGGCGAGCCGGTCACCGATCTCACCGACGACGGCCAGCCGCTGGCCCCCGGAGCGCGGTGGGGCGAGCCGTATACTCCGCCCAAAGGCAGCCCTCTCCACCAGAAACGCTTCGAGTCGAACTTCGGCAAAAATTACGGCGAGTGGACCCTGCATTAAGCGCGACGAATGAAGCGTCCGTCCCGGCCATTTCTTTACTTCCCGGCCGCGGCCTCATATACTCCGCAGGTGGCTTTTTGACGCGTCCCCACCTCGGTCGATCATGATAAACTCAACCACCTTGCGTTGGCTAAAGATTCGATTCATCGTCTGCCTGGTCGTCTTGGGGGTGGCCGTGCCCGCGACCCAGGCCCAGGATGGTGGTGAGACGATCAACGTCGCGGTGCTCAACCTCGAAGGCAACGACGTCGACGATGAGCTGCTCGAGACGCTCACCTCCGTGCTGCGAAACGAAGCCCAGCAACATGCCTCCTACGATATTGTCAATCAGTCTCCGATTAACCTCTCGGAGATCGTGGTCGTGCTCGGCTGCAACACCAATAACCCCAGATGCCTGGAGCAAGCCGCTGATCAGCTCGACGCCCGGGTGCTCATCTACGGGAATGTCGAGGCGCTCGAGGCGGTCCACAAGGTGACCATCGAGGTCTTCGACGCCTCCAGCGGCGAGGTCGAGCAGCGCCTGGTGCGCACGCTGCCCGATGGTGAAGATCCGGTCGTGGAGTTTCGCCGCCAGCTCGAGTCGCTCTTTACCGGTGAGCCGGTCGACGACGAGACTCGCCTGCGTATCGGCTCGAGCGTCGAGGGCGCCAAGATCGAGATCAACGAGACGATGATTGGAAGCGCGCCGATCGAGCGAAAGGGGTTGCCCGTCGGAAGCTATGATGTGCGGGTGTATGCCGATGGTTACGACAGTTGGACGGCCACCGTCGAGCTGGCCGCGGGCGACGACGTCCGGCTTTGGGCTCCGCTTTCGAAGGTTAAAGAGGACGACGGCGACCAGGACGCCGTCGCAAAAGCCGACTCCGGCCCGAGTGAGTCCGGCGCGCAGAGTTCGACGGGACCTGGCCAGGCCGATGTGGTCGTCGGACCGCCGCCGTCGTCGGGCTCAGGGGGCACCAATATTGGCGCCTGGAGCGCGGTCGCCGTGGGCGGCGTGGCCCTCGGCGGCAGCGCGCTGATGGGCGCAATGATGCTCGGGGCCGAGAACGATCTCATCGAGCTCGACGCCAACAGCCAGCAACAAGACCGGGATGCCTACATCGCCGAGCGCGAGGACATCATCACCACAGGTGAGAGCTACGAGCTCGCCCACCGGGTGCTCCTGGGCGTCGGCGCGCTCAGCGTCGCCGGCGGTACGATGTGGTTGCTGCTCGACTCGGACTCCAATGAGCAGTCGACCGCCCAACGAAGCTGGGATGTGAAGCTATCGCCGCGCGGCGTCGACGCGCTGGTTCGGTGGTAGTCCGACTCCGATCGCCTGATCCATCTGCCGTACCCGAGCTGTAATGATCTTAGCCAAACATGATGTGTGTGTGAGACCTCCCGCCGAGCCCCCCTCGATGTGCTCCTGGCGAGGCTGGCGCCGAGTGTCGCTCGTCGTTCTGGTCGCGTCTGTGTGGCTGAGCGCGACTTGGGCGTCGGCCCAGCAGCGCGAGCTGTCGTCGGCCGACCGCCTGGCGGTGCTCTACGCCTCACAGCTCAACTTCACCTCCGAGGGCGACCCGATCATCCGAGTCGGGATCCTCGAGGGCGAGAAGAAGATCGAATTTACCCCCACGGAGAGCATCCGGGTGATGCCGCTCGGTGAGAGCGGCCCCGAGGTGGTCCTGCCAGGCGAGCAGACCTACACCGTCGAGATCTCCGAGTCGAAGCCCGGCGACTATAAGCATTGGGTGGTCGTCGACACCATCGCCGTCGCCGAGCGCGACAAAGCTAAAAAGGCCGAAAAAGAGTGGACACAGCGTGGCTACTTGCCCGAGACCCTCGAGGTGGGCGGGCTGTTCGGAGTGCGCGGCAAGGTCTTCGACTCGCGGGTGATCTTGGTCGCCGTGGGCGGCACCGACGAGCTCGGCGAGGCCAACAAGCTCAAGCGAAAGCTCGAGGCCAAATACGGCATCGTCGGACGCGTCCACAGCGAGGCGACCAGCTATCCGTCGGGCATGCTCACGTTGCGCGGAGAGGGCGTCGATGTCGAGATCAACCACGCCAACGTGATGTGGATCTCGAGCAAGTCCGGCCGCAAGGACAAGATTCGCTACTCCGTGCCGGGCATCAAACGAAACTACCGGTCGGGCACCGAGACGCGCACTTATTTGGGCACGCTGATCTTCGCCCCGGACAAAAAAGGTCGGCTCGTGGCGATGAATAGCCTGGGCGCCGAGCGCCTCCTGCGCGGTGTGGTGCCCTCCGAGACCTACGCCAGCGCGCCCGACCACGCACTTCGCGCGCAGGCCATCGCCGCCCGAAACGAGATCTTCGCGGCCATCGGCGTGCGCAACCTCGCCGACCCCTATATGCAGCGCGCCGACATCTACGATCAGGTCTACGGCGGAGTCGGCGTCGAAGATCCGCGCACCACCGAGGCGGTCGAGGCCACCCGCGGCGAGGTCATGTTTTACGGCAAACAGATCATCGAGGCGGTCTACAGCTCCAACGCCGGTGGGTTCACCGAGAATAACGACAACGTCTGGGACGCCGAGGCGCGTCCGTACCTGCGCGGCCGCGCCGACGCGCCCGCAGACTCGGTGCCGAAGGGCTTCGAGGACGGCATCTCCGAAGACGAACTCGACGAGTTTTTGTCCAGTGATATGCCCGCCCACAGCAAGGAGACGTCGTTTAGCAGCAGTAAATTTTACCGGTGGGAGACCTCGGTGCCCTCCTCGAAGGTCTATGAATGGCTCGGCGAGAACGGCTACGACATCGGCAAACTCGAGGCCGCCGAGGTCCAGAGCCGCGGGGTCAGTGGGCGGGTCATTCGACTCGAGCTGACCGGCACCTCCGACAAAGCCCAGATCGAGCGTGAGCTCAACGTGCGCCGGGTGTTCGGCGGGCTCAAAAGCGGGCTATTCGCCATGGATTACGACACCGACGAAAACGGCCACATCACCACCTTTCATTTTCGCGGCGCCGGCTTCGGCCACGGCGTCGGCATGTGCCAGACGGGCGCGGCCGGCATGGCTGAAAATGGCGAGACCTATGAGGATATTCTGCTGCACTACTTTTCGGACATCGAGGTGCGAAGCCTTTATTGACTGGCCTGGTCGGAGCGGCTCAGCCAGATCAAAAAAGCCCCGCCCGGCGTCTGACGCCGGGCGGGGCTTTTTGACGCTGCAAACAGCGACTTAGTCCTCGGTCAGGTGGGGGTTGAGCATGTCGTTGAGCTCATTGCTCTCGGTGCACTCGAGGGAGTTGTCCTCGAGCAACGTGCACATGCGAACCCGCGACTTCATCGTCGCGTCGGACTCGTCACCGTTGAGGTTGTTCTTCATGCTGATCGCCTCCTGATAGGCGATATAAAGGGTCATATTTTTGGCGCCCTCCGAGCTCTGCGTCGCTCCGACATTGCCCGTCGAGGCGGTGGCCCCGGCGGTGTCGTCATCGGCCTGCTCGGCGTC
>JBKGZI010000094.1:0-15342 GCA_046545675.1 Persicimonas sp.
TCACAAGATGATTGACGAGGTCGACGCTGACTTTGACACGCCTCAGAAGGTTCGAGGCGGCCTCGTCGTCGCCCTTGGCCAGGAGCACGTTGGCGTCCTCGAGCCACTTGCGGGCCAGCTCGATATCCTCTTGGGCCGCCTCAGCGCCTTCGGTGGAGCCGGCTTGGTCGAGCATTTTTTCGAATTGTTCGGCCTGCTGCTTATAGCGCTCGGTAGGACCGGCGAAGGCGCTCGACAACGAGCCCAGCGCCAGCGCGCCGCCGACCAACAAAGAAACCAGCAATCGAAACGAGCCGTAAAAACGCATACGAACTTCTCCATGACAGACGGACGCGCGCCGCATTTCCTCACACCTTGCGAGTTCGCGGCGCCCCACAACCTTCGTTGTCTCTCACTCGTTATAACGGTTCGAGAGCAAGAACGCTACTGCCTCTCGGGCGCACTGATCACAGTAGCCGTAGCGCTGGCGCATGTTGTCGAGGGTGGTCTCGACCGCCTCGATCTCGGCGGCCTCCATCTTGTCCTTTTCGTCCTCGAAATACCGCAGCATGCTCTCCTGGATGCGGCGGATCTGCTGCTGGCGCTCCTCGTAGAACTTGCGCTGGAGCGCTTCGAAGATGGTGGGAAAAGTCCTGCGATAGTCGATCTTTTCGCCGGGGTGGTCGATCGAGTACGCGGCGATCGTCGAGATGAGCCCGTGTCGGAACTCCTCGATGTCCTCCTCGATGTCGAGCATCTCCTCGATGCTGCCCATCAACTCCTCGTCGGGCTCCTCGTGGCGGCCGGTGATTCGGTTGTAGACCTTCTCACCTTTGAGCCATTGGCTGACGTGGTCGATGTAGCGGGCGAAGAGTTCCTCGTACTGCGCTTCTTCGACCAGTCCCATGGCGCTGCGGATCTCGGCGTCGATGAGTTCGAGGTAGCGCTCGGTGACCACCTCGATGAACTCGTCGTGGTCGTGGAAGTCGCCGTCGGTCTTCATCTGCAAAAATGGGAAGACCGATGGATCTTTGACCAACTCGCGCAGCTCCTCGAAGACCGACAGCGGCGACAGGCACGGGAAGTTGTCGTTTTGGCTGGCGTTGAGCAGGATCATCTTCATCTCGCGGGGGCTCGCGCCATAGCGACCCTCGTAGTCGCTCGAGCCCTCGCCTTCACTCATCATCGCCGGGATGACCCGCTTGAGCTCGCGGGCCTTCTCGGCGCCGATGCCCTCGGGGACTTTTCCGCGCGAATATAGATCGGCCTTCTCCAGCGGTGTCAGCGCGGAGACGATCTCCCGGACCTCAGCCGGATAGCGATCGGGCTTGGGCCGCTTGAGGCGCGTCAGAGTCGCCCAAAGCGCGGCCACCGCGGTGGTATGCGGGGCCAGGTGCTTGATGAAGTCGACCGACGACATCTGCTCGTCATATACGACCTCCTCGACATTATAGTCGAGCAAATACGGCAGGCGCACCAGCTCGATTCGCCCCTTGAACGACGAGTAATCGGGGGTTTGCTTGAACGCGTCGAGGTAGTCCTCGTTGGCGGTCGCCGTCAGCACCAGGTCGAGGTGCAAGATGCGGTTTTCCAGCGAGACGGTTCCCTTCTCACTGGTCGCCAACAGATATTTATTCAGCTCCGGCTGGCGCTTGAGCAAATCGTCGTACTCGACCAGGCCGCGGTTGGCGTCGACCAGGTCCCCAAACGGCTCGAACATCGTCTGGTTTTGCAGGCTCGAGGGCAACGCCCCCAGGCTGCGGTCGACGGTCAGTTGGCGCAGGTTGGCGTCCACGCGCATCTGCGGTTCGACGACGACCGCGCCCATGCGGTAGCGCCGGCTGACGAAGATCCGCTCGACCTGAATATGCTTGAAGACCTTCTCGATGTCGCCCTTATAGGCGGTCATCAACGCGTCGAAGATCTGACGGCTGGTGTGGCTCAGATCGCCGTCGTAGATATATTTGCTGAGCACGAACGGCGCCTGCTTGTCTTCCTCGCCGTTCGCCTCTGCATATTGCTGGCGAAGGCGCTCACCATCCTGTTGCTCATAGCCCGGCAGGATCACCTCGGGGATATTCTCCCGGAGCAGTCGGCGTCGTTGCTCGAGCGGGACGAGCAGAAGCGGATGGTCCTTCATATCCGCCGGAATCTTGGCGTCGATTTGGTCCTCATCGAGGTAGGCGAAGGAGTCCAGGTCGGTCTCCTCGACGGCGCGCGCGCTAAACCCCTCGAAGCCGATCGACGACCCGGACGCCATTCGCTCGTTGGGGAACACCCAGTTGAACCGATACATGGCCCCTTCATCGGTCTCTGAATAGGCCTCGAGCGCACGCATCAGCATATCGAGAAAGGTGCTCTTGGCGCTCCCGTTGGGCCCGTGCAGCAAGATGAGCTTGTTGACCTCACCCTGGCGCACGAAGTTGTCGAGCAGCCGGAAAACGCGCTGCTGGGCGCGTTCCTGGCCGACCAGACGCTCTTTGCCCTCGTCGAAAGGGGCGTCAAAGAGCCGGTAATGGGTCACGTCTCCCCACACCGCGGGCTTGGTCTGGGTGCCGTAGTATAAGAACGCATCACGCAGGTACTGCACGGCATTGCGGGCGTGCCGTCGCGACTGATCGGCGAATAAGTCGAGAAACTCCGCAAAGCTCAGGATGCGCTGGTTGCGCCCATAGTCTTCACGAATCTCGCTGGCGAGCGATGACAAAATATTTTGACCGTCGGTCATGGATTTCTTTGATGTCGAGTCATGTGGCACGCGGGCCTAACTTATCGGTGTCGACCGGCGCGGCGTGATTGACTGATCGTCGGCCGCCTCAGGGCGTCGGTTCGGCGTCCTGCTCGGCCGGGTCTGGCTCTGCTTGGTCGTCTTCCGATGGCTCATCGTCGGCTCCAGGGGCTGCGGCGACCTCGAGATCGAAGTCGATTGGCTCGTCTCGAATGACGTAGCACTCGGCGTCGTTGCAAACGCTGAAGTCACCCGTCGCCTCGATCTGGTGGCTTCCGGCTTGTTCGGATTCGACAAAGACCGCCATCGTCGCCTGCTCTTCGCCCAGATCGATCTGAGCTTTGGAGAAGGTCGTCTGCGCGAGCGCGACGCCCTCGGGCTGGGTGAGTTCGATCTTCCAGGGGAATTCTTTGTTGATCTTGAGGCCATCGGCGGGCGTAATCCCCAACTCGACCTCTTGCTTGTGGCTCGCCCCGATGGCCTGCTCGGGCGAGCGCACTGCGTAGCGATCGGTATGCTTGGCGGTGCGCCCATTCGCCGTCTCATCTGCCTCTGGGTCGGCGACCGGCGCTTGTGCGCTCGCTGAAGCTGCAGAGTCGTCAGCCTGGTTCGACGGGTTGTCACAGCCGAAGCTGGCCACAGCGGCGAGCACCGCAAGTGCGCTGATTAAAAGAGGCTTGGGGAGTTGGGCGTTCATGTCAAACCCTTCGGGATGTCAAAGCTGAAGATGAGGCCGGCAGCGCCCGGCTGTCGCAGGCGTTGGCGCTGCAGCATATATAACATAGGCCAGATATGGGTGTAAGCGCATATCGGGGCGGATTCAACTGCGCACACCTGCCACCGCCCGACTGCCCAATGCCGACGAGCCTGCGATCGCGGGCCTGAGGCCAGCAGGGGCGTGCCCTGATTGTCGGAAGTTCACCCGCTGTGCTATCGTTGAGTGAACCGTCGAACGACAAAAATATTCCACCTCCCGCCCTCGTTCATGCCCGACCCATCGAACTCGAACATCCAAGATCTGACCGACGCTGTCGACGTCGTCGACGAGCCGTCGGACTTTCCGTTTCGGATCGCATCCGAGCCCGCCGACGCGGTCGTCTCGAGCCTCGATGGACGCCCGGAACTGATCGAAACGGCCGGAGAATTGACCCGGCTCGTGACATCGGGCGCGCCCGGCGCCATGTCCGAGCCGGCTACGGCCGGGGTCGAAAATGGCGCCGGTCCAATCCCGATGCTCGTCATCCAGAGCCCGGGTGGCACGATGGAGACACGACGGCCCGTAGACACGCGTCGGTTTCTGATCGGCACTGAAAGTTGCGATCTAGAGCTCGAAGACGGCTTCGTGTCGCGCTGGCATGCCCAGCTCTTCGAGCGCGACGGCGCGCTCGTCCTTCAGGATCTCGCCAGCCAAAACGGCGTCTATCTTCGCATCGCCGACGACCTCGCCCTCGAAGATGGCGATCAGATCGTCATCGGCGAGCAGCGCTTCGAATTTCGCACCAGCTTCGACCAGTCCGAGGATGCACGAGCCGACCTGCCCGCACAGCTCGGGGCCGCCTGGGTCGGCTCGCCGGCGCGACTGGTTCGCCGTATCGAGGGAGGCCTGGTCGGCGGCGTCCACCCCATCGGACAGCGGCTGACAATCGGCGCCTCGGAGGGTGACCTCCGTTTTCCCGAAGACGGCCTGCTCGCATCGCCCCATACGGTCATCCGACGCGAACAAGACCGCTACTTGCTTCGCGACGTCGACAGCGACACGGGTACATTCATTCGCATCGCCAACGCCGTCGAACTCATCGACGGCGATTGCTTTTTAGTCGGGCGCACCCGCATCCGCCTGACCTTCGCCTGAGGTCGCTCGCCCCTATGGTCGTGTGTCGTAGACTTGTTATTCTTCTGATCTCCAGCACCGTTTTCGCCGGTTGCGTCTGGTCTCAACCCCCGTCGGCGCGCAAATCGATCGTGCCTCCCGTTGAGGTTCGCGCCCCCTCGGCGTCTGCGGACTCGGGCAAGCTGATGCTCAGCGACGAGGGCATGTGGGCTTATGTGCCCGAGCGCGGAGCCCCCGACGACCTGAGCTGGGAGGCCGGCCAATTGGTTGGCTTCGTCGCTGAAGATGCTCGCCACCCCTCCCATCTATATACCGTCGTCTTGGATCGCTCGTGGGGCGTGCTCCTGCAGCGGCTGGATGCCGGGGATGTCGAGCCACGAACGACGGCCAAAGGCGAGCTCGTGGGCATCGACTCCACCGACGATCTACGACGCTGGGGAGTATGCCGCGGCAAGGGCACCGAGATCTCCTCGAATGATTGCATCGAGACGCGCGACAATGCGCGCCAGAACCCACGGGCGTGGCGGCTCTACAGTGTTTCAAACGCGTTGCGCCTGGACGTGACGCCCCACTCCGAGTGGGGAATGTCGCTGCCGGTGAGCGTCGACGGGCTGCTGCACGAAGACCGCGCGCTCGTAGACGAGCGTGCTGCCGACGCCGAGTGGATCGCGGTGCCGGCGCGCCGGGACTCGACGCCGCTGCTCCACGCCCGCGTGGGGCTCGACGCGAGCTGCTCGGAGCTCGACCTCGACGACAGCCTCCAGCCGCTCGACGTCTTCGAGGCCGCCACACTGCCGGCATCCGACCATCCGGTCGATATCGAGGCTGCCGCCGTTCGCACTGGAGCCGACGTGCTCATCGAGTGCTCCGACGAACAGATCACGCTCTATATCCCGTCGCTGTATCGACCGCTGTGGCGCGCCGGCACCGAGGTGGCCGCCGGAATTTCCTTCGGCACGCTCGAGCCGGTCGTGGTGCCCACCCGCTCGGCGGCGGCGAGGCGCACGCTCGGGTTGTTCGGGGCGGCGGTCGGCACGGGCTCGGCTGCAGCGGCGGATTATTTTCTCGAGCGCGCGCTCGGTGAGCTCCAAGACGAGCGCGCGCTCGGTGAGCTCCAAGACGAGCGCGCGCGCCATCTGTTGGCTCTCGAATTCATGCAGATTCCGTCGGCCGCTGGTCGGCCGGAGGCGGCGCTGCGCGCCGGCCGAAGGTCGGCGAGTGGCGCCTGGCATACCGGGAACCGGCCGGACTTCGTCCTCGGGCGCGCCTGGGTCTCTGCGGCGCTCGGACTGCAGGCCGAATTCTCCGAGTTGATGAATCGCCTCGTCGAACTCAGCGAGCAAGAAGAGCACCACCGCGCCCGGCTTTGGTTGACATGGGGGCAGCTCCGCGAGGCGCTGACACACACGTCGACCCGGGGGATCAACGGCCCGCTCACCTACTATGAAGATCACGACCTGCCGAAGTGGCTCGAAGCCGCCGACTTGCTGGTGGCTTCGGGAGACGGCGAGTCCGAGCCCCCGAGCGAGAGCGCCCTCCAACGGGCGTTTCGCGCCGACGCAGCCGAGGCGTGCGCGGACGCGTTGACATGTCTCCCGGACATCTACGGGCGAAACTTCGCCGCTATCCTCTCGGGGCTGGACGAACGCGGGGTCGACACGATCGCCTCGGCGCTCGCCTCGACCGCAACGGGTGCATGGCGGCCTGGCTTCCGGCTGCCGGATCTTCTGGCGAATTTCGACGACTCCCCGGGATTGTCGGCGCGCCAGCGGCTCTCGTTGGGCGCGGCCTTGATGACGTTTGCGCCCCGAGGCTCACGTGCCGAGCTATTCGAGGTGCTCGTCGCGGCGAGCGCCGAGGCCATCCGCGCCGGCCGATCGGGCAGTGACCGAGTCAATGGTGACCGGGCATGCGTCGAGGCCGACGGCGCACAACACAGCGTCGGTCGACTCGCCGCGCTCGAGGCCACTGCTTCGAGCGATCCTGTGTTGCCGGCGACGCGCTGGCTCATCTCGACCGCCTTGCCCGCCGCCTGTGAGTCATCACAGGCCTTTGCCGACACCCTCGCAGAGGGGCTGGGAGACCATCCGGAACTCGCCACACACGCAGCGCCGCTGCTCGAAGCTGTCGCCTCGGGCGCCGAGGGCCCCGAGCGGATGGCGTTGCTGCGGCGTTTCGCCGACTTCGCCGCCGAGCACGAGAATGGAGCCGCGTGCAAACGCTGGAACCTGGCGCTGTCGGTCTCCAACGCCCGCGTCGGCCGGCTCGAGCAGGCAGAGTCCCACCTCGCCCGCGCGATCAACTGCGGCGGGCGCGACGCCGAGCTCGCGAAGACTCAACAATTGCTGGTGGCGTATTTGCGCTTCGAGAAGAGCGCGAAGATCCCCGACGACACCTCCGCCGATATCCGACGGGGGCTCGCCGGCGTCGTGCGCCATCAGCCCGCAGAGGACGCGCCGACGAGTTGCTTCGGGCTGTCGCCGATGGACTATCGCCTCGAGGACTTCGTCGCCGCCGAGGTCGGCGCGCTGGCGGTCGCGATGCCCGAGCGCCCGCCCAACGAGCTGATGCTCGAGACCGCCTCCGATTCCTCCGCCCGCGGCATCGCCTCGACGGTGGTGGCGCGCCGTTTTCTGGCGCAGGGCCGGCCCTCACCGGCCGCAGAGGCGCTCATAGAGGCGCGAGCGAACTTCGAGCGCGTTCAAAACCGCGTCGGCCTTCGACGCGTGCGCTTCTTCGAAGAGGTCGTATTTGGCGGCGATCTCACAAGCTTCTCCCCCGACGACGGTGACGAGTCGAGCAGCGAGCGACCCCGCACCCAAAAGGCGCCTTCGCTGGCTCGTGTCGACCGTATCGACGCCGCCGGCTGGGCAGCCTCGCTTCGAGCCGGCCACGCCACCGACATCCTCGACGCCCTCGGTCAGCCCGATGTCGATTGGACCCCGAGCGCATTGCGCGCGGCGGTCGCAGCCTCCATGGTGGTGCGGAGCGAGGAACACACCGCCGAGCTTCTGCGTTATGGATCTGGACAGTCATCACTCGAGTCGCTGTGCCGGAGCACCCATTGACGTCGGAGTCACACGGGGTCTTTACACCGAAACGCACCCTTCATAGACTCTCCCGGTACTTCAACACCCAAACCGCTGCGGGGCGGCCACGTCTCATAGTCACAAAGTGACGCTTCCTAGGCCCGTCATGATCGGCACGTCGATAGCGCGATACGAGATCACCGAGGAGCTCGGTCAGGGCGGCATGTCGGTGGTGTATCTCGCGCGTGACACTGCTCTGAGCCGAGACGTCGCGGTCAAGGTCCTCCACGATCACCTCGCCAAAAAGGCCGAGAACCGCAAGCGCTTTCGCCGCGAGGCCGAGGCGATCGCCCGGCTTCGCCACCCCAATATCCTCGACGTCTACGATGTCTCCGACGAGTCCGACGACCGCTCGTTCATCGTCATGGAATATATCCCGGGGATGAACCTGCGCCAGTTCATCGAGCGCCATCGCCCTCCCCCACCCGAAGTAGCCGCGTTGATCGGTGTCGAGATCTGCAACGCGCTCGACCACGCCCACAGCCACGGGGTCATCCACCGCGATCTGAAGCCCGAGAACGTCATGATCTCCGACGAGGGCCAGGTCAAGCTGATGGATTTCGGCATCGCCCACGTCATCGACGCCGAGACGATGACCAAGACCGGCAGCTTGCTGGGAAGCCCGGCTCATATGGCGCCCGAGCTCATCGACGGCCAACCGGTCGACGAGCGCGCCGACGTCTTCGCCCTGGGCACCGTGCTGTACTGGATGACCACCGGCGAGCTGCCATTTCGCGGTGAGAACGCCCCGCAGGTGTTGCGCAACGTCATGGAGTGCCGCTTCGAGCCGCCCGAGGTGCTCGAGCCGAAGATCGGCCACGACCTATCACGCATTATCTGCAAGTCGCTGCAAAAAGAGCCCAAAGACCGCTACTCGTCGGTCGACACCGTCAAACGCGAGCTCCTCGCGGCGGTGCACGCGGTCGGCTTCGAGGAGAGCGACCGATTGGTGGGCGATTTTTTCGACGCCCCGCGAGAACTCGAGCAGCGCTTCGACGAGCAGATCGTCCCGCGGTTGATCGGGCGGGGGAAACGCGCCGTCGAGCGAAAAAATATCCCCTCGGCGATCGCCTATTTCAACCGCGTGCTCGCCTATGATCCCAATAATAAGGAGGTCGAGGAGTGCCTCGAGCAGCTCAATCGCAGCCGGCGCGTGCTGCAGGTGTCGGCCGCGCTGGCCACGGCCGCGCTGCTCGGGGCGGCGGGCTGGCTGATCATCGGCACCGGTGACGTCACAGAAACGCAGACTGGCGCGCTCGATGAGCCGGCCAATCACGCCTTCCAGGAGGCGCTGAGCCGCGCCGAGGCGACCACACGCGCGGTCGAATCGGTCACTGAACACACCGGCCGGGCTCATCTGCTGGCCACCGACGCGGCTTGGCGCGCCTCCGATGAAGTGCTCGGCCGCCGAGCCGCCGACCGCGTCACCGGGCGTGCCCGAGCGGTCAGCGCCGCCCTCGGCGAGCGTCCGGTGAGCCTGACGAAGGCCCCGGCTCCCGCAAAAGCGATTCCGGCTCAACTGCCCGCCGACGACAAACCGGCCGAAGAACAGCCCGCCGATCAGCCCGAGTCTGCGCCGACCCACAAAATCGACTTCAAGCTCTTTCCACCGTCGGCCAACCTAGAGATCAATGGCGAGCCGGTCGATCTATGGTACAAAGGCGTCGAGTTGCCCGAGGGGAGGCACCGCATCCGCGCGACGGCCGATGGCTGTCGAGTTTATCGCGACGAACTCGTCGTCAACGGCCCCCGCGCAGACAAGGTCCAGGTGACTTTGGATTGGAAGGATGCTGCAATCGAGGTCGTGTCCAATAAGGACGCGCTTGTCTTCGTCGACGACCAGCTGCGAAGCCGCGGGCGACGAGGCACCATCCCCATCCGATTCGAGCGTCGCCAAAAGCCGACCAGCAGCGTGACGTTGCACATTCGCGACGAGGAGAACCCGCGGGTGTCCAGAACGCGTACGGTGACGGTGCGCCCCGGCGAAGAGCACACACTAAACGTCACTTTTTGAGCGTCCATCGATGTATCGACGTCTGTTGCCCACCCTGGCGCTGACCAGCCTGCTGAGCTTTGCGGCTTCGACACCGCTGTGGGCTCAGCAAGGTACGGGTGAGGATGCCGGGTCGGCTTCCCAGCCCGACGAGTCCGGCTCCGAGCAGTCCGACTCCGAGCAATCCGACTCCGAGCAGCCAGACTCCGAGCAGCCAGACTCCGAGCAGTCCGACTCCGAGCAGCCAGACTCCGAGCAGTCAGGCTCCGAGCAGTCAGGCTCCGAGCAAGCGGCCGCCGCGCCCGCCCAAGACTCGCCGGCGATATCCCAAGACGATCTCCCCGCCTCGCCAAAGGCGCGTGTCGAGCGCGCCGAGCGCGCCTTCGAGGACGCCGACTTCGAGATGATCCGCCCGCTGCTCGAGCCCTTATTGCTGCCAGACAGCACGTTGGACGATGAGCAGCTCGAATTCAGTGCCCGCACGCTCCTGGGAGTGGGTTATTACTTCGAGGCCCAGCAGGTTACCGACGCGACGACCCGCCGGGAGTTGCTCGATCAGGCGGAGACGCAATTCCTCGCACGCCTTCGCGCCGAGCCCGACCGCCCGCTCAATCCGATGATTTATCCGGCCAGCGTCGTCGAGTTTTTCGAGACGGTCATGGATGAACACGCCGAAGAGCTCGACGCCATCCGCACCGAGCGCGATGAAGCCGGCCGCACCGAGACCCACGGCACCCTGACCACCGTATATATCGAGCGCGAAGTCGGCCTCAAGAATTACGCGGTCAACTTCATGCCCTTCGGCGTGGGGCAATTCCAAAACGACGAGCCCGTCCAGGGGACTCTCTTTGCGACCGCACAGGGCGCGGCGCTGGGCCTCAACGTGGCCAGTTATTGGATAGTGGAATCGCTGCGCGGCCAGGACGGCTATTATGAGCCGGGCACCGGCCAGGATGCAGATCACGCCCGGCAGTGGCGTGTGGCCCAGTATGTCGGGCTGGGGGCGTTCGTCGGGCTGTACGTATGGTCGATCATCGACGCCCTGCAACGCTACGAAGGTCAAGAGATTCGCATTCGAACCCTCGACGAGCCGCCGCCGGAGCTTCGAGGCGGCGGGGAAGATGACAGCGGGGTCTCTCTTCAAATAGGATTGGGTGGCATCGGCGTTGCATGGTAAAAAAATCCTGTTGAGGAAATGCCGCGTGCGAACGCCTTCGTTTGACTCGGAGGACTCGGCCGCCTGTCACCGCTCCGTCAGTTCCGCCCCCATCTAGGTTGCTCAATATGCCCGTTCTCATCCTCCAACGCCCCGACGGCTCAGCCGGCGAGGAGTTCGTGCTTCGCAAGAAGCTCAGCTCCATCGGCTCGGCCGCCACCAATGACATCGTCCTCGACGACCCCAGTGTCGCTGCCAGCCACGCCATGGTCCAGCTCGACGGGGCGAGCTTCGAGATCCGCCCCGTCGAGCGCAACTGCGAGGTGCGCGTCAACGGCAAGAAGAAGCGCAAGGCCGAGCTCGGCCACCACGACCGCGTCGATATCGGGGATATATCGCTGCGCTTTTCAATCTTTGGCGGGGCACCCAAGGCCGACTCCGGCGGCGACGAGTCCATCGAGACCGGCGAGATCCAGGGCTATCGAAAGCTGCACGAGTTCTCCCAAAAGCTTCTGTCCGACTATGAGTTGCCGGTCCTCTTGGACATTCTGCTCGACTCGATCATCGAGATCACCTCGGCCGACAAGGGCTTTTTGATCCTGCTCGAGGACGAGGAGTTTCGCATCAAAGTCGCCAGAAATATCGACCGGCAAAATATCGAGGACGCCGTCGAACAGGTCTCCGACTCGATCATCGGCAAGGTCGTCGAGACCAAAGAGCCCCTGATCGTCAGCGACGCGCTCCAGGACAACGAGTTCAACAGCTCGCAGTCGGTGGTCAACCTGAACCTGTCGAGCGTGATGTGTGTGCCGCTTTTGGAGCGCGGGCAGCTTTTGGGGCTCATCTACGTCGGCAATGAGAATATCGCCCACCTCTTCGAGCGCCGCCACCTCGACCTGCTGACGATCTTCGCCTCTCAGGCCAGCCTGATCGTAGCCAACGCGATCATGGTGCGCAGCTTGCAACTCGACAAAGAGCTGCTCTCCGAGAAGCTCTCCGAGATGCGCTTTGGCAGCATCATCGGGGCCTGCGACCCGATGAAGGAGATCTATCGCACCGTCGAGAAGGTCGCCCCGACCACGGTCAACGTGTTGGTCACCGGCGAGACCGGCACCGGCAAGGAGCTCATCGCCCACGAGATCCACCAGCGCTCTCCGCGGGCCGACGAGCCGTTCGTGACGATCAACTGCGGCGCGATCCCCGAGTCCCTGCTCGAGAGCGAGCTCTTCGGTCACGTCAAGGGCGCGTTCACCGGCGCGGAGAAGACCCGCGAGGGCAAATTCCAGGCCGCCGACGGCGGCACCATCTTCTTGGACGAGATCGGCGAGATGCCGGTCAACCTACAGGTCAAGCTTCTGCGGGTGCTCCAAGAGCACACCGTCACCAAGGTCGGCGCCACAAAACCCGAGAAGGTCGATATCCGGGTGGTCGCGGCGACCAACAAGGACCTCGACAAAGCCGTCAAGGAAGGCGAATTTCGCGAGGACCTCTTCTACCGGCTCAATGTCGTCATGCTGACGCTCCCGCCGCTCAGAGACCGCGGCAACGACGTGGTGCTCATCGCCAAATACCTCATCCACGAATTGTCCGAGGAACTCGGCGTCCCCCACAAGCAGTTGAGCAAGGAGGCGATTCAGGCGCTGCGTAAATACGCCTGGCCGGGCAATATCCGACAGCTACAAAATCGCCTCAAAAAAGCGACTGTCCTGGCTGATGGAAGCATGCTCACCCCCGAGGACCTCGACTTACCGCCGGAGGTGCTCGAGCCAATCATGCCGCTGTCGGACGCCAAGGAGCGCTTTGCGCTGCGCTACGTCATGGAAGCGCTGGAGCGAAACGAGGGAAATCGCACCCAGACCGCCCGCGAGCTCGACGTCGATCCGCGCACGATTTTTCGTTACCTGGAGCGAAGCGATCTCGAGGTATGAATCAGCCTCAGCGGAGTCAGTTGGGCCCGCCAATTGCGCAGGCTCAGCCAGGCAAACCATGACATTTACGTCCGAATCACCCCTCTGGCTGTGACGCCGATGTCGCGTTTTGGACGCCCTCGGCTTGTTCTGGCTCATTTTCGTTACCCCGTTGTTCGATGGCACGCCTTCTGCAGACACAGAGACACCAGATGCACGAGGCATCGCAATATGTTGGCAGCGCTTCCGGCCGCCTGCGATGGGTCGGCCGCGCCGCTCGAGTGGTGATGAGCCTCGGGTTGCTTCTGGTCGCCGGGTGTATCCTCTCGCCGCCGATCGAGCCGCGAGACGAGCCGAATCTGTCGCCCAGAATCCAGCCGTTTCTGCCCGACGACAAGTCGGCGGTCGTGCCGATCACCCGCGAGTCGCTGCAGCGGGACCCCGAGGTTCAACTGGCGGCTAATTTATACGACGCCAACAACGAGCCGGAGCTATTTTATCTATTTTTGAGTGACGAAGAAGGAATTATCGCTCAATCGGAGACCGGAGGCGCCGTCGGAGAGTTGGGCGCCGAGTTTTTCTTCGGACCGGTCGACTACACCTTTGCGCCGTGCGATCTCGAGATCAGCGCGCCGGGCACCGAGGTCATCACGTTATACGTCAGCGACCGCAGATTTCAGTCGTTGTCGCCGGTGCCCCGCGAGATCACGGAAGCCGAGGGGGCCCTGACGGTCGCCTACTCGTGGACCCTTAAATATGAAGCTGGCATATGTGACTCGAATGAGTGATTCCGTTTGGCCGGGCAGACCATGAAGTCCACCGCATACCTGATCAGGGGGGCAACCGCGCTCGTATTCGCCGCGGCAGTATTGCTCGGCGGCTGTGGGCTCCAGGATAACGCAGACGATGCCGGAGTGACCGGTTCGAATTGCGAGCAGGACTCCGAATGCCCCTCCGGGCAGATGTGCCGCGAGGGGTTCTGCTCGGCGCGTGACATTGATGAGGCGACGTTCGACTTCCGGTTCATTCCACCGTCGTCCGCTGACTTTTTGCCCCAACAGATCGACCGTGTCCGTGTGAATTATGACGAGCGTTTGAGCTTCGGCCTCGAGCGCAGCATCACGGTGAGCAGCGGTGGGGGCTCGGACGACTCCGAGCAGTCCGGTGGGATTCGTTATGCCGGCTCGAATACCGGCCGCCCCAACGGCACGCTGATCTTTAGGCCCAAAGACGCCGGTGACAGCGTGTTCATGAGCGAGACCGAGGTCGAACACGGCGACTTCGCCGCACAGGTCACACCGGGCCAATACGATTTGACCTTCGTCCCCGAGGACCGAACCACCCGCCCCAAGACCAGGTGGCACGACCAGGCCTTCGAGAGCAACACCATCCTGGAGCGGACCATCCCCCCGCATCTGACTATCGAGGGCACCGTCGTGCGCGAGGTCTTCGTGGGCCAGCCGGGCAGCGCGGGTGAAGAGAAGGTCGATAACGCCCAAATCTACGCGGTCTCCTCCGACGGTGATCACACCAGCACGGTTAGCGACACCGAGGCGAACCCAGACACCGAAAAGGAGGCGGGCGATTTTGCGATCAAGGTCGAACAGAATACCGGGTGGTATGACCTACACGTGGTGCCGACCTCATCGGACGCAATGGTCCCCACCAGCGTCTTCGAGCGCTACTTCAAGATCAGCGATGCCGCCTGCTTTGACGCCTCCGAGCGAGAACTCGGCACATGCAGACTGCAGAATACGAACCTCGGCGCCTATCCCTCCGAGCCGGTGTCGGTCACGGTGCAATTGAGCGCGGGCGACGCAGCAGTCGAGGCGTCGACGTGGAGCTCGACCAAGGTCGTGTTACGCGGGCCGTTGGGCAACGGCAGCTTCCGTCGTCGCTTCGACGTCGATGAGGACGGCCGGGTGACTGTCGAGGTCTACCCGTCGACCAGCGATCTCGACGAGCTGCCCTCCGGCTATACGCTCGAAGTCGTCCCGCCGGTCAACTCCGATCTGGCCCGGACTCGCTTTGAATTCGACGGCAACCTCGCCCTGGAGGAGTTCGACGGCTTCGAGGTCGCTCGGAAGTCGCGCGTCGACGGCCAACTGACCGACAGCAGCGGGCGCCCGGTCGGCTCGGCTCGCCTCGAGTTTCGCCAGGTGGACGACGACGAGCACCCCACCTATGACCCGCGCACCATCACTGCCACGACCGACTCGGACGGCTACTTCGACGTCTGGCTGGAGAAGGCCGCCTACGAACTCCTGGTGGTACCGGCGGCGAACTCCGGCCAGCCGCGCATACTCGAGCGCGTCTCGTCGGCGCAGATCCAGGACGGAGGTGCACTGGACTTACAGCTTCCCCAGCCGGCTGTCCTTTTGGGATCGGTCATGGGCGCGCGGGACTCGGCGGGCAATGACTTGACGGGAGTTGGGGAGGTGACCGTCGAGGTCTACAGGCAGGTGCGAGGACGCACCGTCGTCTTCGGCCAGAGCCGCACTGACGACAGCGGCGACTTTCGCATGGCCGTATCTGCGCAGCCGTGACCGCTTTAATTGTACAACGTCACTTTCCACGTGGCGCTTCGTCGGTCCAAATGGCCAGTGGCTACGTTGCCGTCTCTCGACGATGCTACTCACATCGCCTTTATGCGGTTTAA
>JBKGZI010000095.1:0-15328 GCA_046545675.1 Persicimonas sp.
GCCCCACCTTGATCCTCCCCATCTCTTTGCTGCGCTCCGAGTGGGGAGGGGGCTGGTGAAGACTCCTCCCCGCGCGTTGTTTAGCGTGGGGAGGCTGGGTGGGGCGTCTGCTCGGTTCGCGCCCCACCTTGATCCTCCCCATCTCTTTGCTGCGCTCCGAGTGGGGAGGGGGCTGATGCTGCGTTTTCTTTCGACAATTCATCAGTCGATCCCCGCGTTGAGTTCATAGCCGCTGACCGTGCGCTGGGCGCCGGTGTCGACGTCGAAGAAGGTGATGCGCCCGACCTCAGATTGTTGGCTGACGAAGACCTTGCCGGCGACCACGCCCAATTGCTCGGGCTGGCGGGCCAGCTTGAAGAAGTCGGTGCGATAGCTGTCCAGGTTGATGCGGGTGACTCCCCGAAAGCGCGGGTCGGACGATTGCTGCATGACGTAGACCAGCGAGTGGTCCTCGGCGTTTTCGGTCATGACCAGGTCGGCCGGCTCTCCCTGCAGGACCACCGGCCGGCGGTAGCCGGTGTCGATGTCGAAGAGCGTCACGCCGTGGTTGAATTGGAAGAACTCCAGCGGGTCGGCGTCCGAGGGCATCTCGCCGTCCTGTTTACGATGGACGACCACGGCGGTCTGGCTGTCGGTGGAGACGGCGACGCTGCGGATCTGATTGCGCAGCGAATACGCGCGCACGCTGCGCTCGTCCAAGTCGAGCACGCCCAGGTTGGGCGTGAGCACCAGCGAGGTGTACAGCAGCACCTGCTCGCCGTCGGGGGTGAGCTGGGCGAGGCCGGGCTTGGTCTCGGTCACCGAGATGATCTCGGCGGCGTTGACCTCGTCTTCGCCGCTGTCCAGGACCGACTCGACGTCGAGCAGTGCGAGCTCGTCGCTGCCGCGCAGGGTCGCGAGCACGCCCGGCGAGCCGTCGTCCTCGAAGAAGAGGTCGATGTCGGTGGGGATGGCCGAGAGCTCGACGACTCGAAGTATTGCTTCATCGTCGTCAGAGGGCGGCTGATAGATCGCCACGCCCGCAAACTCGCTGCTGCGCGCCACCAAAAAGTCACCGTCCGGGCTGACCTCGACCTCGAGGTCGTCGGGCGGGAAGACCGAGCCGGACAGGTCGAGCGGCAGCGGCGGCACGAAGGTGTCGGCGTCGACGGCGTCGAGCTGAATGCGGTTGATCCCCTCGCGGCCCACGATGAACGCCTGATCGCCGTCCTCGGTGAACTCGATCTCGTCGATGAGCCGGGTGACCGACAGCTGGAAGACCTGGTCTTCTTCGGGCGTATCGCCCAGGCGAATCAGCGCGGCGGTCTGCAGCGAGGCCACGCTGGTGTCGTCGTCGAAGGGTTTGTCGGGATCGATATAGGCCAGGAGGTGGCGGCCGTCCGGGCTCAGCGCGAGCGAGTTGACCTCGCCGGGCACGCGCAAAAGCTCGACCTGCTCGGCCGGCTCGTCGGCGGGCTGGTCGGCGCGGATGATCGCCACGGTCGCCGAGCCCTCGCACAGCACATAGGCGACGTCGCCGGCCGGCTCGACCGAGGCGGCGCGCACCACCGTGGGCCGCTGGCCGACCGGCATCGGCCGAATGCTCAAGTCGCGCCCGTCGATGCGCGCCACGGTATCGCTCTCCGGGGCGCTATTGGGCACGAAGACGTAGCTGGCCGTGGTGGCCACCTCGCGCACCAAAAACTCCTCTTCCTCCGGCACGAAATCGTCGGCGTCATCGGTCGCGCCGCCACCACCACCGACACCGGCATCGGCCGCGCTGTCGTTATTGGACGCCCAATTATCGTCGCCATCCTCGGCACCAATGCCGCCCGGACCCCCGTCATCGCCCCCGCAGGCAGCCAACGACACCGCGAGTACAGCGCCAATAAGAAGTTGAGGAACGCTTTTCATATCTCGACCACAGGCTCAAAAACCACAAAGCTCACACGGAGCACAAAACCAAACCGTAGCTGGGGGTAAGTCCAGCCGAGTCGCCACCGGGCGACTCGGCGAGACGCACCCCCAGAGAGGGTTGCCGCTCACACATGCTCACAACAAAACGCACCCCCAGAGAGGGTCGCCGCTCATCAAAGATTCCAAAAGGCACCCCACCCAACCTCCCCACGCAAAAAAAACGCGTGGGGAGGAGTGGCGCTGATCACACCTCAATAACAACAGCAACGATCGTGCCACCTCCACCCAACCACCCCAACACACCACCACGGGAAGATTGGGCCACCCCGCATACGTTTGATACGATGCCGCATGTGACATTTCTGTCATGTCGTGGAGCACAAACGCCAGAATTTCGCCGGCCACTCCCATCGCATAAGAGACCACAGATGACGCTCGACATCGAATTTTTCGACGCCGTGGGCGATATCCCCGCCTCCGAATGGGACGCGATCGTCGGCGACGCCAGCCCATTCTTGGAGCACGGTTTTCTGGCGGCCCTCGAGGAGACCCGCTGCGTGGGGCCCGGCACCGCATGGCGCCCGCAGATCGTGGCGGCCTACCGCACAGACGTGCTCGTCGGGGCGCTGCCGATGTATCTGAAGCTCGACTCCGCTGGTGAGTTCGTCTTCGATTGGAGTTGGGCGGACGCGGCGTATCGAGCCGGCATCGAATATTATCCCAAGGCGGTCGTCGCCGTGCCGTTTACGCCCATCGAGGGCCGGCGCGTGCTGGTCGCCGCCGAGGAGGCCGACCCGCGGGCAGTCGGGCACGCGCTGGTCGAGGCAGCGCTCGAATTTGCACGCGCCAACAAGCTGTCGTCGGTGCATTTCAACTTCGTCGAGCCCGACGAGGTCGCGCTGCTCGAGGAGTTCGACCTGCCGATCCGCTACGGCATGCAATACCACTGGTATAATGGCGCTCAACTGGGAGACGGGCCATCGTACGACGATTTCGACGGCTTCCTGGCCCGGTTTCGCTCCAAAAAACGCTCCAATATCAAGCGCGAGCGCCGCAAGCTGGACGAGGCTTCGGTGACCACCGAGGTACTGACCGGTGACGCCATCACCGAGGCGCACCTCGAACGAATGTTCGACTATTATCTGGACACCATCGACAAATTTGCCTGGGGCCGCCAATACCTCAACCGCGACTTTTTCTTGCAGCTCGGCCAGACGCTTCGCGACCGGTTGCATATGGTCGTCGCCAGCCAAAATGGCGAGGAATTCGCCGCCGCGTTCAATCTGTGGAAGGACGATGGGCTCTACGGGCGCTATTGGGGCTGCGAGCGCGAGGTCAATTACGCCCACTTCGAGGTCTGCCTATACCGGCCGGTGGAGTGGTGCATCGAGCAGGGCGTTCAGAAATTCGAGCCGGGGGCGCAGGGCGAGCATAAATACGACCGTGGGTTTTTGCCGACGGTGACGCGCAGCGCTCATTTTTTGCGCCATCCCGGCCTCGACCGGGCGGTGCGTGGATTTATCGAGCAGGAGCGGCGTGAGGTCGAGCGGCAGGTGGAGGTGATGCGGGAGGATGGGCCTTTTAAGGGTTGAGGCGTGGAGGCGTGACTGAGCATTAGTGAGCGGCGGCCCTCTCTGGGGGCGCGTCTCGCCGAGTCGCCGGGTGGCGACTCGGCTGGACTTACCCCCAGCTATGGTTTGGTTTCGTGGCCGGGCGATCATGTGGGCGGTTACGGTTTGGTTTCGTGGCCATGCGAGCATTTGGGCGGTACGTTTGGTTTCGTGGCCGTACGATCAATCGGGCGGTTCGTCTTTGACTCGAGCGGCCCGTGACGTGGTTTCGTGCGGAATCCAAACCATAGCTGTGGGTAAGCCGCCTCCGGACGCGCCCATGGCGCGGTCGGATGGGCGCACCCACAGAGAGCCTCGGACACCCGCCATATTCATCTTTTAAGCCTCGTCGAGCGGCGACCCTCTCTTTGACCACCACGACATGTCCGCGTAGCCTAGCGAGGCGCGGCTGTGGGAGAGTTGTCTGGGGAGCAGTAATGGACGATGAGGGTATAGCTGAAGGGGGCCTCGAACTCGGCGACTCGAGCTTTGCTGCGTTCGTTCGTCGCTGGCGCGAGGCGCTCGCTAATTTGCCCGGCGAGTGGCCCGATGAGGGCTACGCAGCGCTCGTGGATGCCATCTCGCAGTGGCAGGCCGACCGGATCGGCGTCGACGTCGCCGACTGGATGACGTGCGACCCGGCGCACGTCGAGCGGGCCCGCGAGCTGCTGGGCGAGGTCGACGAGGCCGGGTTGAACGACCTGTGGGACGAGGCGCATACCCTCGGTTGGTTTCATCAGCATTTCGGGGAGATCGAGCGTGACGCGAGCAACCGCGCGCATACCCGCGACGAGGCAAAGCACGCCTCCCAGATGGTGACCACGCAGCTCTATACGCCGCGTTGGATCGCCGAATTTCTGGTGGGTGAATGCCTAGAGGCAGCCGACTCGAAAGCGCCGACGGTCTGCGACCCGGCGTTAGGCGGCGGGCAGATGCTGCTGGCGGCGCTGGACTGGTTGTGTGAGCGCGGCGTGGCGTTGGAGACGGCCGTCGAGCGGCTGCACGGCGTCGATCTGGACGGGCGCGCGGTCGAGGCGGCGCGGCGGGCGTTGAAGCTGCATGTCGCTCGGCTCGACGGAGAGCGGCGCCCCGAGCTCGAGCAGAAGATCGACGCCAATCTGCGGGTCGGCGACGGTCTCTTCGGCGAGCTCGGCACATTCGACGTGGTTGTGACTAACCCGCCTTATATGGGCTCGCGCTCGATGCCCGGCCCGCTCAAAGAGCGCATACGCGGCGAGTTTCGCCCCTTTCATGCCGACCTGTACACGGCGTTTATTCGCCGCTGCCACGCGCTCTCCTCCGATATGGTCGGCGTGCTCGCTCAGCAGACCGTGTGGTTTTTGAGCCGCTTTAAAAAGGCCCGAAGCTGGTTGCTGGACAACGCCGAACTCGTCGCGTTCATGCACCTGGGCGCGCATGCGTTTGCCAATCTCAGCGGCGAGAAGGCCAGCGTGGTGGCGTTTGTGCAGAAGTGCTGCGAGCCGTCCGGTGAGGAAGCGGTATTTATCGATCTGCGCGATGAGTCGGACGCGGAGTCGAAGCGTTCGGCGTTCATTGACTCACTGGAGCGACGCCGTCCCTGGCGTCGAAAGGACGAGCACGACGCCAGGGACGGCGTCGCTCCGGTTACCCGCGAGCCCGTCGCCGCCTTCGACGCCCTCCCCGGCCGCGTGCTCGCCCACTGGTTGCCCGAAAACCTCCGACGCCACTTCGAGACCAGCCCCAAGCTCATCGACCTCGCCGATATCCCCGGCAGCCAAAATAAGACCGCCAACAACCGCAAGTACGTCAAAAAGTGGAGCGAGGTCGACACCGCCGAGCTGCGCCGAGCCCCCGAGATCTCCGGCGAAGTGGGTTCAGCAGACGGCCGCTGGGTCTTCTACAGCAAGGGCGGCCGCTTCGCGCCGTGGTGGGGCAATTGGCAAAATGTGGTCGATTGGTCCGACGCGGCGCGCGTGTTTTATGCCGACAATAAGACATCGAATCTATTGGCCGAGAAATGGTGGTTCCGCGAGGGCATCTGCTACACCGACTTTGGCGGGCGCACCTTCAACGCGCGCTGGATGCCGCCGGGCTGCCTCTTCGATATGGCCGGCCCGGCCATCTTCGCCCGCGAGGGCGGCCGCCGCCGGCTCTTCGCGCTATTGGCCGTGCTCAACTCGACGCCGGTGCGCGCGCTGCTCAACGCGATGAACCCCAGCCTGCACTACCAGGTGCGCGACCTGCGCAACCTGCCAGTGCCCGAGCTCGACGCCGACACCGAAGCCGAACTCGCCCGACGCGCCGGGGAGCTCGTCGCGGGGATGCAGGCGGTGGCGGGGCTTTGGGAGGGGAGCCCGCGCAGTCTTTTGGCTGATGAGGTCGATCGCGCCGAGGTGCGCGTGTTTTTGGAGAGGCGACCCCAGTTGGAGCATGAACTCGATCGGATGGTCTGTGAGTTATATGGATGCCCGGAGTTGCTCGTCAGTGTCGAGGAGCGGCCGGTGCATGATTATGTGGGAAGGGTTGGGGGTTGAGGGTTGGACGCCGGAGCTGGCGAAGAACACCCTCCCCGCTTTAAACTGCAAAAGCGGGGAGGGCGTTCTGTGGGCCACTCATGGTAATGAAACCGCGTGCCGTTGGCGATTGCCGACCCCCAGTGCTATAACTAAAATGAAGAGATTATTTAGAACTAAACGTTGTCCATATGTGGAGGAATCAATGGTTCGTCACGGGTACGTGAAATTGCTGTCCCTGGCCTTGCCGCTGCTATTTGTATTCGGTTGCGGCATCCCCGAGGAGAAGCACAACGCGGTCAAAAAAGACCTCGAAAATACCAAGATGGCCTTGGCTGAAGAGGAGCAGACCACCGCACAACTGCGCAGCGATATCGAGAAGCTCGACGCCAAGATCGCCGAGCTGGAGGCCGACAAGGCCGACCTCGAGCAGAACCTCAGCGAGACCGAGGCGGCCCTGGAGGTCTTCGAATCCGAGCACGGCTCGATGGAAGAGCGCCTGCAGGCGACCAAGTCCGAGCTCGCCGAGCTTCGCACGGCGCGTGCGGAGGCCGAGAAGCGCCTGGAGCGCTACCGCGAGATCGCCCAGAAGTTGGCCACGATGGTCGAGTCGGGTCAGCTAGCGGTCAAGATCCGTGACGGCAAGATGGTCATCGAGCTGGCCAATAATATCCTCTTCGACTCGGGCAGCACGCGCATCAAAGACGACGGGGAGGAAGCGCTCGCCGACCTCGCCGGGGTGCTCCAGCAGATCAGCAAGCGCGACTTTTTGGTCGCCGGGCACACCGATGATGTCGGCCAGGCCGAGGATAACTGGGCGCTTTCGACCGAGCGGGCTGTGGAGGTGGTCCAGTTTCTGCAGGAAAACGGCGTCGAGCCGGGTAATCTGGCGGCGGCCGGCTACGGGGAGTACGACCCGGTGGCCAGCAACGAGGACGACGAGGGCAAGGCGCTCAACCGGCGCATCGAGATCATCATGATGCCCAACCTCGACGAGCTTCCCAATATCCCCACCGACGTGATCGAGGGCTCTTGACGTGAGCCGCATCACCAGCAACGGAAGCGGCATTTGCGCCGCTCATCTGCTCGCCTTGATGCTCGGGCTAGTAGTGGGCGGCGCGGCCTGTTTGACTGGCGGTGGGCCTGCGCTTCCGGACCTGAGCACCGAGCACAACCAGATCACCCAGCGCACCGAGCGTCTGCGCCGCATCGAGGAGCTTATGGAGCGTGATGTCGAGCGCTTCGAGGTGTTGCGCGAGCAATTCTTCGAGACCGGCGAGGAGTTGTACGCGCGTCCGTTCCCGCTGGACCTGTATAAGCATGTGGCGATGGAGTGCCTCAATGAGCCGTGGGATGCCAACGAGCTCGAGGAAGAGTTGCCCCAAGCCGAGGCGATGGAGGCGTTGATGTGTCGGCCGGAATTTGTCGACCGTCTGGTCGTTGAACTCCACAGGCAGGCGCCGGAGCGTCGCCAAGAGGCGGTCTCGAAGCTGCACACGCTCGACGAAGTGCGCCAGCTTCGCGGCCGACTTCGCAGGCGGCTGTCGCGCATCGAGCCGATCTTGCGGGCCAGCAAAAATATGGTCGCCGCCAGACGCGCTGATCTGCGCCAGATGCGATTGAGCTACGAGCGCCGGCGCACCGAATATAGCGCCGAGCGGTGGAGCCAATTGCAGGACGGCTTTGAAGAATACGGCGAATATCTCGACGATTTGGAGCGGAAGATAGGCTCGCTCGAGCGCCTCTGGCCCAGTTGGCCCGAGACCCTCGACCGCAGCGTGTCAATGCTATATATGGACCTGTCGAAGCTCTCTCACTAGTGCGATTTCATCAACGATTGGATATCGTGAAACGCCTCGGAAAGACTATCCCAGCCTTTCGCTGGCTCCCCGAGTATACTCTCAACCGATTTCGTGGAGATCTATTCGCCGGGCTGACCGTCGGGATCATGTTGATCCCCCAGAGCATGGCGTATGCGATGCTCGCCGGTGTTCCAGCTATCTACGGGCTGTACGCCTCGCTGCTGCCGCTATTGATCTACCCATTCTTGGGAACCTCGCGCCACCTGGCGGTGGGCCTGGTTGCCATCGACAGCCTGATCGTCTTGGCCGGGGTGGGCACATTGGCCGAGCCGCAGACCTCTGAATTCGTCTCCCTGGCGTTCCTCTTGGCGCTGATGACCGGCCTCTTTCAGCTCGCCATGGGCGCATTGCGCCTGGGTTTTATCGTCAATTTCTTGTCGCGGCCGGTGATCGCCGGGTTTATGTCGGCCGCGCCCCTGATTATTGCCGCCAGTCAGATTGGAAATGTCCTGGGCCTGGATCTGGCCGACTCGCAATACGTCCACGTGCTGGTCTGGGACGCGCTCCAACACCTGGGCGACGTTCATCTGATGACGCTGGCCATGGGATTAGTGGGCGTGGTCATTTTGCTTGGTCTGCAATTTTGGAATCCGAAGGCCCCGGGCGCCCTGGTGGTGGTGATCGCGGGCATTGCCGCGGTGTGGTTTTTCGACCTGGGCGAGATGGGCATCGAGTTGACCGGCGAGATCCCCGACGGCCTGCCGATGCCGGGGCTGCCGGCGATCAGCCTGGAGAATGTGCAGTCATTGTGGACCGTGGCGCTGACGCTGGCGCTGGTGCAGTTCATGACCGTGATGTCGCTGGGTAAGGTCTTCGCCACCAAACACAAATACTCGGTCGACGCCAACCGCGAGCTCTTCGCCATCGGCGCGTCCAACGTGGCGGGCAGCTTCTTTCGGTCGATCCCGGTGTCGGGCAGCTTCTCGCGCAGCGCGGTCAACGAGCGCGCCGGGGCGCGAACCCCGGTGGCCAATGTGATCGCGGCGCTGCTCATCGCGTTGACGCTGCTGTTTTTGACGCCGGTCTTCTACTATCTGCCGGTGCCGGTGCTCGCCGCGATCATCATCGTGGCGGCGATCGGACTGGTCGATCTTCCGGAGATGCGCTACCTGCTCAAGACCAAGCGTCGCGACGGGCTCATCGCGCTGCTGACCTTCGGTACGACCCTGTTGATCGGTATCCAAGAGGGCATCATGACCGGCATCGGCGCGTCGATCATCGCGATCTTATACCGGATCAGCCGCCCGAACGTCGCGGAGCTAGGCCACGTGCCGGGGACGACCGAATTTCGCAGCCTGGCGCGCTATCCGGAGGCCGAGGCCATCGAGGGGATCTATGTGCTGCGGGTCGACGCGTCATTTTCGTTCGCCAACGCCGACTTGATCAAGCAGCGCCTGCTCGACGCGAGCTCCGTCAATGGCGACGGGTTCAACGCTCTGGTCATCGACGCCAGCGGGGTCAACGACCTCGACACGACCTCGGCAGCGATGCTCATCGACGTCATCGACACGCTGTCTGAGCGCGACGTCGAGATGTATATCGCCGGGGCCAAGGGGCCGGTCCGAGACACCATTCAGCGCGCCGGGCTGCACACCGAGCTCGGCGAGGAGCACTTCAAGCTCACCCCGGACCTCGCCGTTCAGGCGATCCTGAGCCGTTGGGGAGAGGAGCAGCGCTATGAACAGCACGAGAAGAAGTCAAACGACGTGGGCGACGCGGAGGACGCGACACCCAAAGAACGCAGTTGATGTGCAGCGGCTATGTGTGCGAGTTTGCCCACCGGTTTGACATACCTCATCTCGCATCGAATCTTTACCCGTTCAAATGGACCAATCTCACTGTGATCTTTCAGGAAACAACACGTACACGCAGGCTTGTAGGACGTATCGAAGAGGGCGAAGATCTGGTCGAATCGCTGACCAATTTATGCCGAGACAATGACGTACACGCCGGCCAGCTCCAGGCCGTCGGATCGCTGTCGCGCGCCGAGGTGGCCCGCTTCGACGCGGGCGCCGGTCAATATAGGACAGCGTTTGACGACGAGGGACTCTTCGACTTGGTGTCGCTGAGCGGCAACGTCAGCCGGTTGGGTGACGAGGTCGTCCTGCGCCTGGAGGTGCTCTTGAGCGCGATGGGGCCGGCCGGTCCTCAGGTGCTCTCCGGGCAGCTTCGCTCGGGCATCTCGGTCTCCTGCGAGTTCGTCCTCGAGATCTTCGAAGACCTCGAGATCGAGCGCCGCCTCGACGCCGACAGCGGCCGCCTGGAGATGCGCGCCATCCGGCGCACCGAACAGGCGCCCGCGCCCGTAGCACCCGCCAACGCTGCGCAAGCTGAGCCAGCCAACCCGTCGGCCACCAAGCCGGCCGCCGAGCAGAAGCCGGCCGCCGAGAAAAAGCCCATCGCCGGCAAGGGCATGTCCTGGAAAGACGCCGCCGGCGAAGCCGCCACCCCGCCCGAGGCCGACAAGTCCCAAAAGGCCTCGAAGTCCAAGAGCCCCAGCGCCGAGGAGCTCTACGCCGACGTCAACTTCGAGGAGGCGTTGATGCAGCCGGGCGATATCCTCGAGCACCCCAAGCTCGGCCGCTGCCGAGTCATGAAGGTCGAAGAGGGGGACTTCGTCCATGTGCGCCTGCCGCGCGGACGAATCCGCAAGCTCTCGCTGGAGATCGTCGACGTCTCCCTCGATCGTGAAGAGGGTGACCGGCGCATTTTCAAGGCAAAGGTCGGAAGGTAGGGACTGCGGGCTTGGGGAACTGCGGGCTTGGGGCTTGAGGTTCGAGGCTTGGGGAAAGACAATGGCAGGTTCGAGGCCTGGTGCTCGAAAGAGCAGGACCAAGAACCAAGAACCAAGAACACCGTGAAATGGCAGACGATCCGTACAAACCCGACACGGTGCGCCGAAAGCTGGCACGCCTGAACAAGCAGCCCCTGCAGCGTTGGGGCCGTGAGCGTGACTTCGCCCACCGGGATCTGTCCGAGTCGGCGGTGCTGGTGCCGCTGTGCGAGCGCGACGGTGAGTTCCACGTGCTCTTCACCCAGCGATCCCACGAGCTGCGCAGCCACTCCGGGGAGGTCAGTTTTCCGGGCGGCCGCCGCGAGCTCGAGGACGACTCATTGATCGAGACTGCGCTGCGCGAGGCCCACGAAGAGATCGCCCTGGATCCCTCCGACGTCGATGTCTTCGGCGCGCTCACCCGCATCCCGACCATCACCGGCTACCGCGTCACCGCCTACGCCGGCGAGTTCCCCTCCCCCTACGACCTGATCCTCAACCCCGACGAGATCCACCTGATCTTCCAGGCCCCGCTGGCCGAGTTGGCCGACCCGGCGAATCACCGCCTCGAGGAGCGTGACTTTGGTGGGGAGGTCTATCCGGTGCATTTTTTCGATTATCAGGGGCATGTCATTTGGGGGGCGACGGGGTTTTTGCTTCATGTGTTGTTGGAGTATTTGCGTTGAGGGTTTTATGGCATCACGTGAAAGCCCCTCCGCCTTCGCTTCGCTACGGCACCTCCCCCCGGCTGAACGCCGCGGGGAGGAGTATCCCTGCGTAACGCGCAGTGGTTGCTTTTGCGTCAAGCAGCCGCGCCGCCTAGAGGCTGGGGAGGTGCCTGAGCAACGCGAAGGCGGAGGGGCCGCTCAACTACCAAGAGCTCCCAATGACACAACTCCCCAAATCACGTATGTATAACCCCGTCGCCTCGACCCGCCCAGGGAGCCACACCACACCATGAAAGTTCTACTCGGCATCAGCGGAGGCATCGCCGCCTACAAAGCCTGCGAGATCGTCCGCGCGTTCAAAAAACGCGGCGACGCGGTGCGCGTGGTGATGACCTCTGGCGCGCAGGAGTTCGTGCGGCCGCTGACCTTGCAGATTTTGAGCGAAAATCCGGTGGGCACCGAGACCTTCGACGCGACCTTCGAGCACGAGATCGGCCACATCGACCTCGCCCGTTGGGCCGATGTGGTGTTGCTGGCGCCGGCGACGGCGAATTTAATCGGCCGGCTGGCCGGCGGATTGGCCAATGATTTGCTGACGACGGTGCTTTTGGCCACCGAGGCGCCGGTGGTCGTGGCGCCGGCGATGAATACGCAGATGTGGCGCCATCCGTTGGTCCAGCGCAATCTGGATATCCTGCGCGACGAGGCCGGCTACGCGGTCGTCGATCCCGACGCCGGTGAATTGGCGTGCAAGGAGGTCGGGCCGGGGCGGCTGCCGGATGCGCCGGTGCTTTTGGACGCGGCCGACGCGGCGGTGGCGCCGCAGATCTTGGCCGGCAAGAAGGTGGTCGTGACCGCCGGGCCGACGCGCGAGCATATCGATCCGGCGCGGTTTATCTCGAATCCGTCGACCGGGCGCATGGGCTTCGAGTTGGCCCGCGCGGCGCGCGTCATGGGCGCCGAGGTGGTGCTTATCAGCGGTCCGACCGGGCTCGAGCCGCCGCTGGGCGTCGGATTGGTCGAGGTGACCAGCGCCGTCGAGATGCACGAGGCGGTATTCGCCGAGTGCGACGCCGCCGATTTTGTGTGCAAAGCCGCCGCGGTATGCGATATTCGCCCGAGCGAGGCATCCGAGCAAAAGTGCGCGAAGAGCACGCTGGACGACTCGCTCGAGCTGGAGCGAAACCCCGATATTCTGGCAGATCTGGGCGCCCAATATGGCGCGCAGCCCGACGGCCCGCTGCTCATCGGCTTTGCGGCCGAGAGTCGTGACGTGGTCGAGCGCGGCAAGAAAAAGCGCGCCCGAAAAGGCGCGCACATGATGGTCGCCAATAAGATCGGCGGCGCGGATTCGGCCTTTGGGGCCGAGCGCTCCCAGATCACGATCATCTCCGACGACGACGTCACCAAATTCGGGCCGGCCTCCAAATACGAGCTGGCCGGCGATATTTGGCGTGCGGCCGTCGAGCTGAACAACCGACGAGAGAAGTGAGGGCAGCGATGAGCGCGCGCACAGAGTTGTACCGGGTGGTGCGAGACCTCAAGAATTACCTGCGCTGGCAGCAGTCGGGCGGCGCGGCCGGCAGCGTCCCGGCGCCGGCCGACCAGCGCGAGGTCTTCGAGGCCACAAAGCAGGCCCGCGAGCAGGCCAAGCTCGACCGCATCAAGGCGAGCTTTCAGGCTCAGACCCAATCAGCTGACAAGCCGGCCGATAAGCCAACCGGCAAGCCCGCCGACGAGCCCGCCGACAAGCCACAGGCCCGCGCGCCTTCGCCCGAGTCGAACGCTCCGCAGCAGCCGGCCGAAGCCTCGGCCGACGCGAAGGACGTCCAATCGGATGGAGGTGGCTCGGCGAAGCCGGACTTCGTGCCCAATTTTGGCGGCCCCTCCTCCGACCAGCCCGCCACATCCCCAGACGCACCGCGCAAAGAAGGCGCGGAGGCGAGCTCGCCGTGGAAGAAGTTTGGCAGCCGGCCGCAGCGTCGATTCGGCGCGAAGTCGGCCCCGGCCAAGTCGCCGTCAACAGACGAGCAGCGATCCGGGAGCGGCCAGGCCTCTTCGGAGTCCGGCTCAGCCAAGCCACAGCAAGCCAAGTCCAAGCCCGGCCCGACCAGCCAACCAGAGGCGAAGCAGATGAGCGACGACCAGCGGCGGCCCTTCGACGACTCTCGCTACCCCGAGGCCGCCGGTATGATGCGCGAAGGCACCGTCGAGCATCCCGACCGCGCACCCGAGCCGCCGGCCACATCGAGCGAGCAGGCGACGAAGCAGCCGGCCAAACAAGCAAAGAAGGCCGCGGAGATGAGCAAGCGCGAGAAGCTCGATTTTCTGCGCGACTATATGGGCGATTGTCGCCGATGCGGGCTGTGCGAGCACCGCACCAATATCGCCTTCGGCACCGGCGACGCCGAGGCCAAGCTGGTCTTCGTCGGTGAGGCGCCCGGCTACAACGAGGACAAGCAGGGGGAGCCCTTCGTGGGCAAGGCCGGCCAATTGCTCGACAAGATGATCGACGCGATGGGCCTGAGCCGCGAGCAGGTCTATATCTGCAACGTCATCAAATGCCGCCCGCCCGACAACCGCGACCCCCACTCCGACGAGATCCGCCAATGCTCGCCATTTTTGCGCAAGCAGCTCGAGGCGATCGAGCCCGATGTCATCGTCACGCTGGGCAAGTTCGCCTCGCAATTCGTCACCGGCGAGAAGAATTCGATGGGCGCGCTGCGCGGTAAATGGCACGAGTGGGAGGGCGTGGCGGTGATGCCCACGTATCATCCGGCTTATTTGCTCAGGAGCGCGGACCAAAAGGGCAAGACGTGGTCGGATTTGCAGATGGTGATGGAACGACTAGGTTTGGAAGGTAGTTGATGCCCCCCTCCGCCTTGCGCTGTAGAGCGCGCAAGGCACCTCCCCGGATCGGGGAGGAGTATTCTTGCAGGAATGAGGCGTTATGGATTTTCGTGGTGGTGGACATTTGTATGGGCTTCACCGGGTGGTGATGCCGCAGGGCTCGCTGCCGCAGGCGGCTGATAGCCTCGACGCTTGGGGGCCGGCCTGGGACAACGAGATCGTGATTGACGTGGAGACGCTGAATATCGATTCGGCGAGTTTTCACCAGATCGTCGACGACGTCGGCCAGGATGAGGAGGCCGTCGGCGAGCGCATCGCCTCCATCATCAAAAAGCGCGGCAAGATGCAAAATCCGGTGACCGGCAGCGGCGGGATGCTGCTCGGGAAGGTGGCCGGGATCGGCCCGAAGTACCAGGGCCCGGTCGAGGTCGCCGAGGGCGATACCATCGCCACGCTGGTCAGCCTGACGCTGACGCCCTTGAAGCTGGGCAGCGTCGACAAGGTCTACCTCGACGCCGACCAGGTCGACGTCAGCGGCCGCGCCTACCTGTGGCCGAGCTCGCCGCTGGTGCGCATGCCCGACGATATGCCCAACCGGCTGGCCCTGTCGGCGCTGGACGTATGCGGGGCACCCGCGCAGGCGCGCCGACTGGTCGAGGGCGCCTCGCGCGTCTTGGTGCTGGGGATGGGCAAGTCGGGGATGATGTGCGCGGCGGCCGCCCGCGACCAGATGGGTGAAGGCGGCACCATCTGCGGCTTCGACCTGCGCGACGATAACCTCGCGGCCATGAAAGAGGCGGGGATCGTCGATGATTTCCGCTGCGGCAACGCCAAGAGTCCCGTCGAAGTACTCGATCTGACCCGGGAGATGGCCGACGGAGAGCTGTTCGACGTGGTCATCAACACCTGCAACGTCGCCGACACCGAGATGGCGGCGATCCTGCCGTGCCGCGACCGCGGGACGGTCTACTTCTTCAATATGGCGACCAGCTTCGCCAAGGCCGCGCTGGGCTGTGAGGGCGTCGGAAAAGACGTCGACTTGCTGATCGGCAACGGCTATGCGCACGGCCACGCCGAGCTTTCGCTCGACGTGCTGCGTAAGCATGATGCAGTTCGGGAGCGTATTGAGGCGCTTCTGGGTTGAGTCAACCTACCGGTGCCAGGGCTTCTAGCC
>JBKGZI010000096.1:0-15256 GCA_046545675.1 Persicimonas sp.
CAGGTTCGGCTTCGGCAGGTTCGGCTTCGGCAGGTTCGGCTTCGGCAGGTTCGGCTTCGGCAGGTTCGGCCTCGTCAGGCTCGGCCTCATCAGTCAAAGCGGGCTGGTCGGCTTCCGAAGGCAGCGCCTGTTCTGCCTCGCTCGAGGCCGCGCCGTCATCGGACCGATCGACGGTATTCATATACAAGAAGATCCCCCCGCCGCCGATCACAAACGCCCCGAGCATCCCCAGGAGGATATTGCGCAGGCGGTTTTGCTTCTCGACCTTGAGCATATGCTCGCCGGTCACCCAAGACAACTGCTCGCCGCTCACCCCGGTGGGTGTCGGTGTCGGGCGGATCTTATTGGTGGATTCGTGGAGGTGCGAATCGACCGAACCCTGGTAGATGGGCGTCTCATAACGCTCACGGTCGAGCCTGTCGCTGGGGTCCTCCGGGGAGGCCGCGCGAAACATCCCGCTGCCGGCGATGGACTCGAACTCACCGCTGGTATGCGGCGCGGAGATGTCGGTTCCGGCCAGACATCGCTTCATCGCGTCGAGAAATGCGCCGGCGTCTTCGGGTCGATTATCCGGGTCCTTCGACAGCGCCTGGTGGACCAACTCGATGACCGAGCGCGGGATGTCGGCCCCGCCGGTCTTAGTCTCCAATCGCTCGGGCTGGTTGTGGACGTGCTGGTAGAGCACCGCGACATCGTCCTCACCGCTGAAGGGCTTCTCGCCGGCGAGCATATAATAAAAGAGCACTCCGAGGGCGTAAACGTCGACGCGCTGGTCGGTGTCGTTACCCATGATCTGCTCGGGAGCCAGATAGGACACCGAGCCCACCAGAGTCTGCTCTTTGGTGACGTCGGTCGAGCCTTTGACGAGCTTGGCGAGGCCGAAGTCGAGGATCTTGACGTAGTTGTCCTGGCCGCGCCGCTCGGTGAGCATGATATTGGCGGGCTTGATATCCCGGTGGACCATCCCCAGCGAATGCGCTTCACTGATGCCTTCGAGGATCTGCAAAGCGATCGATCCGAAGGTGGTCAACTCACCGCCCTGTCCCGATTTGATGATACGCCGGAGGGTGTGCCCCTCGACGTACTCCATGACGATATAAGCCTGGTCGTCGTGGTAGCCGAAGTCGTAGATGGACACGATATGAGGGTGCTGCAGTCGGCTCATGCCCCGGGCTTCACGCTCGAAACGCGCCAGCGCTTCCTTGTCGTCGACGAACGACGGCGGGAGCACCTTGACGACGACGTCGCGATCGAGCGCGCTCTGGGTGGCCAGGTACACCACGCCCATGCCGCCGCGGCCGATGCACTCGAATAATTCATAACGTCCGTCGAGCGTCTCGCCGACGAGATTCTTCGGGTCGAAGCAAGCCGCGTCCTCGCGCTCCTCTCGCGGGTGCGACTTGACCTTCTCGGATGGCCCCTCGCCTCCAGAATCCTCGTTCAGTCCGTCGTCAGCCATGCCTAATCACGCACCGCAGTCGGGGGTCAGGAGCCGGCTGCCCAATTGGCGCAACCGGAGCGCCGAGCTCCAGCTACCGAACGCCAGGCCGCCGGCAAAGTCGGGCCGTGGGGCCCTGTAAATTTGTCACCGAATAACAACCCATACGATAACATAGCGGCCGCCCGATCACAATAATCGCCCCCTCCAGTATCGTCACAGCGCTACCCCCGAGCCACTGCGTCAGTGCTGTGGGGGTTCGACGAAGGCGGCCTCGACGGCCAGACGATGCATCGCCTCGACCCGTTCGAGCTGCTCGCGCGCCTGCTCGGAGAGTCCATCGAAATCGAAGGATGCCAGGCGCTGGTCGGAGTCGGCGACGATCTTCAGCGACTCCCAGAGGCGAACCTGGCCGTTTAACGCCATACAGAGACCCTCGAACTCGATCATGCGGCTCAGCGGCGAATATCCGACGACCTGGCCGTTGAGCTTGAGGCGGCCGAGCTTCTCGCCCAGCCACATGCCGGCTTCCTTGACGCGCGACGGGTTGACCTCGAGGACGTCCATGACCTGCTCGAGCTGCCCGCGCGACTCGATGAGCTCGCCGGCCACATACTCGACCTTCTGGCCAAAGATATTATCGCTATTGCTCTCGATCATACGCCGGACCAGCTCGAGAGCTCCCGTGGAAGTGGCATGGTGGTCTTGAAGATAGATGGACAACAACTCGAAGTTGTTCATGAGAACTCCCGGTGGGGATAAATGGGCCGAACTCTGCGCTCGACGAGCAAACGCACGTTGAAAAGTTAAGCACCATCTCGGGGCGCGCTCGCCCCGGCTCCAGTCACACTGCAGGGGCGTGCAGCTCGAGGCGGATGAGGGCGCCGCCGAGCTCGGAGTCGTCGATGACCAACCGGCCGGCGTGGCGCTCGGCACAGTAGGAGACCGAAAAAAGCCCGAGGCCGGTGCCACTTTCGGTGCCGCTGCTAAATGGCTCGACGGCGGCATCGCGCTGCTCGGGTGGGATGCCGCCGCCGTTGTCCTCGACGACAATCTGCACCGTGTCGTCTTCGGCGCGCAGCGAAACAAGGACCAAGCCGTCTTTACCCGCGGCGCTCGCGGCATTGAGCACCAGATTGATCACCGCGTGGGTGACCAGGTTCGGATAGACCTCGGCCACAAACTTGTCGGGAGCATCGACCTGCACTCGGCAATTCTGCAAGGCGGTGTGTATATCGATGAGCGAGATGGCCCGGCTGAGCAGATCGGCCAGGTCCACGGCGGCACGTTCTTCGCCCGCCTGACGCCTGGCGGCGCGGCCGAGCCGATCGTTGAGCTCGAGAAGCTGATCGGCGGCCTCCAGCGAGTCACTCAGCGCCTCGCCGGCCTCGCCGCTGAACTCGCTCGAGCGTTCCATATACTGCAGGTTGGCGTGGATCGCCCCGGCCAAATTTTTGACGTCGTGTACGATCGAGGCGGCCAGCGTACCGGCCATCACACGCCGCTCCATCAGCAGCAACGCCTCCCGGGCCCTGTGGTTCTCGGCGGTGCGCTTTTTGATACGCCGGAGCAGGCCGTAGGACAGCCCGAAGATCAGCAGCGAGGCCACGCCCATAAAGGCAATGCCTTTGACCGACTGGACCCTGTGGTACTCTGCCAGCCCCGAGGTCAGTTGGCGGGCGAGCTCGTCGGAGGTCGACAAATAGAGGACGGCGAAGACGAGAAAACTGCCGGCGATCAACAACGCGGCGGTCAGTGGACGCATGAACATTCCGGTGCCATAACTCTTTGACTCATTTGGCATAACTGCCCATTATCAACAATGCTTGGCCGGCTCGGCAAAACAGACGGCCGGTTACAGAGGTGGTTGCGTCGTCTTCGGGGTTTGTCCTTTATAGCGCCCATGTACCGCGAGTTAACATGTATCGCGAATTAGAGAAATCACGTATAGGTAGTGAGTGTCGGCGTCCGAACTACACAGCCGCGCCCACTTGCCCCTCACCCCCAAAGACCATGGTCAAACGAAAAGCCACCTGGCTCGCCACGCTCCTCTTGGCTGCAACGGCGCTGCTCGCCACACTCGGCTGTGAGAGCAAGACGCCGCCGCCGGAGCGTTCGCCTGCCGAGTCGGCTGACCCGCCCGAAGACCCGGATCGAGTCGAGGAGTCTGAGGAGTTGGCCACGGCCTTCGTCGACGCCCCCGAGGGCTGGAAGCAGCTCGATCCACAGCAATTGTCCGACCAGGACCAGGCGATGCTCGAGCGCGCGCAGGAGGCTCAAAAAGCGCTGGGGAGCACGCTGATGCGCGAGCTGACCGAGGCAGTCTCCAAGGACTCTTATGCCGAGGCCGTCGAGGTGTGTAACGTGCGCGCCCCGCAGATCGCCGAGAGCGTGCGCGACGAACAGCAGGTGGCCATCGGCCGCACCTCATTCGATCTTCGAAACCCCGACAACGAGCCGCCCACCTGGGCGGAGCCGTACGTCGACAAACGCGTCCCCGAGGCCAGCGTACTGCGAAGCGACGACCAGCTCGCCTACCTGCTGCCCATCCGACTCGGCGAGATGTGTACCGGGTGCCACGGGCCTGCCGACAGCCTCGCCGAGGGTGTCCCCGAGCGGCTCGCCGAGATGTATCCCGACGACGAGGCCACCGGCTTTCAGGCCGGCGATCTGCGCGGCTGGTTTTGGGTCGAGGTCCCGGAGAGCTGATCACCGCCTCGGCCGCCTCGCCGCTCAGGTCCAGCGCTCGATCTGAGTCGTGACCGCCTCGACGCGCTCGGGCTCGTCGAGGCCGCGCCATTGCTCGGCGGCCAACGTGTAGACGGCGACGGCGTCGCGGAACTGGCCGTCGTCGCGGAGTTGATCGCCGGCAGCTTCGAGAAGCTCGGCCATGTCGGGCTCGCAAGCGCCGGTCTCATCGACGAAGCGCCGGATGGGTTCGAGGTGGTCTTCGATCGCGCTCCATAAATGTTGGGCGGCCGCACAGGCCAGTAGACCGGACACGGCGACGGCGTGGAAGAGGCGACGGCCGGCCGCCTCGAAGGCGGTGGCGGCCATCATGAACAACTTTTCGGCCTCTCCGGGCCGGCCGCGGTTGAGCAAGATATTGGCCAGGTTGGTCTGGGCGATGGCCGCCGGCGAGCCGATCTTGGCGTCCATGTCGAGGCAGCGCCGGTAGATATTCTCGGCTTCCTCGACGTCGCCGTCGAGCCGATGAATCTCGGCCAGATTCTCGAGGCAGCCGCGCTGGCCGGGCAGGTGGCCGAGCTCGCTGAACAACGCCAGCCCCTCCTCGGCGGCCTCGATCGCGTCGTCCCATTTGGCCTGGAAAAAGGCGTGGCGGCTGCGCAGGTAGTGATTGTAGGCGATATCTCGCTGGTCGCCGCGGCGGGTGGCTAGCTCGAGGTCCCTGTCGAGCAGGCGCATCGCGTCTTCGAAATCGCCCAGCCTGGTCAGCCCGTGGGCGACCGATCCGTAGATCCCGTGCATGGGACGGTCATCTGGGATATCGCCGAGCAACTCGCACGCCTCTCGCAAATAATTTGCCGCCTCCGACGCACCCATCCACTGGTTGGCCAGCCCCAGCCGTCCGCAGGCCTGCGCGCGAAGGTCGTCCCATCCGTGCAGCGCGGCAGCCTCCAAGGTCTTCTGCGCCCACCGACTGGCCTCGCGCGGCTGCCGGTCGTTGAGGTAGATGCGCGAGCGGATAATCCAGGCTTCTCCCCAGCGGCGGTCAACCTCGCCGACGCCCAGCAGCTCCAGGCAGCGAAGATAATCGGAGAGCAAATGCTGGGCCTGGTGGTACTCCCCGCGCCGGCGCCGGGTGCGCGTGGCCAATAACAGCGGCTCGAGGGCGCGGCCAAATTCGTGGGCGCTCATCAAATACCGGCCGAAGCGCTCGGCGACGTGCGGCCTGCCGGTGTCGTAGAGCGCCTCCACCAGGGTGGCGCATGTCCGTCGGTGAGTAATCCACCGGCCCGCATCGCGAGCGATACGCTCGATACTCTCGCGCACGATGGGGTGGGAGAACGCCCAACCTTTTTCGGTCGACTTGGCGAAACGGCGCTCGATGAGCTCGGCGCTGATCGATTCCTCGAGGTACAAGCCTTCCAGGTCGCACACCCCTCTCCACTCCTGGGCCTGCACATTCTGGCCGAGCGCGGCGGCCAATTCGAGGGCCTGACGCGCATCTCTGGAGAAGTCCGTCAACAGCGCCTCGATCCGCTGGACCCACACATCGTGGAGGTGATCGGGGATGACCGGATCGACGCCCTCACCGAGCACAAAACCTCGCGCGCCGACCTCGAGCACGCCTCGCTGGACCCAGTCGCCGATGAGTTCGACGGCGAACAGCGGGTTGCCGGCGCTGCGCCGGACGACTTCTCGGGCGAGATCACCTTCGAGCAAGAGCAACTCCTCGACCAGGCGCTCCTGATCGAACGACTCCAGCGGGCCGATATCGAGCCGCTGGACCCTATCGAGCTCGACCAACTCGTCGAGCATCCCCGCTTCGTCGGGTCTCTCGGCGAGGGTGTCGTCGGTCACAGACATCACGATCATGACCGAGCCGGTGTCGTCGGGCTGGACCTTGCGCACGAATTGCGCAAATTCGATAGCTTCGTTGCCCCACTGGACATCGTCGAACCAGACCACGACCGGCCGCTGCTCGGACAGATGACCCACATAGCGTCGCATCACCGCGTAGCGCTGGGCGGGGCTGGCGATCTGAATGCCGACCTCCTCGAGGCCCTCGTCTAGCTCCGGGCGGACCATGCGCAACATGACCTGCCATTCGTAGGGGACGTCGAAGCAGCCCTCTCCCATGGCCATGCGAATGGCGTTTTCAGCCTCACGTTCGTCGGTGCCGACGGTTCGAAAGTGGCGATCGAGCATCATCGCCAACCCATCGGTTCCGCTGCCCTCCGAGGTATGAGATCCTTTCAGGACGGTCGCAGCGCCGAACTCACCGAGGCGTTGGACGAACCACTCCACCAGGCGCGTCTTGCCACAGCCCTGAGGCCCCTGCAAGACGATCACCTCGGATTGCTCTTCTCGCTGGACCCGGCGAAAGGTCGACCAGAGTCGCTCCAGCTCGTCTTCACGGCCGATCAACGGGGTGGCGCGCAGCCCGTATAGGCCCAGCCCGGCCCCGACGATCTGGATGGGAATCGGGTCGACCTCGGGGGCGGGCCAGCGCTCGGGCAGCGGATTGGCGTGCTGGGGCGACCTGCATCTCTGCGCCCGATACTCCGGCGAGCGCAGCTTGGTCACCAGCGGCTCGAGCACCGGAATGCGCGCGACGAATTCGTCTTCGACCGGCTCCGGAGGCAGACATGCCGGGATACCTTGGTCGTCGATCTCGACCAGCGCACGCGCCGCGTCGGCGGCCGATTGAAAGCGCTCCTTATAGTCGCGGCGCAGCATCCTGTCGAGCCAGCCCTGCAAGGCCGGCGGAACGGTCACCGCCGGGTCGAGCTTGGGATGAGTGGCGCGAAAATGAGCTTGATAGATCTTGACCAGATCCGAGCCCTCGAATAGCTCGCGGCCGCTGAGCAGTTCGTAGGCCACGCAGCCCACCGAGTACAGGTCGGACCAGGGCCCGTGAGTGCGCCACGGCTGGTTGATCTGCTCGGGCGCCATATACCGCGGGGTGCCGACACAATGGGCGTTGGAGGTATCCCCCTCCATGGCGCAGGCGATCCCGAAGTCGGCCAACTTCGGGATGAGCCGGCCGCTCCAGCGGCCCAGCAGTATATTCTCGGGCTTGATATCGCGGTGAATGACGCCTGCGGCGTGGGCATGGGCCAATGCATCGAGCACGGTCAATAAGACGGCCTTGACCTGGCTCCATTGGAGCCGGCCGCTGACCTCGCGCAACGTGCCGTGGCGGGTCAACTCCATGACATAATAGGGCGTGCCCCGGCTCAGCTCACCGTCGGTCAACGATTCGACCGGGCGCTGAACTTCGCCGTAGTCGAAGACCCGCACGATGCCCGGGTGGTTGAGCCCGGCGACCGCCTGGACCTCGTTTCGCAGCCGCCGACGAAGCCGCGAGTCGGTGGGATCGGCGCCGGTGATGACCTTGATGGCCACCGGGACGAGCTGCTGGACGTGCCGGCCGGCGTAGACCACTCCCATCCCCCCGCGTCCGATCACCTCGCGCACCTCGAAGGGGCCGAGCCGCTGGTCGAGCAGCGCGGACTCCTCGCTCAGTGTCGCCTGCCGATGGACAGCCTCGAACGCGGCCGAATTCTTCCGGCCGTGATCGTCTGGCGAGGGTGGAATGGGCGTATGTTTACCGCGTTTGCTCACCGCGCCTACCTCATCGCTACGAAATCGACGTCGCGCCGTAAAAAGAGCATCGAGGATCATGTGTCGGGACGAGTCATATCATGTTCGACAATAGTTTTCGCGGCAACCCTGATCTTCGAGTGACATCACATCGAGGTCCAGCCAAGAAGTAGTGAGGGGCCGGATCACCGCGCGTTCGGGTGATCCGGCCCCCCATCGGTGGTGCGGCCGTTGTGGATATGGACCGCTCCCGCGCAATTAGTAGGTCCCGTTAATGATGCAGGACTCCGAGACCGCCCCGGCCGCAGTGTCGAGGGGCACATCGAAGGTCTCGTTGCGCACCGCCAGCCCGTCCGAGCAGATACCATCGATGGGCGTGGTCGACTCCGCGCCTCCCCAATGCCTGTCGACGTCGAAGATGAACGCGGCCACGCCCGCCTCTTTCACGCCCAGATCGCGAACTTGATCGATCGTATCCTCTTCGACGTAGTGGTTGTGTCCGAGATGCATATCTCCCTCACGGTGAATGGTACGCACTCGGCAGTCGTACGTACCATTGATGATGCAGTGCTGGTCGCGCGTGGTACCGATATCGTCGATGCGCAGGTCCCAGATGCGCGACTCGATGCGGTAGATGCCCAGGTTGGTCCGGTCCGGATCGAGGTTGGCCATCTGCACCTGAGTGCAGCCCTTGGCGGTGACGCTCGAATCGCCGTCGGTATTACCGTTATAGGCACACTCCTCGCCGGTGCGCTCATCGTTGATGAGGAATTCTTCGGGCACGTTGATGGTGCTGTCGGCCAACAACTCTTTCAGATCGTAGGTGCCCGTGTCGAAGGTGATCTCGCCATAGCGGTCGGTGATGACGTCGAGCAGGAAGTGATTGAAGCCGTTGACGATGCCCTCGCCGTCGACCACCCCGGTGGAGTAACCGAGTTGGATGAAGTCGAAGTTGAACAGCCGCCTCTGCTTCGGATCGGCGGGCACGCCGGTCAACTCCTCAATATACTTTTGGAGATCTTCGATGCTCGACCACGTGCCGTCTCCCTGCGGGATCAACCCGCCGCCGTTGTAGGTGCGCAGGTCGACGATGACCGTATAGCGGTCCTCCTCGGAGTCGTAATGGGTGGTTATGAACTCCTCCGTGTTGACCTCAGATAACTCGTCGAAGCTGTCCAGGTCGTAGTGGATGCTTGCGTACGTGCACCGATCACCGTCGGGTAGCGGCTCGTCGGGGCATTCACATTTATACGGATCCTCCTCGGGATCGCATTCGGTGCCGAATACGGGGTCGCCGAAGTCCGGATCGGAGGAAGAGTCGACCTCGACGCCCTGCAGCTCGGTCTCGGTGCTGTCGATGAGCATGCCGTCGGAGCGCATCAGCGTGACGTCGTACTTATAGAGGTAGCTGCCGTCTTCGACGGTCGTGTCGGTGTCGGTGGTGCTGGAGAGCGCTACAGTCGCGCTATCGGAGGCGGAACCCGCCCACAGCGCCTGGACATTGGTCGGAGAGTTGACCTCAGTGGTACCCGCATGGACGACGCCTATCGAGTTGCACGTGCTGGCGTCGATGACCTCCCAGCTCCAGTCGAGGTAATAGTCGTAGATGCCCAGTTCTTTGCCGGGCAGGTCGCGCGGGTAGTTGTCGGCGTTGAAGAGCGTGTCGTCGTGATAGCCGTCGCCGTTGGGGGAGAAGAGCGGATGATCGACCGCGACATTGGTGACCTCCAAAATACCCGAGTCGCCGATGAACATCGGCTCCATCTCGTCGCTCGGCCGCGAGCGCACCTCGACATCGAGACTCGAGCCGGGGATGGACTGGAGCTGGGCGGTGATCGTATGTGCTCCGGCGTCCAGGTCGAGTGTGTAGCGAAAGCTCTTGCCCTCCGCGAATTGGTCGGGCGAGACGACCGCCTCGCCATCGACATAGATCGCCCCCGCGTCGACGTCGTTGGCATCCACAGTCACGCACACGCGGCTATCCTCGGCCAGCTCGAAGCCTCGAGCGTCGTCGATCGGCGCGCCGGGGCTGCGCTGGAAGTTCTCGGCCAATTCCAGCTCACCGCTCGCGCAAGGATCCGCGGCGAGTTCCGATGGCGACGGCCGCGAATCCATCCCGCAGACCGTCGTCGTGAAATCGCCCTCCAACGCGCTGCGCTGCTCGTTGATCGAGCTCGAATCACCTTCAGCATCCTCGACCAGTGAGCAACCACCCATGGCTAAGCTCACTGCACCCAAAAGGATAAAGAGGTGCGAAAACCTGATAGCAGAATACTTCATCGGCTACTTCTCCCGTATTGCCGCAACTCGGCTCGCTTCATCCAACCAGAAACTACCGGCGAACGGGCGTAAGCCTCAGACAGCACACACGAATTAAATTATGACGAATGTGGACATTCTGAGATGAGTATAGCGAGCCACGGCAAAAAGAACAAACAAAAGACGACAGAATTCATATTTCCACGAAAACATTCATATTCCCACGAAGACAGGAGTCGCTCGCGATGCCCCCCTCCAACAACACCCGCGCCCGGAGTCGATCACGATGGATCGGAGCTTCGGGCGCGGGCGACGAAGGGCGATGGCGTCGATGGCGGGGAAAGCCGGCTTAGTAGTCCTCGGTAGGCTGGCCGGGGCTATCCTGCTGCTCGGGGTCCTGGGTGGGCTGGTCCATCTGATCCTGGCCTTCCATCGGGCCACCCCCGGCCGGCTGCTGTTCGTAGAGAGGCTCGACCTCGTCGGAGAGCTCTTCCCAATTGTCGCTGACCTCGTCGAGGTGCTCTTCGACTTGGCTTTCGAGCTCGTCATAGTTGGCCTGATCCTCGGACTCCATCTGCTCGAGGATAGCTCCCGCCTGCTCGGAGTTCTGTTCGACGGTGTTCATCGCCTCCTGCTGCTCGGAGTCCAGCTCCTCGGTGTCCAGGCGATTGGCGTAATAATCAACGGCGCCGATGGTCGCGAGAGACTCGCGCTTGAAGTCGAATTGGGCTTGCTCGATACGGGTGCGCATGTCGTCCTCGAACATCACCGCCGAGGCGGGGATATCGAGCTCGTCGGAGACGTGCTCACGCAGGTCCTCCATCGCCTGCTCCTGCTCGGCAGCTTGCGGCGGTTGATCCTCGGGCGGCTCTTGTTCAGCCGTGGGTTCGCCGACAGCCGGCTCCTCCTCTTGTTGTTCACCCATGGGCGGCTGCTCCTGGTCGCCCATCTGGGTGTCCTCACGTTCACAGCCGACGACGGCGCCCGCCAATAGCAAGGCAGCCAGTATAGCGACAAGACGCTTGATCATGGCATCCATCATGACCTCCTTTGGTCCGATGCAGCCAAACCCGATGGCTTGACTGTATACTTCGATGTCGGGTGTTCGACCTTCTGGCCCCACCGCCTCGCTCGACGCGGCTTCAGAGCCCCAAAGATCGTCCCGGCCACACTCAGCCGGCCGGGACAGCGATACTTCTCCCCTACACTGTCAAGGAAAACACCCCACACAGAAGTCAACGGCCAAGACAGCCAAGAGCAGCCGCAAGCGGCGTTCTCGCCAGTCACAGCGTCTGTGTGGCTGCAATTCCGCCCGGCCTGCCTCCTCGGTGACCGGGGCACTTTCCGAGCACACGGTCACGATGGTAGATAGGCCGGGCAGCCGTTGTGATAGACATGCCCATCCACCGAGTCGAGTTGCCCCTTTTTGAATATTCGGGAGCCCCCCATGAGCCGTGACATCTCCTTCGATGAATACCAGAAGTTGGCTGGCCGAACCGCCATGTACCCGGGGCGCGACGAGCCCGCTCTCGCCCCCTACCCCGCCCTGGGGCTTGCCGGCGAGGCCGGCGAAGTCTGCGAGCATATCAAGAAAGCGATCCGCGACGACGGCGGCGAGATCACCGACGAGCGCCGCCGCGCGCTTCGAAAGGAGCTGGGCGACGTCCTCTGGTACGTGGCCGCGCTGAGCTCGGAGCTGGGCCTGCAGATGGGCGATATCGCGCGCGCCAACGTCGAGAAGCTCGCCGACCGCCAAAAGCGCGGCGTGATCCACGGCGAGGGCGACGACAGATGAGCGACGTTGCGGCCCGACGCAGTTGCCCCTATCTTTAGGGGCGTAGGCAAGCGTCCGTAAATATCAACCGTATCGACTACCCCAGAGGTGGAAAGAATGAAGAGTTGGAAAGTCAGCTTTCTGAGCATTTTCGTCGCAGTTCTCGTCGTCGGACTGTCCTCATCCGCCTCTGCCGCCGAATGTGTCGGGGTCAGCGTGCCCAATACGGTCACCGTCGACGGCACCGAATTGACCCTCAACGGCCAGGGCCTACGCGAGGCGACCGTCTTCAAGGTCGACGTCTATGTGGCGAGCCTGTACGTGAAGAGCAGGAGCAATAACGGCCAGAAACTGGCCACCTCCAACTCTCCCAAGCGTCTGGTACTCAGTTTCGTGCGCGACGTAGACCGCAGCGACGTCACCGACGCCTATAAGGAGAGCTTCAAGAAGACCGCCGGCAGCAAGCACTCCGCGCTCGCCCCCAAGCTCAACAAGCTCAACAGTTGGATGAGCGCCATGGAGGAAGGCGACACCCAGACCTATACCTACACACCCGACGACGGGCTCGAGGTCAACATCAACGGCAAAACCAAGGGTACCATCGAGGGCAAGGACTTCGCCGAGGCCTTCTTCAGCATCTGGCTGGGCGCGAATCCCCCCAATGACGGCCTCAAGCGCGGGCTCCTGGGCGGGTCGTGTGACTGAGTGCTTTCGGAGTCATTGATGTTCCCCCGTTATTGTCCCGGTGCTGCAGGCTTCTGTGTTGCCGCGTTGCTCATTTTCAGTGGCTGCGATCGCTCAGCGGCGACCGACCGGAGTCCCCAAACCGCACAGGCCGACTCTGAGGGTATAGCCCAAGAGCCGCCGAGCACGGCGGCCGCCCCCACACCACCGAGCTTCGAGCGCCCGGCGCCCCCCGCCATTGCGCCTGAGAGCACGCAGCCACGGCCAAAGCATGTGCGACAGGCCGAGGAGCGCTTCGAGCGGCTCGTGCCGCGCGCGTCTTTGAACTCGTGGCAGCGTTTCGAGAACCTGGTCTACGAAGCCAATAATATGGAGATGCGCGGCCCACGCACCCACGACGGCAAGGGCCCCTATGCGCGAAGCGGCCGAGAGATCGCCGAGACGTGGCGCAGATATGCGCGAGGGGTGCGCGGTTTTTTCGTCCTGCGCGACTCGCTGTACAGCCAGCAAGACCACCCCTACCTCAACGATCCGTACGCGCCGCTCTTGCCTCCCAACTGGGTCACGGCCGTCGCACACGCTTCAGCCAACCGAGCACCGTTCGAGCCGATGGCCCTGCCGGAGCTCGACGACGACGCCGCCTGGCGCGCCTTCGAGACACCCGAGGCGCTCTTCGGCGATCTGCCCCCGAGCGACTCGCTCTTCGAGACCGCCACGGCCCGCTATGAAGGCGATCATGAGGGCGACGCGCCGGCCGGGGCGACCACGCGCACCGCCAACGCCCGCCGCACGCTGCACATCCTCAATCACGACGTGAAGGCGATGGCCGCGGCCGTCGACGCAGGCCCCGAGGCGGTCGCAGAGGTCGGCGCCGAGCGCATCGCCAAAAGCGACCGGGACTACTTCGGCGCCCAAATTCGCCGCCGACATATCATCCCCATCTTCGTCGAAAATCCGAACGACCACGAGCTCGAGGAGGGAAAGGGCGTCGATATCCCCGGCCGCGAGGTCTCCGAGGAGGTCCTCCAGACGGTCTTCGAGGCCATCTACCGCCGCCGCCTCGCCGGCGGCGACCTCGCCATCGAGCGCTACGACCTGTCCGAACCCAGCCAGCGAGCCCGCGCAATCGGCGTGCTCGAGGCGTTGATCCCGCAATCAGACCAAGCCGACTCAGACAAGACCGACTCGGGCGACGCAAAGGTCTGGCTGTGGGTGACCGGAAAGCTCGACCCACACAAAAAACTAAGAGGCGAGGACGCCCGGGCCTACGTGGAGAGCTTTCGCGGCGAGCTCGAACGAGCTGACGTCGATACGAGCCGACTCGAGCTGTTCAGCAAACCCACCATCGAGCTGCCCCGCGACGGCCTCGAGGCCGCCCTCGACCGTGCGCTCGCCGACTTCGAGCGGCTCGACATGCCAATGAGCATCAACCTGCCGACGAGCGCCACAGACCTCTTCGATATGCTTTGTTGCCAGCAATGAGCGCACGCGCTCATTCGGCTTCGGCGGCCTCGGCCTCGACGATGATCTCGACCTTCTTGCCGACGAGCACGCCGCCGGTCTCCAGCGCCTGATTCCAGCTCAGACCGAAGTCCTCACGGTTGACCTCGCCGGTGAGGCTATACCCGACCGACAATCCACCCCAGGGGCTCTGGGCCGGCCCGAGCTGCTCGCCGGTGAGCACGATCGGCCTGGTGACGCCGCGGATCGTCAGATCTCCGGCGATCTCGACCGCGCCGTCGCCGTTGTCGCGAAGCTCGGTGCTGTTGAACTCGATGGTGGGATACTCGTCGGCCGCGAAGAAATCCTCCGAGAGCAGGTGCCCGTCGCGCTTTTCGTCGTTGGTGTCGATGCTGCTCACGTCGATCTTGGCTTTGATCGACGATCCCGCCAGGTCGCTCGGGTCGAGGTCGATATCGGCCTCGAAGCTCTTAAAATCTCCGCGCACCTTGCTGATCATCATGTGGCGTACGGCGAATCCGACCTTCGTGTGGGAGTTGTCTAGTTTCCAAGTCATCGTCTGCTCCTCGATCTGTAAATAAGGCTTGTGTGAATGAACGCATTGAGCTCTCCGGCACCATGCCCGAGATGAGTCAACGTTAAATAGTTAAACGTTAAAGCGAATAGCTCATTCCCGATTTTTAAAAAGATACCTCTTTGCACAAACGCACAACATCTACGCCATCATCGCTGCAACCTCGTGTGGGACCGTGCTCCTAGATAAAGTGACCATCCCCCTCGATGGGGATCAGCGGCGTGTACGCGCTGCTCTTCTTGCCGATTACCCCCATCGGGGTGATCGGAATCGTCTTCTTTGGCATCGGGCTGCTTCCGCTGGCGCCGGGACTGGCCTTTATCTGCTGTATTGTGCTGTGGCGCCGAGCGAGCAGGATGCGGCGCACCGAGGCCATTGTTCGGAGTGAAGTGCCCGCCGGCCAGGGCAAGCGGCTCCTCGCCGGTCTGCTCGCGGCAGCGTTGGTCCTCGTCGCGCTCGAGGTGCCGATAACCTTCGGCCAACTGGGCACCAAGGTGGCCGCCTCGCAGACCGAATCGGTGCGGGAGCGGCGGCTGCGAAATTCGCTTGGCCGTCGATGTCGCGCTCGACTCCGGAGCCGGAGGTCGGGGCGATGCTACTGCTGATCAGCCTCGCCATGCTCGCCGCAGTGCGACGCCGTCAGTCGCACACATAAGGTCTTATCGAAGGGGTGTGTTCATCGTCTGTAGGTTGGCAGAAGATGCCCTCCCCGCTTTTGCAGGTACGTATTTAGCGCCCCGAGTTGATTAAGCAGATCAGCTCGGGGCGTTTTTGT
>JBKGZI010000097.1:0-15118 GCA_046545675.1 Persicimonas sp.
CGCCTTGAAAGGCAACAGCGCGTCAATCATCGAGATGTGTATGATGAAAAGGCATTTTGCCGTCAGAGAAGGGCTTGAGAACGCATTTCTGAGGCCCAGAGGACGTCAGTCCAATGCTTTTGCGACAGCCTCACCATCACCGGCCTCCACGCGGATAGGTTCGTCGGCGGTGGGATCGTAGAACCACCGAGACGACCACAACCGGCTCATCGGGGAGGGCTGCTCGGCCCAGTCGACCATATATTCCGAGGGCGCCCGAGCCGCCAAAAGGACCGCGACGAGCGAGAACGCCACCACGAGCATGAGGACGGCCGTGCCGCCCAACAGCCCCACCGTGGCTCGTTGTACATCTTCGGCCCACACCGCCGCCGACATCGGATGGAGATATAGACCTTCAGCGCCCACGCTCCGACCACTTGCCTCTGCGGTGCCCTGTCGTGATAGGCTGGCCGGCACATTGTCAGGATATCGCCACTCCAACCCCTGTGAGGCCCCGTGAATTACCGGAGAATTGCCGCATTCTGTCTGCTCGCCGCTGGTCTGTGTCTACAGCCAGCGTGCGCCTCGTCGAACGCCGATGAAAAGCCCGACGAGCGCCCCGCGCTCACCGAAGCCCCGGCCGATGAGGAACCCGACGAGGCTGACGAGGCTGATGAAGCTGACGCCGACGCGCCCACTGAGGAGGGCGCACAGGTCGATGACAGCGACGGTGAGGACGCCGGCGAACGGCCGGCTGTCCACGCCGTCGACTACGTGGCGATCGTCGACGGCGAGAAGATCACCGCCGAGGCGTTCAACGCGGCTGTCGAGCGCCAATCCGCGATTCATGGGGGCAGAGTACCTGCGCAAGTCGCCCAGATGTTGAAAACGCGCATCCTCGACCGGCTCATCGATGAGACGCTCATCAACCGTGCGTTGGAGCAGAACGCGGACGCCGTCAGCGTCGAGGACGCCGAAGTCGACGCGGAGTTCCAGAAATTCCGCGAGCGTTTTCCCACGGCTGATGCCTTTGAAGCATTTCTGGAGCGTAACGGGGTCGATCAGGGTCAGATGCGCGAGAATCTCCGAAAAGATCTCTCGCTGCGCAAATTGCTCAGCCAGGACTTCGACACCGAGGTGGGCACTCAGGAAGCACGGGATTATTACGACGACAATATCCGGAACTTCGAGGAAGACGACCAGGTTCGCGCGCGACATATCCTCATCGAACTCGGCAAGGACGCCAGTGAAGAGGAGGTAGAAAAGGCGCGCCTGCGGGCCGCCGAGCTCTCCGAGAAGGCCCGCCAATCCGACGTCGACTTCGCCGAACTCGCCCGCGAACACTCCGAGGGGCCGAGCGCGACGCGCGGCGGCGACTTAGGGTTCTTTACGAAAAGACGCATGGTTCCCGAATTCTCCGATGCCGCGTTTGCCATGTCGGTCGGCGAAGTATCGGACCCGGTTCAGTCGCAATTCGGATTTCACGTCATCCTCGTCGAGGAGAAAAAGAAGGCCCAGACGACGCCGTTCTCCGAAGCCGAGGAGGAGATCACCACTCAACTCGAGCGAAAGAAATTCCGCGGCGCCATGAAGGAGTTTCTCGCCGATCTCGAGGCCGACGCCGACATCGAACGCTTCGAAGACCATATCGAGGTCAACGTCCGCGAGACGAACGCGGCCCCACAGGGCCAAAATGGTCTGCCCCCCGGTTTGCAGAAGAAATTGCAAAAGCAGTTGCAACAGAAGCAACAGAATTCGAAGTAGATGCGCGTTCTCCAGAATAGAGCCGAACAAAAAATATCGGCCCGTGCGCCCACGCACGGGCCGTTTTGTCGTTCTTGGGCGCAACGAAATAAGGCCTTCTGCCGAAAACCATAATGAGGCCGCCAACGGAGGTATTCACATTCACGGAGAAGAGGATGCACTGCGTTCAACCAAAGAGAACACTGTCGACCGGAGAGCTACAGCGCGCCCTGGAGCGCTTCGATTGGATCGTCGAGGAGGTCCGCGATCTGGTGTGCGGCGCCGACGCCGGGGAGCTCGGCGAGGTGCTCGGTGACGAGGGGGCGCGCACCTCGGCCAAGGAGCGCGCGCTGGTCACGCTGGGGCTGATGGCGACGGCCCGCGCCGAGGCGGCGCTTCGCTGGTGGGATTCGACCGGCGAGCATCCGCGGGTCAGAATCTTGCACCGGCTGGCCAATCGGGAGTGCTCGCGCAGGCGGGGAGCGGCGGCTCGAGCTTTTCCCCAGGCCTCTAGCCCCAAACCCCGAGCCCGCCTCACTCAGCTCGTTCGATGATCTCGAATTGGACGCGCCGCTCTTTGGCCCACTGGTCCTCGCTCATGGCGTCGGTGGCGGTGAAGTTGCCGTAGCCGGCCGCCCGGAGTCGGTCCGGGTCGATGCCGGCGTGCTCGATGAGGTAATAACGCACGGCCTTGGCGCGCTCCCAGGACAGGTGGAAGTTATACTCGCTGGGGCCGCGCTGGTCGGCGAAGCCCTGGATCTCGACCACTTCGATATCGGGGTGCTCGCGCAGCAGTTGGCCGACCTCCTCGATCAGCGAGAACGATGAGCGCTTGATGACCGCCTTCTCGCTCTCGAAGTAGATCTTGGTGGACAGCTCGATCTTCTCTTTTTGGAGGCGAACGCGGGGTTTGTCTTTGGTGTCCGGGCAGCCGTCGTCGTCCCGATAGCCGTTGAAGGTCTCCGGCTCGTCGGGGCAGGCGTCGTCGACGTCGGCGACGCCGTCCTGGTCGTTGTCCAGATCGGGGCAGCCGTCGTCGTCTTCGAAGCCGTCGCGGTCTTCGGCGACGTTGGGGCAGGCGTCGTCGAGGTCGGCGATCCCGTCCTGGTCGTTGTCTTCGTCGGGGCAGCCGTCGCCGTCTTCGAAGCCGTCGACGTCTTCGGGCTGGCGCGGACAGGTGTCGTCGGCGTTTCGGATGCCGTCTGCGTCGAAGTCGTTGTTCGGGCAGCGCTCGGGGCTGACCGACGAGAAGCTACCCCGGGGCGGATCGACGCAGACATCGCCCGAGTCACCCTGGTGGTAGGCGAAGCTGATAAAGGAGCGCAGCGCCGGGGCGCCGAGCCCGCGGATCACCCCGCGGCCGACGCCTGCGCGCACCTCGAAGCGCTCGCTGATGTCGTAGTGGCCGCCGGCGACGACTTCGCCGCGGGTCTCGTAGGCATTTTCGAAGGGGGTGGAAAAGGCCGTGGCGCCCAAAAACTCCGCCCCAAGGCTCCACGAGTCCTCGACCCAGCGAAGCCCGCTGCTCAGCGTCCATTTGTCGCCGTCGGTGGCAGCGAATAACGAGTTGTCCGGCTGAAAGCGCGCGCCGACGTCGACGGCGGCGACCAGTCCACCCAGCTTCGTGGACATCAAAAGCTGTGGGTGTACCGAGACGCCGTCTGCGCCGAAATAAGCCGAGGAGGTGGCCGTGGGCAGCCCTACCGGCACCAGCAAGCCCAGGCCTACGGGATCGACCTCGGCGTCGAGGGCGACGACCTTGGCGAAGAGCTCCAGATTGCCCAGACCGGCGCTGGCCACCGAGCCGAGGCCGAAGCCGGGATACTGGGCCTGTTGGTGGGCGATGGTCGGCACCACCACGCCAGCCTCGACGAAGCCAAAGAACCCGGCGACCGCGGCCACGTCGATCTGGAGACGATCATCGAGTAACGCGCGCTCGGCTTGCGCGCCGTCCTCGGGCCGGACGACCAGCGGCAAGCTCAAAAACTGGCCGGTCGCCGAGATTCGAAACGCCAGGTGCGGCAGCACCTCGGCGGACGGGGTCGACACGATGCCACTTCCGGCCGGATCGAGCCGGAAGGGGTTGCCCTCCATCGAGGTATTTCGGGCGTCGGGATGCTCGGCGGCCTGGGCGCCTGCTGGGGCGGTCAGTGAGGCGAGGCCAATGATGGCAGCGAGCACCCATGTACGAACGGTGCCAGACCTTTCCAGGTCTGGTCTGCAGGGCAGGGATGCCCTGGCACCGATGCATTTGCGAGCCCCTCGCCGCCGCCGGGCGCGCGAGACGAGCAAGAAGCCGACCACCAGCGCCAGCGCGCCTCCCGGCACCGACCCGGAGTTGCCCGTCGCGCAGCCGCTCTCGCAGCCGGCGCCGCCGCTGACCGGCCCCTCGAACCAGCCCACGCCGTCGTCGCTGGGGTCGAGCGGGTCGGTGCCGTGCTCGAAGACCTCGACGTGGTCGCTGATCCCGCCGTTGTCGCTGTCCAGGTCGCGGTAGTCGGGCAGGCCGTCGTCGTCGGTGTCGACCGGCGGGGTCTGCCAATCGTCGTCGCCGGCCTCCTCGGCGTCGGGGATGCCGTCGCCGTCGCTGTCCAGGTCGAGCGCGTCGATGGTGCCGTCGCCGTCGGTGTCACGCGGGTTTCTGGGGTCGGGGCCGACCTCGTCGGCGTCGGAGATGCCGTCGCCGTCGGTGTCCGGGTCCAGCGGATCGGTGCCGGCGTGGTGCTCCTCGCGGTTGGTCAATCCGTCCCCGTCGGGGTCGGCGGTCCAATCGTCGATGCCGTCGAGGGGATCGGTGCCGTGATCGTTGACCTCGGTGCCGTCGTCGACGCCGCCGTCGTCGGTGTCCGGGTCCAGCGGATCGGTGCCGTGGTCGTTGACCTCGGCGCCGTCGGTCAGCCCGTCGCTGTCGGTGTCAGCCAGCAGCGGGTCGGTCTCGCCGGGATCAACCCGGCCGTTTCGGTTGGCATCCTCGACGCCGTCTTCGAGCCCGTCATTGTCGGTGTCGGCGCGGGTCGGATCGGTCTGGGTCGCCGTGTCTGCGTCGCCGCGTACTCCGACCTCCAGGCCGTCCTCGAGGCCGTCGTCGTCGGTGTCGACGTCGAGCGGGTCGGTGCCCACGATGTTGATCTCGAGGCCGTCGTCGAGGCCGTCACCGTCGGTGTCGGCCTCCAGCGGGTCGGTCTCTCCGGAGTCGCGCTGGCCATTTTGGTTGGCATCCTCGACCCCGTCGGGCACGCGGTCACCGTCGGTGTCCGGGTTGAGCGGGTGGGTCTCCTCGTCAAATTGCCATCGGCCGTCGGCGTTCTTGTCCTCCATGCCGTCGGGGAGTCCGTCGTCGTCGGTGTCGCGCTTATTCGGGTTGCTCGGGCCCAGCAGGCCGTAATTGGCGTTGACTTCCACGCCGTCTTTGAGGCCGTCGTCGTCGGAGTCAGGATCACAGGGGTTGGTGCGATTGACGACCGTCTCGCCGGAGGAGTCCTCCCAGGTGACGCGGTATTCTTCGACGCTGGTCAGCCCGTCGGCGTCCGGGTCGAGGTCGGCATCGCCCGGATCGAGCGGGTCGAGGTAATCGGTCACCGCGTCGTCGCATCGCTCAGAGTTGTTATAGCGGACCTCCCATCCGTCATCCATGCCGTCATCGTCGGTGTCGAAGAGGCTCGGGTCGGTCTCGTCGGAGTCGCGCTGGCCGTTTTGGTTGGCGTCCTCGACCCCGTCTTGAAGCCCGTCGCCGTCGGTGTCGGCGTCGAGCGGATCGGTGGTCGTGGAAGGGTCGGAGTCGGCCACAAACCGGCCCATATTGGTGCCGCCGGGGCCTCGAGCGTCGACGTCCGAGGCTGTCATGCCGCGCTCCTGGCCGTCGGAGAGTCCGTCATTGTCGGTGTCGAAGGCGATCGGGCTGGTGCCCTGCTCGATGGTTCCGCGCACCAACACGCCGCCCTCGTCGCCGTCGAGGATGCCGTCATCGTCAGTGTCGGCGTCGAGCGGATCGGTGCGCAAGTGGTCCGACAGCGGCAAGACTTCTTCGCCGTCGTCGAGGCCGTCGTCGTCGGTGTCGGCGAGCGTGGGATCGGTGCCGCTGACGCCGTCTTCGAAGACGTCCGAGAGCCCGTCACCGTCGGTGTCCGGGTTCTTCGAGGAGGCGGATGTGGGATCGGTGCCGTCGTCGAGCTCGACGAAGTCGTAGACGCCGTCGCCGTCGCTGTCCGGATCACAGGGGTCGGTGCCGTGGACGTCGATCTCTTCGCCGTCATCGACGCCGTCGAAGTCCGAATCTGCCAGCGCCGGGTCCAGGCACGGGTAGGTCGTGCGTCGAAGCTGATGCTCCTCGCCGTCCTCGAGGCCGTCGCCGTCGGTGTCGGGCATATAAGGGTCGGTGCCGTAGGCGTCGATCTCCCAGCCGTCGAGCAGCCCGTCGCCATCGGTGTCGGGGTTGGCCGGGTCGGTTTCTTCGCCGAAGTTCGCCTCGAAGACACCATTTCCGTTGGGGTCGAGGGCGACCTCGCCGTCGCGATTGGCGTCCTCCTTGCCGTCGGCGATGCCGTCGCCGTCGCTGTCGGTGGTCACGTCGCTGGTGCCCAGGAGCCGTTCCTGGAAAAACGTCAGCCCGTCGCCGTCCTGATCCTGGAGATCATCGTCGGGCACGCTGGGGTCGGTGCCGTCGATGAGCACCTCGACGCCGTCGGGCGAGCCGCCACCGTCGGTGTCGGGATCGAGCGGGTCGGTGCCGAGCACGCGCACCTCGGCCGCATCGGACAACCCGTCTTCGTCGGTATCCGAGGCCAGCGGGTCGGTGCGGTGTTGGAGTTCCTCGTTGTCGCGCAGGAAGTCGCCGTCGGTGTCGATGGACAGCGGGTCGGTGCCCAACTCCTCTTCGCGCGCGTTGGACAACCCGTCGCGGTCGGGATCCCCGTCGGCCGACTGTGACTCGATATCTCCGAAGTGGGCGATCTCCCAATCGTCGTCGAGTCCGTCGCCGTCGGTGTCGGCTGCAGCGGCCATCGCCGAGGCGAAGACCACCCATGCCGCAAATAGCATGCCCACCATCGTGGAATGCCATCGATGTCGCCGGAGTCTACTACACAGGTACATCTGAGTCCTTGCCACTGCTCCGGAGCCACCGGAATGACGGATGAGCTGCCACCCTCAAAAGGCACGCTCGCGCTAAATCACATTTGTGTGAAAAGTGTGAAAGCGGCTTATAACTATAAATGTTGTGCGTTTAGTGCGGCCTTTCAAGCCTAATAGTTAACATTTTAGGGCCCAGATGTTCTGCGTCAAACAAATGACGCACAAAATTGCGCGAAAAGAACCAAAGGTTGCAGATGTCCCCCCGAAAAGTATCAAAGAAATCAATCAGATAGTAGAGATAAGACATTTTCGGGCGGTCGGCCCAGCGCGGCCTTGTCGCCGACGATGACCACGGGACGCTGGATGAGGATTGGGTGCTCGACCATCGCCGAGATGAGATCCTCGCGGCTCGTAGTCTCGTCGGCCAGCCCCAACACCGTATAGGGGGCCTCTTTTGGGCGCATCAACTCGCGCGGCTCCATGTCGAGCATCTCGAGGACGCGCTCGATGGTCTGCGCATCGGGGGGATCGTCCAGGTATCGCCGAATCGTCGGCTCGAGGCCGCGCTCCTCGAGCAGAGCGAGGGTCTTGCGGGATTTGCTGCAGCGGGGATAGTGCCAGATTTCGATTGTCATGGTGATCCAGGGGTTCGGGGGTTCAGGGGTCCAGGGGTCCAGGAACTGCTTAACTGCTGGTGGTTCGGGGGTTCGGGGGTTCGGGGGTTCGGGGGTCCAGGAACTACATTTTCTCTTTAGCTTTCGTTGCATTGCCGTTCAAGCCCCAAGCCTCGAGCCCGCAGCCCCCCATGCCCGCCGTCCCCCAAGCCCCAAGCCCCAAGCCCGCCGTCCCATCCAAGAGGCTTGCATTTTTCGCGCACCCCTGAAATGGCTGTTTGAAGTCGCGATATACGTGCCCATGATTGTGGCATCATTCACCCTGATTTAGATGGTAAGTTGAGTATGACGATGATCCCCGCCGGTGCGCTCATTCGTAATCGAGAGGTCCCCGAACTCGGCTCCGGCCGCGTGATCGCCGAGCTCAAGGACGGCGCGGTGCGCGTGGCCTTCGAGCATTCCGAGGAGGTCAATGAGGTGCGCCTGGAGCACGCCGACATCGTGCGTCAGCCGTTGATTCCGGGCACCTTGGTCAAGATCCAGCGCGGAGAGGCGGTCGAAGAGGGCGAGATCGTAGAGGTCGAGTGGCCGGAGACGCCGCGCGAGCTGTGCGCCTATGTGGTGCGTGTTGACGGCAGTGACGAGCCGGTCTTCGAGTCGCAGATCATTCCGATCTCGCCCAAGAGCAGCAATCCGCGCGACCAGCTCGCCGCGCTGCACTGGCGCGGGCCGTTTCGGTTCTTCTCGCGTTGGGATATGCACCGCATGATCTCGCGCTGGTACGAGGATTCGGAGGGCCTGCCCACCGCCATCGGGGCGCGCATCGAGCCGGCCCCGCATCACGCCCACGGGGTTCGACGCGTGTTGTGGGATACCGCCACGCGCCATCTATTGGCCGATGAGGATCCGCAGGCGCGGCTGTACGAAGCCGGCATGATCGCCCAGCGCATGTACGCCGAGGACCCGGATCTGCGAGTGCTGGTCATCGCCTCCGGCCGGCGCGGCCATCGCTGGAAGACCGACCTCGAGCAGCGCTTCGGCGGGCGCTCGTATATGCGCGTCGACGCCGGCCATCTGGCCGCCAACCCGCCCAGTCGCTGGGCGTCGGTCAGCGAGAACGAGCGCCTGATCGTGTCGACTGGCTGCCTGCAGCAATTCCCCGACGCCTGCGCCGAGGTGGTGCTCGAGGGAGATTGGGATCTGGTGATCGTCGACGACGCCCATCGGCTCAGGCCCACCGATCCCGCGTATCATTGTCTGCGCTCGGTCACGCTCCAAAGCGAGCGTCTACTGCTGTTGTCTGCGCTGCCCGCCGAGATCGACGCCGACAAGCTCAGTTGGCTATTCGGCCTGCTCGAGCCGGGCAGCTTCGACGCCGACGACCCCGGCCCGCTCGAGGCCCGCATCGAACGGCTCGAAGGCGTCTGGGGCGAATTGGCTCGAGCCGACGAGCTCCTCGCCGACCTTGATGAGGCCGGAGATGATCAGATCGCCGAGTTGGCCGAAAGCCTCTCGGAGGCGGCCGGCGACGACGCTTATGTGGACAAGTGCGTCGAGGCCAGCAAGGACGGCGACCGCGACGCCCTCCAGCATATGGTGGACTATCTGCGCGAGAACTACCGGCTCGACCGGCGCATCGTGCGCTGTCGCCGGCCTCAACTCGCCGAATATGATGTCGAGTGGAACGAGCGAAGCCTCGAGACCCTCGTTTATACGCCCGACAACGCCGAGGAGTCGCTGGCTCGCCACCTCGACGACCTGGTCGGGGCGGACGCCATCGACCCGCTCGCTCTGGCCATGCGCGCGCTGTATTTCTCGGCCGCGGCCAGCACGCCCGATCGGTTCTTCATGCTGCTCGAGCAGCGGCTCGACGCCCTCGGGGGGACAGCGGCCGGCGGCGCAGACGACCTGCCGATCTTCGACCTGTGGGCCAGCGATCTATCACCGGTCGAAGAAGAGATGCTCGAGGACGAGCTGGTCGCGACCGCGCCCGAGCTCGAAGGCGAGGGTGAGTGGATCGCCGAGGCGATGAGCATTGTCGGGCAGTGGCACGCCGACGCCACGGTGGACTGCGCCCGCTTCGAGGCTGCCGGTGACTGGATCGAGGCCTACCTGGCTCGGGAGCCCGACGAAGAGGAGGAGTCGGCCCGGCCGGCCAAAATCGTGGTTAATTGCACCAGTCGCCGGACCGCCCAGGACTTCTCGCTCTTTTTGGAGAGCCGCCTGAACACCGGCGCGGTCGCGTTCATCCAAAGTGGCATGGCAAGCGGGCGCCAAGACGACGCCGCCGAGCTCTTTCGGCGCGACCCGGAGTGCCGCGTGCTGGTGTGCGACGAGGCCGGCGCATCGGGCCGAGACATCTCCTTTGCACGGGCCATCGTACACCTCGAGCAGCCGTGGGCGCCCACGCGCGTCGAGGCGCGCATCTCGCGGCTCGACCAGACGCATCGCGGGGCCGACGCGGCCGTCCACTCGGTGGTGCTGGTTGGCCCGACGACCTCCGAGCAAACCCTCCATCGCCTCTATGACGATGTGCTGGGGATCTACGAGAGCTCGTGTGCCGCTCGCGAATTCGAGCTGGTCGATGTCGACCGCGACGTCTGGCTGGCCGCCAGTCGTAGCGCCGAGGCGCTCGAGGGGTTGATCGAGCGGGCCACATCTCAACTCGAGGTCGGCGAAGACCAGCGCGACCGAGCCTACCGCCACGCCCACCAGGCCTCCGATGGTCAACTCGAGGCCGACGCCGACTTCGCCGACCTGCTCGACTTCATCGACGGGATCGCTGACTCGCTGCCCATCCGGCATTGGGCGCGCATGCTCGGCATTCAGGACCACTCGGCCGGTCCGGGTGTCTTCGACTTCAAGTGGCATTGGAAAAACGTGCGTCGGCCGCTGGTCGGCTACGATATAGCCCCTGAAGACCTCGACTTTTTGATGCCCGAGGAACAGGTCGGGATGATATCGGGCACGTTCAGCCGCAAGCGGGCGCTTCGCAGCGAGCACCTCGAGTTTTTCGCCCCCGGCCATCGCTTCATCGACGCGCTGGTCGTCGACGCGCTCAACCCCACCGACGGTCGAGCGACCATCTTCGCCAGGCGGCTCGGCCCGTCCAACCGCGGCAAGATGTTCCTGAACGTGATCGCGCTCACAGGCTTGGACGCCGACGCTTGGTCCGAGCTGGACATGCCGCGCGGACTCATCAACCGCGCACACCGGCACGTGTGGCCCGAGTCGATCTCGGCGGTCGTCCAATTCGACCTGCAGGGCCGTCGCGCCCCGAAGTTGGTCGAGGATTGGGAGCTCATCCAGAAGGTCGAGGAGAGCTACCAGGGACCGGAGGCCGACCAGAAGATCGAATACGAGGTCTTCCTGCAGGCCATCGAGGACGCCGCGCGCTTTCGGGGTGTGCTCGACGACGCCATCGACATTGGAGTCGAGCACCTCAGAGAGCAGCGCGCCGGCCTGGTCGAAGGCGGCGTCGCCGAGCTGGTCGACGACCTCGAGGCCGAGATGGCCTATTTCGAGATGGAAAAAGCGCGCGGCGAGAACCCGCGCGCCGAAGTCGAGTTGATGCTGCGCGAGAAGCTCATCGAGAGCGTGCGCAACGAGCGCATCGAGCTCGACGCCCTGGGCGTGGTCGTCGGCGGCACCCCGCAGATTTTGATTCCATGAGCCAGCAACCGGAGCGACGCCGTCCCTGGCGTCGTAAAAAACCGTCTTAACCGGCTTCCAACAAATCGCGCAGCCGATTGGTGCTGATGAGATATTGCTCCGCACAATAATCGCAGGTGATGTCGAGCGGCTCGTCGTCGGCGACCAACTCTTCGATTTCAGCGCGGCCCAGCGTGGACAGCGAATTGAGGAAGCGCTCGGTGCTGCAATTGCAGCCGAATTGCACCTCGCTTCGGTGCAGCACGTCGTGGCCGATGCCATCGAGCATGCGATCGAAGATCGGCTGCGGATCGGCGTCGTTATCCACGAGCAGCGATTCGATGGAGCCGAGCTGCTCGAGGCTCGCGGTGATCTGGGCGAGCACGTCCATATCCGCGTTGGGCATATGCTGAATGAGGTAGCCTCCGGCGGCGACCACCCGGTCGCCGTCGAGCTTACAGCCCACGCCGATGGCGGTTTCGATCTGCTCCGAGCGCGCCATATAGGTGGTCAGCGAGGCCGACAGCCCGTACTCGGGGGCGGTGGCGACCACTCCCTGGTGCAACTCACCGTTGGGCAACTCGCGCACCATCTGCAGGTGGGTCTGCGGGCCGAGCTCGATCGCTGAGGCCCCCTTGAGATTGACCAACCCGCGGGTCCTGCCGCTGGGGTGCGAATCGGCGACCATGCTGCCCCCCTCGAGGCGCTTTAAGATAGCCTGGACGCGCAGCTTGGGGGCCATCGTCTCGCGAATGAGGACCACACCCGTCAGCAGTTCGCCGTAGATCCGCGCGACTTCGCCGCTGACGCCCTGGGCGTCGATGGCCCTCTGGACGGTTTCGGTGGTGCGTACACCCAATGCGCGAAAGCCATCTTCGGTGGTCATCGCCCGCAGGCAATGGTCTTGGAGTTGCGTCTGACTCATGGGCTGGTCCTCGTGCGGAAACTAACGGTACCCCGACTCTATACAATGAATGTCATCGCATGAATATTCGCAAAAAGCCGGTCAGCTTCCGCTCATCCACCAGTCACTGAGTGACGGGACGTAGCAATTGGCGAGGATCCACCATCAGCGCGTTGGCGATGGCGACGATATTGTCGATGGAGATATTTCGCTTTCCGTTTTCGACCGTCGACAGATAGGCGCGGTTGATCCCGGCCTCGGCGGCTAGTTCTTGCTGAGATAGGTCGCGCTCCGAGCGCAGTCGGCGAATATTGGAGCCGACCAACGATCGACCGCAGTCGATAGGGGGGCGCTGATTATTGGGGGCGTTGTTCATGGGGATAGTTGGCTAAAATGTGTTGTTAAAGTTCGTTATACCCCTTTAACACGTATAATCCCGGTAAAAAAGATGTGATCTGGGGGTATTTGCGAGCACGCGGATGGGGCCTCCGCCTTCGCTTCGCTCAGGCCATTCGCCAAAAATTGTCAACGAAGGCTTCCCGATGAGCGGAGCCGATAGGCGAAGCGCCGCCGAACGAAGTGAAACGGAGTGAGTGCCTTTGTAGCCCCTGCACTACGTTCCGGTCACGTGAGGCTACAAAGGCCCCTTAAACAACAAGGGGCGACGCTCCACTACGTTCCGCTCATCGGGAAGCTTCTATGGCCACTCTTTTGGTTAGTAGTCGAGGGGTTCAGCCGTGGCGGAGGGGCCCTTCACGTGCTGCCCCATCCCTCCATCACCCCCCACAACGCCCCTCCAACCACGCTAATGCCTGCGGCACAACCGCCTGCGGGCGGCCCAATCCCAAGTCGACTGCCGGCGGAAAGAAGACGTGGCCGCCATTATCGGCCCAGCACATCTGCAACTCAGACGGCTCAGCGGCGACCAGCGGCTCGATGCTCCCGGCGGGGATCATCGGATCGTGGCGGCTGACCACCAGCAGCGTAGGCACGCTCAGCTCGCGAAGCTGGGAGCCCACGCTCATCGAGTCGTAGTAGTCGTCGACGTCGTCGAAGCCAAAGCGCGGCACGACCGTCAGCGCGTCCCACTCACGCAGCGTGCGCACCTGCTCGATGCGCTGCATGGGCGTGGGCGCGCGGCCCCTTTGGGCGACCTCGCGGTACATGGCGCGAAGCTCGCGCAGGATATATTCGCGGTAGATTTTGCGGGCCGGGGCGTCGAGCCAGGCCTGGCCGGCGGCCAGATCCAGCGGCGGGCAGATCGCGGCCACCGCGCGGAGTCGATCGTTGGCGCCCTCGACCGCGGTGCGAAGCGCGACGTGGCCGCCCAGCGAAAAGCCGATGATCACGAGGTTGTCGTAACGTGCAAAGTCGGGATGGTCGAGCGCGGCGAGCAGGTCGTCGGTCAGCCCGGCGTGATAGAAGTCTTCGCCGCTGCCGGCGGCGCCGCGAAGTCCCAGCCGCAGGCAGGAATGCCCGGCCGCCTCGACGGCCCGCGACGCGTCGATCATATAGGCGCTGTGGGCGTGGCCGCCCAGGCCGTGGACGACCACGACCAGCGTGTCACTGCCCTCCTTGGGGCGGTATCGGCCCTGGATTTCAACGGCGCCGACCGTGGGATCATCGAGGATCATCGACCACCGTCGGGCCTGCGGGGCGCGGCGCGGCAGGATGCGGTGGCGCACCGTCGGAGCGACCGTCCACAGGTGGGCGGCGAGTTTTCGAGCCAGCAGGTCGAGCACGATTTATTCCCTGTGACGATGCAAAGAGAATCCAGATGGCTGCGCCCACCGGGACCAGGCTCCCGACGGCGGTCAGCCACAGACTCGGCTTACCAATGAGTGAGGCCGGCCACAAGCCCGTGGTCGGCAGCATCGCTACGAGAAGCACGACCACCGACGCCTGCATCAAACGCAGGTGTTGCACGCGTATATTCCGCAGGCTCAGCCGTGCCGACTCGAGCAGCACGAGGGTCACGAATCCCAAGAATAGCAGGTGCAGATACATCAGCCGAAGCCCGGCGCCCTCGGCCCAGACCGCCAGCGGCGCCACGATGAAGAGCATCTGGGCCAGCCCCTTGAGGCCGAGCGCTCCGATGGCGAGCTTCCACAGGCCCGCCTCCCGTTCTCGAGCGCTCCTCCACAGCAAGACGGCGTGGCCCACGAATCCCGCCCCGGCGATAAGTCCCGCGACACCCGCGAGCGCCCACAGGTCCGCAGGTACTATCCGTGAGGGCATCCCGAGCACAAAGGTCAACGGCAGTCCGACCACGATGAGCGCGGTCAACCAGCGGCGCGCGCCCTCGAAGGCCGCCCCCCCGCCGCTTGGCTTCAGGTGGTCCCAGACCAGCCCCATCGCGCCCACGGCGAGCCACCCGTCGGAGAAGAGGCCCAAGAAGAAGTGCACCGATCCATTTGTCCAAAAGGGATCCTCGACGCCCATGCCCATCTGCGCGCCGCGCACCCAGGTTCCCAGCGAGCTGATCACCAGCGCGACCACGGCCAGATCCCACAGAGCCAGGCTTGTGGTGCGCTCCAGGGTGCGCCTTTTGCGCCAATACAGCCACGCGAATGCATACCAGGCGAAGATCGACAGGGTCGACAAGATGATCGTCAGCGGCATCGACACCCCAAAGACGCTGGTCGTGCCGTAGCCGTCGAGCAAAAACGGCACGAAGCTGGCCAGACCGAGCACGATATTGACCGCGAGGACCGCGTACATGGGACGGCCGAAGCCGGTCTGCCCGGAGCTTGCTCGCCCAGAGCCTGCTCGATCAGATGCGATGGCCAAGTGTCTGTCGAGCCTGACGACCATCAGCGCCATCAACGCCGGAGTGACCCAGCTAAAGAACATCAGGTGGGAGTGAGCCCGTCGCACATTGTCGAAGGTCAGCTCGAATGGGAGCCCGCCGGCGACCAGCCCGAAGCGAAACAGCGCGCCGGCGAGGGCGGCGATTACAAAGCAGGCGAGCGCGGCTTGCCAATAAAGGATCGGCCGGTCTGGGTTCGGCGATGGAGGTCTGCGAGCGGACATTGTGGGGCGGCCCCGGTGCAACGTGTCACTCTCCATCGGGCGACGGCGAGGTGGTCTAAGTACAAGCGCGTTGAATGGATTTTCGAGCCGTCTACTTCCGTTTTTGGTCGCTTTGTCGATGACG
>JBKGZI010000098.1:0-14929 GCA_046545675.1 Persicimonas sp.
CCCCCAGCGCGCCCCACTACACTTTGGGGGCGGCGCTGTGCTATGCCAACGTGTCGATATGATGTTTGTAGCAACTACTCAGAATTGGAGGCGCCCGTGGCGTGGCAACGCAGATATTTCAAGGGAAATAAGGTCTATGTCGAAGTCGACGACGACGGTGAATTGGTCGTCGAGGACGGCCGCGTGGCGATGAAGTATAGCGAGTCCGAGGACGCCAAGACCTACAACGCCAACCCGCGCAATATTTCGGGTCCGCTCGGCGACGATGGCAAGCCCAAAGGCGGCTCGAAAAAGAAGCCCTCTCGAGGATCGAAGGACGAGTCTGCGAGATCGAAGGGAACAAAATCGGCTGATGATCAAATACAGCTAAGCGAAGCCCCGCAGGTGTCGACGGAGGTGCCCGACGAACTTTTGTCCTATCCTCCCCCGGAGGACGGCGAGGTCGAGGTGTACACTGACGGCGCCTGCAGCGGCAATCCCGGGCCCTGTGGCTACGGATTGCTGATTCGCGAGGGCGACAAATACCGCGAGATTGCGCAGTATCTGGGCCACGGCACCAATAACATCGCCGAGCTAACGGCCATTAAAGTCGCGTTGGAGAATATCGAGGACAAGAGCAAGCCGGTGCGCATCTACTCCGACAGCAGCTATTCGATCGGCGTATTGGTGCGCGGCTGGAAGGCCAAGGCAAATCGGGAGCTGATTTTGGAGACACGAAAACTCATCGAGGACTTCGACGATCTCAAACTCATCAAGGTCAAAGGCCACGCCGGCCAACCGCTCAACGAACGAGCCGACGACCTGGCCACCGGCGCCGTCGAAAACCGCCTAACCTGATTTCCTGTTGTTGCCGTTACAGTTGCTGTTACGCAGTTGCTGTTACGCAGTTGCTTTTCCTGGACCCCTGAACCCCTGGACCCCTGGACCCCTGAACAATGACTGCTGAAGTTGGACAACTAAACGAGATGATTCGGGAACGCAGCGAGTTTGTGGACACCATGCGCCACGAGCTCGAGCGTGTGGTGGTCGGCCAGGAGTATATGGTCGAGCGCCTGCTCATCGGCATGCTCACCGGCGGGCACGTCCTGCTCGAGGGCGTGCCGGGGCTGGCCAAGACGCTGACGGTCAAATCGCTGGCCGAATGCGTCGACCTGGACTTCCAGCGCATCCAATTCACCCCCGACCTGCTGCCGGCCGACCTCATCGGCACGATGATCTTCGACCAGCAGAGCCGCGAGTTCGTCCCGCGCACCGGCCCGGTCTTCACCAACGTGCTGCTGGCCGACGAGATCAACCGCGCGCCGGCCAAGGTGCAGTCGGCGCTCTTGGAGGCCATGCAGGAGCATCAGGTCACCATCGGCGACACCTCCTACCAACTCGACGAGCCGTTTTTGGTGCTGGCCACCCAGAACCCGATCGAGCAGGAAGGCACCTACCCGCTGCCCGAGGCCCAGGTCGACCGCTTCATGCTCATGATTCGGGTGACCTATCCGAGTCGCGAGGAGGAGCGGCTGATCATGGAGAGGGTCACCGAGCGCACCAGCCCGGACCGGCTCGACGCGGTCGCCACCCCCGAGCAGATCATCGCCTCGCAAAAGGCGGTGCGCGAGATCTATATCGACGAGAAGCTCAAGGATTATATCGTCGACATCATCGTCGCCACCCGCAACCCCGAGGAGCACGGCCTCGAGGAGCTGCGCGACTTCATCGAATTCGGCGCCAGCCCCCGGGCGACCATCTACCTGAACCTGGCGGCCAAGGCCCACGCCTTCATCCGGCGGCGAGGCTACGTCACCCCCGAAGACATCAAATCGGTGGCCTACGACGTGCTGCGCCACCGCGTCATCCTGACGTTTGCGGCCGAAGCCGAGGAGTACACGCCGGAGCGAGTCATCGAGCAGATCTTGGAAGCCATCGAAGTTCCTTGACGGCAGAAAGTGAGAGAGTGAGAGAGTGAGAAAGTAAGAACTGCAACTGCTTCACGACGTCAGAACTGGGCTAAATGCTACGAAAGGAACTAATCAAGGCGGTCAAGCACTTGGAGTTGGTGGCGCGGCGCGCAGTCAACGACCAGCTCGCCGGACAGTACCAGAGCGTCTTCAAGGGGCGCGGCATGGACTTTACCGACGTGCGCGAGTACCAGCCCGGCGACGATATCCGCGTGATCGATTGGAATGTCTCGGCGCGCATGAACGAGATGCATATCAAGCAATTCGTCGAGGAGCGCGAGTTGACCGTATTGCTGCTCGTCGACGCCTCGGGCAGCCAGACCTTCGGCACCTGCAATCGCCGAAAACAGGAGACCGCCGCGGAGTTGGCTGCGCTGATTGCGTTTAGCGCGATCTCCAATAATGACCGCGTCGGCTTGATCACCTTCACCGACCAGATCGAGACGTTCATTCCGCCCAAGAAGGGCCGAAAGCACGTGCTGCGCGTGATCACCGAGATTCTGGATTTCACCCCGGAGCGCCGCGGCACCGACCTGCCCGGCGCGCTCGAATACCTGTCTCGGATCACCAGCAAGCGCGCGCTGACGTTTTTGGTCAGCGACTTTCAGGACACCGACTTCGAGACGAGCTTGAGCATCGCCAACCGCCGCCACGAGATCATCCCCCTGGTGCTCGAAGACCCGATGGAGACCGAGCTTCCGAATATGGGGTTGGTGCCCTTCGAGGATCCGGAAACCGGCGAGATCGCGCTGGTGGACACATCATGTAAGCGCGTCCGACAGGAGTTTCGCGCCACCGGCAAGCAACAAAAAAAGCGGCTCGAGCGCATCTTCCAGAAGCATAAGATCGATCACATCCCCATTCGCACCGACGCCAGTCATATCAAGGCATTGGTTCAGTACTTTCGGACCCGCTCGAAGCGGTATTGAGATAGCGAAATGATGAGGATGGTGTTGAAATATAGTGGATTTTTAGTGGTTTTGGCGGCCGCCTTCGCAATCGATGCTGTGCCGGCCTTTGCCGACGCGGGTGACACCGGCGCGCACAAAGCGAGCGCAGCCCAGCAGGCCGACGCATCTGATGGTGCCGACCAAGATGGCGTGACCGAAGACGCCGTGGCCGGACGGGCCTCGCTGCGCCAGCAATTCTCGGCGCCCGAAGAGGCCCATGTCGGCGACCGCCTCGAGCTGACCCTCGAGGTCACCCATCCGCCCGATGCCAGCGTCTACTTGCCGGAGAGCTTCGGCAATCCGCGCTGGGAGTTGACCGACACGCGGCGCACGACCGCCTCCGACGAGGCGCGCGAGGTCACCACGCTCACGCTCATCTTCCAGATCTTTCGGCCCGGCTCGACCACCCTGCCCGGCTTCGAGGTCACCGTCTCAAACGCGCTCGCGAGAGACACTAAATTGGAGACGGAGCCGGTCGAGGCCAAGGTCGTCTCCGCGCTTCCACCCGACGAGACCCCGCCCCTGGAGGACCACCGCGACCCGGTGGCCGTGTGGGCCGACGACTATACGCTCGCCTGGGTCGGCGGCATCCTGGGCGGCGCGCTATTCGCTGCCCTGCTGACCTTTTTAGTGGTGCGCAGCCGTCGCGAGGAAGCCCCCGGCCCGCCGCCGCGCCCGGCACACGTGGTCGCCATGGAGAAGCTCAGCGCCCTGACCACCGGCGACCTGCTCGATGACCACGAGTATATGGTCTTTTATGTGCGCATGTCCGAGGCCGTGCGCGAGTACCTTGGCCGCCGGTACGGCTTCCGCGGCACGGAGCTTACGACCACCGAAATCCTCGACAAACTCGAGGCGGTCACCTGGCCGGCAGGCCTATCGCTCGAGGACGTACGCGAGTGGCTCCACCATTGCGATTTGATCAAATTTAGCGGCGTCATCCCCAGACGACAGCGAGCGGAACAGGCGCTCCGACGCGGGTTTTCCATCGTCGAACTGACGCGGCCAAAGCCGGAACCGGAACCGGTGGCCGGGGACCGGGAGACGGAGACCGATGAAACGGGAGCCGGAGACCGAAAGCCGGATACCGATGAAACGGGAGCCGGGGGCCAGGAGACGGAGACGGAGACGGAACCGGAGGCCGGGGACCGGGAGACGGAGACGGAGACGGAGACGGAGACGGAGACGGAACCGGAGACGGAACCGGAGACCGGGGACCGAGAGCCGGAACCGGAACCGGAGACCGGGGACCGAGAGCCGGATACCGATGAAACGGAAGCCGGGGGCCGGGAGACGGAACCGGAACCGGACTCGGAGCCGGATACCGGGGACCGGGAGACGGCCGCGCAGGGAGGTGAGCGATGAATATCGAATTCGCGTACCCCTGGGTTCTGTTGTTGCTAGTCTTGGTGCCGATTATCGGCGCGTTGATGTTCATCCCGCGGCTCAAGCGCCGCCAAGTCGGGACGTTCATCTTCTCGCGCGTGACGACGCTTCAGAGTCAGGCGCGCGGATGGAAGCGCTACCTGGAGCCGCTGCCCAACATCCTGATGCTCATCGCGCTCACCCTGATGATCGTGGCGCTGGCGCGCCCGCAGGGCATCGAGGCCGAGGAACTCGAGGTCGAGGGCATCGACATCTACCTGGCCCTCGACATGTCCGGCTCGATGCGCGCCATCGACAAAACCGAAGACGAGATGCGAGCCGACGCCGCCCGCGGCAACGACCCCGAGGACCGCTTCGAGGCGGCCGTGCGTGTGTTCAATGATTTTGTCGACTCTCGCAAACACGACCGCCTCGGCATGGTGGTCTTTGCCAAAGACGCCTTTTTGCAGTTCCCGCTGACCCTCGACTACAACACCATCAAGGGCATGCTCGACCGGCTCAGCCTGGGCGATATCGACCCGGGCGGCACCGCCCTCGGCAACGCGATGGGACGTGCGGCCGCCGGCCTGCGCGAGAGTGACGCGGAGACCAAGATCATGATTCTGATCACCGACGGCGACCGCCGCGGCGGCAATATCTCGCCGATGCAGGCCGCCCAAATCGCCGACGATCTCGGCGTAAAGGTCTTTCCGATCCTGGTGGGGCGCGAGGGACCGACGCTGGTGCCGGTGCAGGCACGCGGTATGTTCGGCGGCTCGACCCGATATCGAGAGATGGAGTTTCCGGTCAACCCGGAGTTGCTCGAGGACATCGCCGCCAAGACGGACGGCGAATTCTACCGCGCGACCGACGCCGAGGGGCTCGAAAAGCGGCTGCACACCATCCTGGACCGCTTCGAGCGCACCCAGATCGAGGACGCCTCCAATGTGGATAAGACTGAGCTGTTCCGGCCGCTGGTTATCTGGGCGATGTTGCTTCTGGCAGCGCAATTGACGCTGCGCTTGACGCTCTTACGAAAATTTCCGTGATGCCTCTTCATCAGTGACGTTATGCATTTTGCGCGACCAGACAATTTATACCTGTTGTTGATGTTGGTGCCGATGGTGCTGGCTATCGGCGGCTATTTCTGGTGGAAGCGCCGGGTTAGCAAGCGCGTGGGACACGACCATTTGATCCGGGCGATGGCTGCGCGTCACTCGAACCGCCGGCAGGTGGCTCGTGCGGTGCTCGTGGTGCTCGCCGTGGCGCTGCTAGGCTTCGCCGCCGCCCAGCCCCAATGGGGCCAAAATGACCGATCCGTCGAACGCATGGGGGTCGATGTCGTTTACGCGATCGACCTGTCCAACAGCATGCTCGCCCAGGATATCCCGCCCAGCCGTTTGCAGGCGGCCAAGGACGAGATTACCACCTCGATGACCAGGCTCAGCGGCGATCGCGTCGGACTGGTCGTCTTTACGGCGATCAGCTTTGCGCAGTCGCCGTTGACCACCGACCACGGCGCGATCCGCTTCTACTTGAACAAGCTAAAACCCCGGCAGATGCCGGTGGGTGGCACCTCGGTGGGCCAGGCGATTATGGACAGCGTCGAGCTGTTGACCGGTGAGAAGATCGACCAGCGGACCGGCGAGCCCGAGGATAATGGCTCCAACAGCGATGGTATCGACCGTGCCGACAACCAGGTCATCGTGCTCATCACCGACGGCGAGGATCACGAGTCCTCACCGCTCGAGGCGGCGCGCATGGCGCGCGAGCGCGGCATTCGTGTGGTCACCGTCGGCATGGGAAGTCCCGAGGGCGGCCGGATTCCGATTTACGGCGATAACGGCGAGCTCAAGGGCTATAAGCGCGACCAAAATGGAGAGCTGGTCTACACCCGCCTCGACGAGGAGACGCTGGAAGGTATCGCCGCCGAGACCGGCGGCACCTACCTGCGCTATACCGGCGAGCACTCGGTGGTCAACGGCCTGGAGCGCTATATCGCTGAGCTCGAGAAGAGCGAGCTCGAGACGATGCTCCGAAAGCGCTACAAAGACCGGTTCATGTATTTTCTGGCCCCCGCGCTGCTTCTTCTGGTCATCGCCATGCTCCTCGGGGAGCGCCGGCGCCGGGAGACCGGCGCGCCGCAGCGCGACGAGCGAAAGAGCGCCGGGTCGATCTTCATGGTCTTGATTGTGCTGCTCGGCGCGACCGGCCTCGTCGGCTGTGACGACGCTTTCCGCGGCACCGTCTCCGAGGTCGATCAGGCCAACCAGCTCATCGCCCAAGACAAATACGAAGAGGCCCTCGAGCAATATCGAGAGGCCGAGAAGGTCGTCCCGTCGAGCTCCGAATTGCATTATAACCGCGGCATCGCGCGCCTGGGTGCCGAGGATTTTGACAAAGCCCGTGAGGCGTTTGCCCGTGCGCTGGAGAGCTCGGACCCCGAGCTTCGCTTCGACGCCCTCTTCAATCTCGGCCTTGCGCTCGCCGGCCAGGAGGAGTGGAAGGAGGCCTACGGGACCTACAAACGAGCGCTCAGCATCGAGCTCGACCAGCAGCACCCCCAAAACCGAGAACGCGTCGAACATGCTCGCCACAACCTGGAGGTCGTCTTCAGGAAGCTCTTTCCGCCCTGCTCCGAGCTCGAAGATGAGCTCGAGAACAATGACGACCCGGACACGGCGGCCGAGCTCGAGGAATTGTCGGCCGAGGATCTGACCCTCTGCGGACTCGACGACGATTGGTTCGTCATTCCGGCGACCGTTGGCACGAGCGTGTCGGTGGAGGCGAGCTTCGAGCAGTTGCGCGAGGAGCCCGATCCCGAGCACGTCTTCTTGCCCGAGCCGCAGGACCTGCAACTGTCGGTCTTCGACGCTCGCGGCAAAGAAGTGTTGGCTGTCGACCAGGGCTCGCCCGAGGATCACCGGCCGGACGTCTCGAGCACCACCCGCTCGATCGACAAATTCACCGTCACCCCCGAGATGGTCGCCGACGGCAAGAGCCACGTGCTCCTCAAGGCCCACGCGACCGACGGCCGCGAGTTCTCCTACGACGTCGATGTTACCGCCATTCCGCCCTGCGAGGCCCTCGACGACGATTATGAGCCCAATGATACGCGCGAGGACGCCGCAGATATCGCCCCGGGGAGCCACGAACTGCACATCTGCCCCGGCCAGGACGACTGGTATGCCATCGACCTGGAAATGGGCGATACGCTCTTTGTGGACGTCGCCCCGGGCCAGGACCGAGAGCGAGAGCGACCGCCGGTGCTCGACGTCGAAATCGTCAACGCCGACACCGGCGAGGTGGTCTCCGAAGGGCGCCCCGAGCCACCCTACGTCACCGCCGGGGTTCGCGGTGTGACGCAGGACGGCCGCTACCTGGTGCGTGTCTTCGGCGAGACCGACGACGAGCAGGGTCCCTATACGACCGACATCTACCGCTACGAACCGTGTGTGGTCGGCGACGACCGCTATGAGGAGAACGACACCGCCAGTCAGGCCGCCGAACTCGAACAAGACGCGCAGACCCATCGATACCTGCGGATATGCGACGCCGACCGCGACTTCTTCAAGCTTCCGCCCCGCGAAGATGACCAGCAGGCTGCAGGCCCAGGACAAGCCCCCGGACAAGCACAGCCCTCCGGCTCCCAGGATGATGACGACGAGGACCGCGAAGTGTCCTGGGGGCTGACGGTCATCGAGGACAAGACGGCCGCGGATGCCACCCCGTCGAGCGTGGACGAGCCGGCGAGCGACCCGCAAGATGGCGACCAACACGATGCGAATGATGAGGATGCACCGCCCACGCTCGATATCATGAGCCGCTCGGGCGACCAGATCCTGGCCGAGGGTGTCACCCCCGAGACCCCTGTCGAGGCCGACGACGATCCCGATGGCGAGCCGGATGACAGTGACGACGCCGATGACGACGCCGATGACGACGCCGATGACGACGAGCCGGCGCAGCGCCCTGCCCTCGACCGCGCGGTCAGCTATGAAAATTCCGACAATGAAGAGCTGTTGCTCCGCGTGCAGGGCCGTCAGGCGTTTTATCATCTGACCGAGCTCAACCCGCAGGATCAAAATTCTGACGAACAGGACGAGCAAGACGAACAGGACGAAGACGAACAAGACGAACAAGACGAACAGGACGAACAAGACGAGCAAGACGAGCAAGACGAACAAGACGAACAGGACGAGCAGGACGAGCAGGACGAGCAGGACGAACAAGACGAGCAGGACGAACAAGACGAGCAGGACGAACAGGACGAACAGGACGAACAGGACGAACAGGACGAACAGGACGAACAGGACGAGCAAGACGAAGAAGAACAATCTCAACAGTCACAGCCCGAACGCCCCGAGCCCAGAGACCCCGAAGAGCGGCGCGTCGATGATATTCTGCGGGCGCTCGAGGAGAGCGACGACAACTTCCAGATGAAAAAGGCGCTCGAGGATATGCCCCGGCGCTACATCGAGAAGGATTGGTGAGATGATGATGCGACGAGACGGTTATCCAGCGTTGCGACGCAGGGCGTGCGTTCTGGTTGCGATGCTCGGCATCGTATTGTTAGGCGTGATCTGCCAGGCCAACACGGCGCATGCCCAAGCCAGCGTGCGCGCCCACGCCGATCCGGACACCGTCGAGCAAGGCGGCTTCGTCAACTACACGGTCACCGTCAGCATCCAGGGCAACCAGCGCATCGAGGTCGAGGGGCGCCCCGACTTTGGCAGAGCCTTCCAGGTGGTCGGCACGACCAACGCGCCCAGCCACCTCATTCGCAATGGCAACGTTCAAAAAAGTCTGCGACGCATCTACCGGCTGCGCGCCGTCGAGGAGGGCAACCATACCATCGAGCCGCCTCGGGTGCGCGTCGGTGGCACCGACGAGCAGCTAGACCCGATAAAAGTTCGGGTCAGGCCGCCCGGTAAGGGGCCGCGAAAACGACAGCGCCGTACCTCCCGCGGCCAGAACGAGAAGGTCTTCTTGGACCAAGAGCTCGCACCGACGCGCACGCCGTACGTCGGTGAGCAGCTCACGCTGACCTACTACCTCTACGCCGACGCCTTCCGGCTCAAGGTCAATCCGCAGCCGCCCGAGGAGCCGAGCCTCGATGATTTTTGGATCGAGGATTTGAGCCAAGACTCCTCGGGCCAACGCCGGACGATGCGCGTCAACGGGCGGGTCATGGAGCGTGTCAATATGCGCACCTATGCGCTGTTTCCGCTGCGAGCCGGCCGGACGCGCATCGACCCGCTGGCCATCGACGTGCACACTGGCGGCTTCGGCCGGCGAACCGGCGAGCTTCGCCTGGAGTCCGACCCCGTCGAGCTGGACGTCCAGCCTCTGCCGGCGAACGCCCCCGACTCATTTTACGAGGGCAATGTCGGCCAGTGGAAGTTTCGGGCCACCACTGACCGAACCCGGGCCGAGATGGGGCAGGCGATCACCGTACGCTTGGTCGCCGAGGGCGCCGGGCAGGTGGGCCGTATCGAGCTTCCGACGCTGCCCGAGCTCGACGGGGCGCGCATCGCCGGCCAAAACGAGAAGGTCGACCACGACACCAAGTCGGAGGTCGTCAGTGGCTCGAAGACCCTCGAATATACCGTGGTCGCCGAGCGCGAGGGCACCCTCGAGATCCCCGCGCTGGAGTTTTCGTACTTCGAGCCCAACAGCGAGACCTATAAGACGCTGCGCTCCGATCCCATCTCCATCGAGGTCAGCGGCGGGGAGGTCTCGCTGACCAAGCAGGCGCCGCTCGAGCGCGAGCGTGCCGACGGCGAAGACGAACCCGACATGCTCGAGAGGCTGGTCGACGGTTTGTCCGAACCGAAGCAGAAAGTATCGGTCGAGCCTACCCGCGAGCCGATGTGGCGAGGCGGGCTGTTCTGGCTGCTGGTCGCCATCCCCGCACTGGGCGTGCTGGCCGTGTGGTTCGAACGTCCCGCGCGAAAATGGCTCGCCCGCGGCCGGCCCGGCCGACGACGCGGCGCCGCCTACAAAGAGGCGATGCGCAAGCTCGATGCGGCCGAGGATGCCCCCGCAGGCGACGCGCTCGACCTCATCCGCGAGGCGCTGACGACCTACCTAATCGATGTCGCCGGCCTGCCCGCCGGCGCCGCCAACAGCTCGGATCTGTCCGGTCACCTCGAGAGGCGAGGCGTCGACGCCGCGCTCGCCGAGCGCCTGGCGACAGTGGTTGCTGGAATTGGCGACGCCCGGTACTCCCCCGACGTCGACACCAAGAACGCGCGAGCCGACGAGCTTCGCCGCGAGTGCCGCGCCTGCCTCGAGGAACTCGAGCGCGCACGTAAGAAGCGACGCTGGACTCCGGCCGCGGCCAAAGCGTTGCTCCTCGCCGCAGCCATCGGCGCGGGCCTCGCCGTCGTGCCCGTGAACACTCAGGCGAAGGATGCTCCTCAGCAAGCGGTCGCCGATGCGCAGCAGGCTCAACGAGACAACCAGTGGGACGAAGCCGCCCGCCTGTGGTCCGAGGTTGCCCACGAGCACCCCCGAGCACCCGATGTGCTGTATAATCTGGGCACCTCACTGGCCCACACCGGCGACTACGGCCAGGCGCGTCTGATGCTCGAGCGAGCCGCGTTACTCGCCCCGGGCGATGAGGATATCGAAAGCAACCGCGACAGCGTCGAGCAAATGGTACGCCTGCGCCAGATCGAATTTGCCCCGGGGACCGTCCACGACAACACCACCTCCGAGGGTCTCTTCTGGTGGCGGCTGACCACGAGCATCTCGCCAAAGACCTTCGCCGTGGCGCTCATCGCGTTGTTGTGGCTGCTCTTTTTGGCCAGCCTCACCCGCCGCCTGGTCGACCACCGCGGCATCGGCGACACCGCCATCGTCGTCGCCGTGATCGCGGCCGTCGGCGTCGCGCTCACCCTCGGCAGTTGCTTTGCGCGCGCACAAATCCTCGACTCGATTCAGCCGGCGGTCATCACCGAAGCCGACATCCCGCTGCGCGAGGGCCCCTCCCGACACGCGAGCCTCGCCGATATCAAGACCATGTTGGTGCCCGGCGTGGTGCTGCGCGTCGAGGACGAGCGCGACGGGTGGGTCAAGCTCGCTTTCGCCGACGGCAAGACCGCCTGGGCGCCGCGCGACCACGTACAACTGATCGCGGAGGGCGCGGAGTGAGCTACTCCGCTACTCCGCTGCCCCGCTGGTCCGCTCCAATTGACCGGCGACGTGACGGCGTCTACCCTTTCCGAGGTGCGTGTAAAGGCGATTTACCGTCAACCCCCGACGAGTGTTCCTCATGACCCATCGAAGCGACAACGAATGCGCTCAGCGCCTTCGAACAGCGCTGGACTTGGCGGAGTCCGGTATCCAGATGCGGCTGGCTCAACTGCGCCGGGATCACCCTGACGAAGAGGAGCCTCTCATTCGTCAGCGGCTACAAGACTGGTTGTTGAGCCGCCCCGACGCCGGGTATGGGAGTGCGGTCTGGCGCCATGTGGAGCCCTCTTCCCTTCTAACTCCATGAGCACAAACCTATTCGACACACTCGCCGACGCTGCGGATATTCTCTCCGGCCTCGGCAAAGATTGGGCTCTTGTGGGTGGATTGGCCGTTTCGACCTATGTCGAGCCGCGATTTACGCGAGACATCGATATTGCCGTTGCCGTCAATAACGACACGGAAGCAGAACAATTTGCTCACTCGTGGACGGCATCCGGCTTCGTCATTCACTCCGTTATCGAACAGGACATCACCAACCGCCTCGCCACCATCCGATCACATCGTCCTGGAGCCGAGCACGAAATTGTCATCGACCTTCTTTTCGCCTCTTCGGGAATCGAACCTGAAGTCGCAGCCGAAGCTCGGCACCTTGAAATCGCGCCAGACATCACTGTCCCAGTAGCTCGGCCAGGGCATTTATTCGCGCTCAAATTGTTGTCAGCGGACCCAAAGACACGTCCCCAAGATTTTATCGACTTGAACCATTTAGCGGAGTATCTCGACGCGGAGGAGCGCCACGCGGCTGTGCAGGCCGTGCGCCTAATCGAAGAGCGTGGATTCAACCGTGGGCGAGACCTTGAACCACTTTTAGAAGAGCGGTTGGGTGAGTAGCGGGTCTGAGAATCTTCCTTATGCAGCTCCATAGCCAAATAGGCGGGTATAATGCAGGAATTCTACGAACGAATCGGCGGATTCTGCAGGTTGTTATCCGCCTCAGGTTACCGTGAATGCGCTGAACGGCTTCAAGATTCAGTAGCGTCAGGCTCTACGGGGACGGAAATACTTTTGGCACTTCGATTTCATCTTCGAATACTCCAGTCCAAAGCGCCGCTTCCGCCTGAAGTCTCGAGCGAAGCCGCGCAGATCCAAGAACAGGTCGACAGCTTGCTCTAGGGTGGTTGTGGACTTCGTGCGTAGCGACGACTGAGGTCAAAAATAGCGGATTGAGCGAAGCAGCGCCTCCGCTGCCCCGCTGCGTACGTGCGAAATTGAGGGAATTTGGTTAAGGTGGCGGCTGTCTAATTGAATGACCATTCAACTCCAGAGGAGCCACTATGAGCAGCAAAGTATATGTCGTTGGTGTTGGGATGACCAATTTTGAGAAACCGGGTGCCCGCGATTGGGATTATCCGGATATGGCCAAGGAGGCCGGCGAGCAGGCGCTCGAGGATGCCGGCATCGACTACGAGCTGATCGAGCAGGTCTTCGCCGGCTATGTCTACGGTGAGTCGACCTCCGGCCAAGCTGCGGCTTACCAGCTCGGGCTGTCGGGCGTTCCCATCTACAACGTCAACAACAACTGCTCGACGGGCTCGACGGCGCTGATGATGGCCAAGCAGCTCGTCGAGGGTGGCATCACCGACTGCACGCTGGCGCTGGGCTTCGAGAAGATGGCCAAGGGCTCACTCGATACCAGCGCCCAGGGGCGCTATAACCCGCTGGGGCGCCACTTCGAGACGATGGCCGACCAGCGCGGCTTCGAGAAGGCGCCGCCGGCGCCCCAGATCTTCGGAAACGCCGGCCGCGAGCATATGGAGAAATACGGCACCACCGCCGAGCAGATCGCAAAGATCGCCCACAAGAACCACCTGCACTCCACCAAGAATCCGCGCTCGCAATTCCAGGACGAGTACTCGCTCGAAGAGATCCTGGACGCGCGCATGATCTACGAGCCGCTGACGATGCTGCAGTGCTGCCCGACCTCCGACGGCGCGGCCGCCGCGGTCGTGGTCAGCGAGGATTTCGTCAAGGAGCACGGCCTCGAGGATCAGGCCGTCGAGATCGCGGCGATGGCCATGACCACCGACACCGAGCAGACCTTCGGCGATAGCGCCATCGATCTGGTCGGCGCCGGTATGACCCGCGCAGCCGCCGCTCAGGTCTACGAGGCCAGCGGCCTGACCGCCGAGGACGTCGACGTCATCGAGCTGCACGATTGCTTCTCGGCCAACGAGCTGATCACCTATGAGGGGCTGGGCTTGTGCGGCGAAGGCGAGGCCGGCGAGCTCATCGACTCGGGTGATGTGACCTACGGCGGAAAGTGGGTGGTCAACCCCTCGGGCGGGCTCATCTCCAAGGGCCACCCGCTAGGCGCCACCGGCCTGGCTCAATGCGCCGAGCTCAACTGGCAACTGCGCGGCCTGGCCGACCAGCGACAGGTCGAAGGCGCTGAAGTCGCGCTGCAGCATAACCTGGGCTTAGGCGGCGCAGCCGTCGTCACGATGTACCGCAAAGCCTGACCTCTCTAACCGGTGCCAGGGCATCCTGCCCTGTTGACCAGGCCTGGAAGGCCCTGGCACCGAGTTTAGCTCCCGTCATCGTCCGCGTGGACCTTGTCGCCCTCCGGCGAGATCAGATACCACTCCCCGCCGAAGGCCTCGACATCGTGGCCTTCGGTTTCTCTCATCTCCTCGTCCTTGGCGAAGTAGTAAAGCGGCCAGCCGTCGTAGGCGACCTGCTGCTGGCCGTCTGTGCGCTCGATGGTCGTCAGCTTCTCTCCATCGATGCCTTCACCGGCGTCGACTTCTCCCTCGACGATGTAGGGGGGCCACATCTCCGCGCATTCGTCATAGCAGGTGCTCTCGCCGGGCTCATCGGCTTCGAAGAGATACACGCTCATATCATTCTGTCCGATCAGATACTGGCCGTAAGGCTCCTCTTCGGTGATCTCCACGGTGGCGGACTTCAACGCTGGTTCGAGTTCTTCCACCTCGGTCGGTTCAGCCGGCTCCTGTTGGTCTTGCTGCTGTTGAGCTTGCTCCTGTTCAGCTTGTTCCGCATCGGTTTCGTATTGAGCGGTAGGCGCCGCGGGCTCTTCGTCCATCTCTTCGGGGACCCGGTCACACCCGTACAGCCCGACCGCTAGACTCACCGCAAAGAATGCTGCAATCGCTCGTTTGTGTCTCATCGCCTCCTCCGTATTCGGCCACTTGTCGCTGCCTCGTCGAACGAAGCCGGTCGTCTCACGACAAAATAGGCACGCGGGCAGACCCATCGACCATGGTTCAGGCATCGACGCATGGCCCACCGGCGTGGGAGCCGGCCTATTAACACATTTAAGATTAGGGTCCGCACATCTGGCGATGGTCACAGGTTCGCGGCCTCGCAAATCGGCCATGCTGCCGATCGGTGGACGTCAATCTTAATTGCCTTAATAGGCGGGGTGACGCCCCCGTGGGCCAT
>JBKGZI010000099.1:0-14898 GCA_046545675.1 Persicimonas sp.
CCCACTACCCGAACGTGCACGTTCAGGTCGACTTGGTCGGACAGGACGCCCGCCGAGACGACCAGGGCCGCGCAGTTGACGACGCCCCGGCCCGGCCCACGTTCGCCTCCGGGAGCCTGTCGCTGGAGGTGCCGCCTAAAAAACGCGTGCTCGACGTCGCCGTCGAGCCGGCCGCCGAGCAACTCGCGCCCGGCTCGAAGACGAGCATCGACGTGCGCGTCACCGACGCCGACGGCCAGCCTGCCGCGGGCAGCGAGGTCGCCCTCTTCGCCGTCGACGAGGCCATCCTCGCGCTGACCGGCTACGATCTGCGCGACCCCATCGATACGTTCTACCCGAATCGGCCCGCGGGTGTCTCCGACCATTACTTCCGCGAGCATCTCTTGCTCGCCACCCTCGAGGAGGCGCTCGCACAGGCGGATAAAGCCGGCGGCGCCGGAATGTCCAAGAGGACGATGGAGATGGCGCAGGATGAGGCGATGGCAGCTCCTCCCGCCGCATCGCGTGGTTTCGGCAGTCTCTCCGCTGAAAGGAGTGCCGGTGGCGCGGCGGCCCAGCCCATCGACCTGCGCGAGGATTTCCGTCCGCTCGCCGTCTTCGCCCCGGAGGTCACCACCGGCGACGACGGACGCGCCTCGGTCGACCTCGAACTCCCCGACAACCTGACCCGCTACCGTGTCATGGCGGTCGCCGTGCAGGGAGACGACCAATTCGGCAAGGGCGAGTCGTCGATGACCGCGCGCCTTCCGCTGATGGTCCGGACGTCGCCGCCGCGCTTTCTAAACTGGGGCGACCGCATGGAGATGCCGGTCGTCATCCAGAACCAGACCGATGAGGCGACGACGGTCTCGGTGGCCGTGCGCGCGGCCAACCTTCGATTCGGCGAGCCTTTCGGCCGCCGCTTCGAGGTGCCCGCGGGCGACCGCGTCGAGGTGCGCTTCAAAGCCGTGACCGAAGAGGCCGGCGAGGCCATCGTGCAGGTGGCTGCAAGCGCCGATCAATTCGCCGACGCCGCCCAGCACGACTTTCCCGTGTGGACGCCGGCCACCACCGAGGCGTTCGCCACCTACGGCACCATCGACGGAGACGCCGACGCCGACGCGCTCTTCCAGCCGGTCGAGGCGCCCGATGACTCCATCGCACAATTTGGCGGCCTGGAGGTCACCACCTCGTCGACGGCGGTCCAGGAGCTCACCGACGCGGTTCTCTACCTGGTCGAATACCCCTTCGAATGCTCCGAGCAGCTCGCCTCGCGGGTGATGGGCGTCGCCGCGCTCAAAGACGTCCTCGAGGCATTCGACGCCGAGGGTATGCCCGACGAGGACGAGCTCGTCGAGGCGATGGAGCGCGACATCGAGAAATTAGTGCAGCTCCAGCGCCCCGACGGCGGCTTTTACCTGTGGTCACATCGCGACCAAGACCGCTTTCCGTTCGTCTCCGCCCACGCCGCGCACGCCCTCGAGCGAGCTCGCCAAAAGGGCTTTGACGTGCCCGACGAAGCGCTGAAAAAAGCCACCGGGTTCTTGAGCAATATCAGAAAGCACATCCCATCGACCTACTCCGAGAAGGCCAAAAATTCCGTCCGCGCCTATGCTCTGTACGTGCTCGACGTCATGGACGAGTCGGCCTATGCCCAGGCGCGCATCCTCGCCGACAAAAAACCCGGCGAAGAACTCTCGCTCGAGGCGATCGGCTGGTTGATGACCACGCTGGCCGAAGACAAGGGCTCCTCGTCGATGCTCGCCGAGCTCGACCGCTTCGTGAACAACCGCGCCAGCGAAACCGCCGCCACCGCTCAGTTTACGACGTCGTACGGCGGCCAAGAACATGTGCTGCTGCATTCGCGCCGTCGCACCGACGCCATCTTGCTCGACGCGCTCATGGCGACCAGCCCCAAGAATGATCTCATTCCGAAACTCGTACGGGGCCTGCTCGACCATAGAACGCGCGGCCGCTGGACCAACACCCAGGAAAACGTCTTCGTGCTGCTCGCGCTGGACCGTTATTTTGCGACCTACGAGAAGCAAACACCTGACTTCGTCGCCCGCATGTGGCTGGGCGATGGCTACGTCGGCGAGCACAGCTATAAGGGACGTACCACCGAGCGAAACCACGTCGAGGTCCCGATGCAGGCGTTACTCGATCAAGCCGAAGAAGACGCCGACGACGGCGCTGAGTTGGTGCTCGAAAAGGACGGAAAGGGAAGGCTCTACTACCGCATCGGCATGCGCTACGCGCCGACGTCGCTCGACCTCGACCCGGCCGAGTATGGCTTCTCGGTCGAGCGGCGCTACGAGGCGGTCGATGACGACGCCGACGTGTCCCGAGGCAGTGATGGCGCCTGGCGGATCAAATCCGGCGCGCGAGTGCGCGTGGTGCTGTCGATGGTCGCCCCCGAGAGGCGCTACCACGTGGCGCTCGTCGACCCGCTGCCGGCCGGCCTCGAGCCGCTCAACCCGGCGCTGGCGGTCACCGAGGCGCTCCCCGAGCGCCAAGATGCCGCCCAACAAAACCCGTATTGGTGGTGGAATCTGCCCTGGTATGTCCACCAGAACCTGCGCGACGAGCGCGCCGAGGCCTTCGCCCCGCTGGTGCGCGCCGGCGTCCACGAATATAGCTACGTCACCCGCGCGACCACCCCAGGCGAGTTCGTCGTCCCGCCGGCCAAAGCCGAGGAGATGTACCACCCCGAGACCTTCGGACGGACCGGAACTGATCGGGTGATCGTCGAGTAACGACGTCTCACATCCCCGGCGCCGGATCCATCAGCCACCCCTCATCGGGCGTGAACCGAAACGGATAGTCGATCACCACCACGCCGTCGCCGCGCGGCTCGGGAAAGGTGAGGTCGACGAGTGCCTCGACGATACAGTTGGCGATATCGTCGGTCTCAAAGCTCGACTTTTTGACCGACGCCCTCGCCACGGTGCCGGCGCTGTCGACGCCTAACGTGATCAGCACGCGGCCCCTGGGGGCGTCCGGTGCGAGCTCCCAGCAGGCGTTGATCGCATCCTGCTCGCCGTGAATCACCTCGTCGAGTTCGTCTCCGGTCAACCCCCAGCGCTGATAGGCTTCGATCGGTTCATCGAAGGCGAGGCGCTGCTCGGCGATATCGAATTCGATCACCTGGTAGACCGTCGTGCCTCGCTGCCCCTCCCCATATTCAAAGTCGGCGAAGACCTCTTCGATGCAGTCGCGAAGCGGCTCGTCGATCTGCTCGGGCTCGAGCAGGCGGATCGAGGCCGGAGTGCCCGAGGAAGGCAGTTGCAACTCGACCTCTGTGCGGATCGTGCCGTTGGCCGCCTCGTCGGAGAAGCACTCCCGAATCTCGGCGCGATTTTCCCGGTGAACCGCGGCCACCGTTTCTGTGCGCTCCACCGCAGCCTGTTGCTCGATGGGCTGCTCGACCTGACGAGTTCGCTGTGACTCACCCGTCGAGCAGCCCCCCGTAACCATCCCGATGACGAGGAGCGCGACCGACCAAAACGACGTTTTCTGCTGCATAGAACTCCCGAGCGACGGAATGATTACGCGCCGCGATCATGTTTGTGCATTTACGACGCGTACCCATGTGCAAGCTACGACGCCACTGCGAGTTTTCAAATGATGCAATCCCCAGTTCCCATGCCATTCTCTCGGACCGGCTGACAGCGATGTCGGATCCACGCACCAACCTAACAGCAGAAGCCATGCAGACTCAACGCCTCGCTCGATGCGACGGAGCTAATCTCGAGAATTTACTGGCCGCTTAGTGCCGGCGCCCTACGTTCGTGGTGGTCAATAAATGACTTCACAGCGACGAGAAGATCCATGCCGGCGAATTTGAACCCCATCACCGTTGTCTCGAGCTTGCTTCCCGACGTGTTGGGGCATAACCGCCGGTGCACCCGTGACGATGTAGCCCAGACCCTCCTTCCGGTCTTACGCTCACACGGCGGGGCATGGGTGGGTTCGCTGGCAAGACCTGATCGGGAGAGCATCAGAGAGTCTCTCGCCCACTTTGGCCACCGAAACGGCTTCGAGATGCACCCGGTGGCGCTCGACGACGCCGATCTCGAAGGCGGCTACCACGGCTTCGCCCACTCGGTGATTTGGCCGCTCTTCCACGGCATGGACGAGCATTGTGACCGGCAGCCAGGCTTCTGGAAGGCGTATCTGGAGTTGAATCGCAAATTTGCGCTGCACATCGCCCGCGCCCCGGGGATGAGTCGACGCGTTTGGATCCACGACTGTGGACTGATCCACACCGGCTCGATGCTGCGCGCGGCCGTGCCCGACGCGAAGCAACTGGGGTTCTTTTTGCATCTCCCCTTCCCACCGCTCGATACGTTACGCCGACTCGCCACCGCCTCTCAGCTCGTCAACGCGCTGCTCGACTACGACGTGGTTGGCTTTCAGACGCGGCGTGATCTACAGAATTTCAGGCACGCCGTGCGCTTCTTTGCGCCACGCGGCGAGCTCACCGCGACAGAGCCCCGGACGTCGATCAGCGTCGGCCATCGCACAGTGCGCGCGACGGTCCTGCCGGTGGGCACCGACTTCGAAGACATATCGGCTCGATCCGGCGGCCGAAGCGTCCTGGAGCGCATGCGCACCCTGAAGGAGGATATCGGCCCGTATAAGATGCTGATCGGCGTCGACCGCCTGGACTATACCAGCGGAGTACTCCAGCGGCTCGACGCGTTCGAAATGGCGCTCGAGCGCTACCCGAGGCTCCGCGAACAGGTGATCCTGTATCAGCAAGTCGTACCCGGCCGACAGGACACCGGCGCGCTCGCCGGGCTCAAGTCTCGACTCGAGGAGGCCGTCGGGCGCATCTGCGGCCGCTTCAGCACTCGCTCATGGTCGCCGGTGCGTTACCGCTATGGCACGGTGGGATCAGTTGAATTGAGCGCGATGTATCGGCTGGCAGCCGCCGCGCTGGTCACGCCACTTCGGGACGGCATGAATCTGACGGCCAAGGACTTCGTCGCCTCGCGTGTCGACCACGGCGGCGCGCTCATCCTGAGTGAATTTGCCGGCGCAGCCGGCCAACTCTGCGAAGGTGCCTTGCTGGTCAACCCTTACGATACCGACCAGACCGCTCAGGCCATCGTCGAAGCGCTGAGCCTGAGCTCGGCCGACAAAGCACGGCGCATGCGAGCGATGCGCGCGTCGACCCGCGAAACTCACGCCTCTTGGTGGGCCCGACAATTCATCGACTTGATGGACGAGCGGCCAGCGCGGGCGCTCGAGACGACCGCCGCGCCCTCGCCTTACGCCGACTCCATCGAGCTTGGCTGAGCGTCCACCTCACGAGCAGCTCACACTCGATACGCCATCTCCATCTCCTCTTGGCCGCCCATGAAATCGGTCAAGAAGATGCGGAAATCGTCGCGAATCTCGACTTCGATCTGACGGATGCGCTCCTTGGAGACATCCCAGACCTCGCCGAGCTGGCGCAGCGAGTTGGGGTCGTCGCTCAACGTGCGCTCGAACCAAATCGACTGGCGACGCTCGTCGCTCATCGCCTCGCCGAACTTCTCGATCGCCTCGCGCAGCCGCGACTGGAACTCGTATTGAACGGCGTTGTCCTCGGGGCTGGGCGCATTGGACTCCATCATATCGCTCATGGTCGTCGAGCTTCCCTCGGTCAGCGGCATATCGAGGGAGACCGGCGAATTTTCCATATTCATGCCGATATGAGCGACATCTTCCTCGTCGATCTCCAGGTACTCGGCGACCCGCTCGTTGGTCGGCTCGAGTCCGTTCTCCCGGATGGCGCGCTTGGCCTTGCGCAGGTTGAAGAATAGTTTTCGGCCGGCGCGGGTCCCGCAGATCTTGACCGGGTGAATCTCGCTCATCATATGATTGAAGATCATCGCGCGCACCCAGTACTGAGCGTAGCTGATGAATTTGACGCCCCGATACGGGTCGTAGCGTTTGACCGCTTCGGCCAGTCCGACGTTGCCCTCCTGAATGAGCTCGAGCAGGTTCGTGCCGTGGCGGCGATACTCCATGGCGAGTTTGACCACCAGGCGAAGGTTGGTGAGCACCAACAGCCGAGCCGCCTCGTCGTCGCCCTCCTCGACATAGCTCACCGCCAAGCTCTGCTGATCATCGGCCGACAGCGGCTCGACGTAGTTCAACCTGGCAAAATAGCTGTCCAACGCACTCATCTCTCGGGACAGCTCGATGCCGCCGGCCGGGATGGCGTACGAAGATTCAGCCAACTCACCCAGTGCCATCTGCCCGTTGCCCGGGCGTGTATATACATTACCATTCGTCTGCGTTTGCATAATTATCCCCTGCGCTCGTGTCGAGCTTGTGCCGGCTGGATATCCCCGCCTCCAGCTTCCATTGGTGTGTCGAATATCTCGTTAGATTAATCTTAAACACTATTTGATAAACGTAAGGAGGGTTTACGTCTTTTTTGATGATGAGCAGCGACTACGCTGCCGTCATAGGCACCGTGCAACCACTGTGCCATACTTCATCTGATCGGCTACTGTTGGTGTAGATCTGCCGAAATCGCTGCGCGCCGCCCGTTCCGGGTGTGTGCCAGCCGGTTAGGTTCGAGCCCCGTTGCAAGCGCCTATCCACTGCAAAGGCGTATCGACCTTCCCGCACCTTCTGCGCCGCCCCCCTCCACTGCGCAAATTTTGCACATCCGATCGTTCGGCAACCTACTGAGAAATGCGTAAGTTGCTAACCCCGGAGATGGCGAAGGTGACTGGATGCAGATTGACCACCGATGTAGCGAGGCGATGTGAGCAGCATCGTCGAGCGAAATCGGTGGTCAAGATGCGCCAGTCAACAAGCCAGAACGGGTTTAGGGGCTTATGCGTTTCTCAATAAAAGCAGCGATGAACTTGACGATGGTCGTCTGCTGTCTAGATCTGTCCGACGGATGAGGAGCTATTCGGCGCAGCCACTGCACCTGCTCGAGCATCAATGGGTAGGAGGCGGCGGCCGCCCCCGATCAGCTCGCATCTTGGTCGAGCATCCTTCGGTCAACCGGCGGCGTTTTCCACGCCGCTTTCGGTTCACTGGCCCGACCAAATGGCTCGACTCGACAGAATTTTTCACAACTAGATAGTGAACAAAGGAGGAAGCTATGGCTTTTGGATCGTGGACACCGTTTCGACGAGAGAAGAATAACGGCAGTAACCTGCCGATGCGCCGCTCGAGCAGCAACGGCGGCGGCATGACTCGGATGCAAGACCAGATGAATCGCATGTTCGAGGACTTCTTGAGCTCGTCGATGCCGTCCCAATTCTTCGGCAATTACTCGCCCGAGCAATTCGTGCCCCGCATGGACATCTCGGAGTCGGGCGACAAGCTCTGCGTCACCGCCGAGCTGCCCGGGATGGGCGCCGACGACATCGACGTCAACGTTCACGGCGATCGCCTCCAAATCCGCGGCGAGAAGCGCCAGGAGAAGGAAGAAGAAGACGAGGGCTATTACCGCACCGAACGCTCGTTTGGCTCCTTCCAGCGCACCATTCCACTGCCCCAGGAGGTCGACGCCGACAAGGCCGAGGCGACCTTCAAGAACGGCGTACTCTCGGTGGAGGTTCCCAAGATCGAGGGCAAAGAACAGGGGCGCAAGGTGAAGATCAAAGAGCAATAACCAGACCCGCTCACATGACCTGGGCCGCCCCATGGCTATCTTTAGTCGGGGGGCGGCCCGGTGTGTTTCTCCCCGCTCCACGAGTCCATCGAAGGTGTCCCGTCGTCTTCCAGCTTACGTAATCTTCCCAGCCGAAAGGACTGTGTCATGCGCTCGCATCTCCTGCCTCGACTCATCGTGCTGATCAGCGCCGTCACGGCTTTGGCTGCCTGTGAGTCGCGCCCAACCGATCAGGCTGCGCAAGTCGAGTCCGGCCAATCAGCCCCACAGCCCGGCCAAGGCTCGGACAGCCCGCGCGCCACCCAGAGCGGCGTGCGGCTGCTCGAGGACTTGCCCGACGTAGTCGACTCGGCGCTGCCCGGCGTCGTGGGTATCTCGACGCGTGTCGCCGCCGACTCCCGGCGGGACAACAGGCCGCCCCACCCTTTCTTCGATGAGTTTCCCTCTCCGTTCGGGCCGGGTCCCGATGGCCCGGGAGGTCCTCCCGGAGCCACGCCCATGGAGATGGGTTCGGGGGTGATCGTCTCTGCCGAGGGCTACGTGCTCACCAACAACCACGTCGTCCAAAACGCCGACGAGATCCAGGTGCAGATCGAGGACGACCGCCGCTATGAGGCGCGGGTGGTGGGCACGGATTCGGCCAGCGATCTCGCGGTCCTCCAGCTCGAGGACCCTCCCGAGAATCTGCGAGTGCTCGACTTTGCCGACGCTCAGGGGCCACAACTCGGCGAGCCGGTCGTGGCCATCGGAAACCCCTTCGGGCTGTCCAGCACGGTCACCCTGGGGATCATCTCGGCCACCGGGCGCGAAAATATCGGCATCACCGACTACGAGGACTTCATTCAGACCGACGCGGCCATCAATCCGGGCAACTCCGGCGGCCCGCTGATCAATATGGACGGCGAGGTCGTGGGCATCAACACGGCCATCTTGTCGCGAAGCGGCGGCTATCAGGGCATCGGGTTTTCGATCCCGGCGCCCATGGCCCAGTCCATCATGCAGAGCCTCATCGACGACGGCGAGGTCAGCCGCGGCTGGCTCGGCGTGGTCATCCAGACGATGAACCCCGAGTTGGCCGAGGCCCTCGAGCTGCCCGAAAACACCGACGGAGTGGTCGTCTCGGACGTCCAACAGGATAGCCCGGCCGACGAGGCAGGGCTCCAGCGCGGCGATGTGATCTTCTCCTTCGCCGACACCGACATCGACTCGGCCAGCTCGCTGCGAAACCGCGTCGCCATGCAATCACCAGGCACCGAGGTCGAATTGGGCGTGCTGCGCGACGGCGAGCGCCAGGCCGTCGAGCTGACCCTGGGCGAACAGCCCGCCGAGGCGTCCCCCGGCGAGCAACAACAGCCTCAGGATGATCCCCGCAGCCCCAGCCCGCTGCAGGGCCTCCAGCTCGCCCCGCTGACCCCCGAGCTGCGCGCCCGGTTGGACGTGCCCGACGAGATCGACTCCGGCGTGGTCGTCGAGCGCCTCATCCCCGGCACTCCCGCCTCGCGCATCGGCCTGCAGCCCGGTGACGTCATCCTGGAGCTCAATCGCCAACCCCTGGACTCACCACGCGCCTTCGCACGAGCCTTCCAGCAAGCCGAGAACCAGGTCCTATTCCTGGTCTTTCGCGACGGCAACACGCTGTTCCTGGCCGCCCGCAAGCCCTAACCTGGTCTGGCGTGCCCGGGCACCGGCACCGCCAATTCCTGTAATCGGCGGTGCCGTTGTCGAATCCTCCCAGTTGACGTTAAGGTGGGTCCACTACTGGGAAACGGATAGGGCGCGCCAATGAGCATTCCGAAGAGTCTGAAAAACATCCTCGTCAAAATTGCGCTGCTTCTGGGCACCGTCGTACTGGCCGGCGTCGGGGTGCTGTTGGGCAATTGGAGCTTCGACCAGGTCCACCATATGCGCCAGCTCGAGCGGGTGCCGCCGACGCCGGTGGCCTCGGTGATCTCCGGCGAGGTCAATATGTCGGGACGGATCGAGGCAGCCGGCGAAACGCTCGAATCGCCCGATACCGGCACCGAGTCGGTCTACTACCGCTATGTCGTCGAGCGCAAAGAGAAGGATTCCGACGGTGACACCCGCTGGAAGACGATCACCGACGAGACCCGATCGGTCGACTTTGTCCTGCGTGATGATACCGGCAAGATCCCCGTCACGCCCTCCTCAAACGTCGAATTCGCCGTCGAGGAGGATGCCCAGCGCACCTCCGGCTCCAAGCGCTACACCGAGTACCGCCTCGAGCCGGGCTCGGAGATCTTCGTCTTCGGCTATGCCGACCAGGTCCAAGACCAGTACCAGGTCGGCTTCAACCACGACGGCAGCTTCCAGCCGATCATCTCCGAGGAATCCGAACTCGGCGAGCGCCAAAAGATGGCCATGTGGAGCGCGTTGGGCATCGTCGGCGGCCTGGGCTCGCTGGCCTTCGCCATCGTCTTCCTGCTCGGCCTCTTTCGTGTCCACCACTCGGCCATGTATCTGGTGGCCGTCTCCGCGGTGATGGTCGTCTCGCTCTTCTACCAGGGTCTGCAGATGATGAAGGCCGACCTCGTCGACGCCGATACCCACGCCGAGCGCTCCCTCGAGGAGGGCCGCGACGTCATCGACACCACGCTGTCGGAGCATGACATAAGCTGGGAGGGAGATTTCGCCGAGCTCGGCTCATTCTCCGACAAACGCTACGCCGGCCTCGACGCGGACGTGCGCGACCGGCTCAAAGGTGTGCGCCTTCTGCTCGCCCAATCCGTCGAGCGCACCAATGACAATCTGTCGCGCTTCCCCGAATCCCTGCTCGGGCCGATGTGGGGCGTCAAGCGCCTCGACCCGCTCGCCCTGCCCGAGGCTGAACGCGCCGAGCTCTCCGAGTTAGAAGACACCCATGAGCCCACGCGGCTGAAGATCACCCACGCGCTCATCGCCATCTTAGCCGGCGGTCTCGGAGCGACGCTGGCCACGTGGTTTGGACTCAAAAAGGTCGGCATCAAACGCACCATCGAGAACGTGCCCACCTCCCCCATCGAGGGCGTGGCCTACGGGCTCGCCGAGATCAAAGGCACCGCCGAACTCGCCGGCAGCGACGCCCCGCTGACCGGCCCGCTCAGCGGTGACCAATGCGTCTACTATCACTATGTCGAGAAAAAGAAGGTCCAAGACGGCAAGAAGAGCAGGTGGCGCACCGTTCGCGACGAGACCCGGAGCACGCCGTTTTATTGTCGCGACGACTCCGGCCGCATGTATATCGACGATGACGGCGCCCGCTTCATCGCCGCCGACAAGCGCACCCGCCGGGCTGGCAACCGCCGCTACACCGAGTGGATCATCACCCCCGGCGAGCCTATCTACGCGCTCGGCTCGGCGACCATCGACGCCCAAACCCACGAGAATCTCGAGCTGACCCAAGGCGAAGACGACCTGCCGTTTATCGTAAGCTCACTGCCCGAAGACGAGGTCATGTACCGCGAGGCACGAACCGCCTTCCACCTGCTCAACGCCGGCATCATCGCCACGCTGGTCGCCGGCCTGGGCGTCAGCGGCTCGGTGGCCTCGTTCGGCCCGCTGCTCTATACGGCCACCGCCGGCTTCTCGGTCGCCTATCTCTTCGTGGCGCTCTTCTTCCTATACTACAACGACCTGATCTTCTTGCGCGAGCGCGTCCAGCGAAATTGGTCCAATATCGACGTCGCCCTCAAGAAGCGCTACGACCTCATCACAAACCTCGCCGGCACCGTCCAAGGCTACCTCGACCACGAAAGCGAGCTCCAGGAGGCGCTCGGCCGCGCCCGCTCCGGCGCATCCGAGCTCTCACCCGACGACGATGCCATCCAGGCCCAAGAACAGGCGCGCAACCAGATCGTCGCCACCATCGAGGCCTATCCCGACCTCAAAGGCCAAGAACTCGTCGCCGACTTTATGCAGACACTGACCGACGTCGAAAACGAGATCGCGCTGATGCGCGACGGCTATAACGACGCCGTCGAGCGCCTCAACACCCGCGCACAGAAGTTCCCCGAGCTCTTCATCGCCAAGATGTTCGGCTTCGAGAAAGCCACGCACTTTCATACCTATGCAGACGAGCGTGAGGCCCCGCAGATCGCAGAAATGCCCAACTGAGAGAGTTAGATAGTGAGAGAGTGAGAGAGTAAGATAAGGCAAAAAAGGCGCCCGATTGAGCATCTTCGCTCAGCCGGGCGCCTTTTGCTGTTTCTAACTCTCTCACTTTCTGACTTTCTTACTCTCTGCTGTATCTCAATCGTCGAAGACGCCGCGGCGTTCCTGGTCGCGCTCGATCGACTCGAAGAGAGCTTGGAAGTTGCCCTCACCGAAGGAGTCGTGCTCCTTGCGCTGGATGAGCTCGAAGAAGATCGGGCCGATGACGTTCTTGGTGAAGATCTGCAGCAGGTAGCCCTCTTCGTCGCCGTCGACCAGCACGTTGTGATCTTTGATGCGGCCGTGGTCCTCGGTGACATTGGGGACGCGGTCGAAGACCTCTTCATAATACTCGTCGGCGATGTCGAGCGTCTCGACCGGACCGCCCTTCATCTCGTCGAGCGACTTCAGCAGGTCGTCGCTCATCAGCGCGATATGCTGGATGCCCTCGCCGTTATACTCGCGAAGATACTCCTCGATCTGCGACTTCTCCTCGTTGCCCTCGTTGATGGGCAGACAGAAGGTGCCGCACGGCGACTTGAGCGCGTACGAGGTCAGGCCGGTCTTCTCGCCCTTGATGTCGAAGAAGCGGATCTCCTGGAAGCCGAAGACGTCCTTATAGAAGTCCGACCACTTGTCGCGGTTGCCCTTGAAGACGTTGTTGGTCAGGTGGTCGATGCGCCAGAAGCCCTTGGACTCGACTTCGGTCGGCTCGGGGTGCTCGACGAAGAGGTCGTCGTAGATCTCGCCGTCCTCGCCCCACTTGTCGATGAAGTAGACCAGGCTGTCACCGATGCCCAGGATCGCCGGGAAATCGAAGTCCGAAGCGACGTCACCGGTCGCCGGACGCGCGCCGCGCTCGACGGCCTCGTCGAAGGCCTTCCGAGCGTCCTCGACCCGAAAGCCCATCGAGCAGATCGACGGGCCGTGGGCGTCGCGGAAGTCAGCCGCGAAGCCCTCGTCCTCGCGGTTGATCAGGAAGTGAATGTCGTTTTGCTTATAATAATCGATCGTCTTGTCGCGGTGCTTTTTCAGCCGCGAGAAGCCGATGGCGCTGAAGAGCTCGTCGAGCTTCTGTGGCTCCGGCGAGGTATATTCGACGAATTCGATGCCGCGTAGTCCGAGTGGATTGTCCTGGCCCATATCTATCTCCTGTTTTGCTAAGGGGGGCTGTGAATGTGGTTGCTGTCAATTACATCCAGCTCTTCCAATAATCTTTGCGCTCGACGTCACTGGAGGCAGAGGTCATCTCGAGCGGGTTTCTGGTGTCGATCATGACCGCCTTTTCGTTGGTGCGCTCTTTGGTCTCGGCGGCCTCGATCGCTTTGGGGTGCGGCCCGTGGGGAAGCCCCTGCGGGTGGAACGTGACCATGCCCGCGTCGATGCCCTCGCGGCTGAAAAATTCGCCGTCATGATAGAATAAAACTTCGTCGTAGTCGATATTGGCGTGGTAAAACGGCACTCTCAACGCACCCGGGTCGCCGGTCTCGAGCGGCCGGGGCAAAAAGGTGCTGATCAGCACGTTCGGCGCGGTAAAGGTCACGTGCGCCGTCGGCGGCAGGTGATAGCTCTCCGAGGTGATCGGCCGGATATCGCGCACGTTGAGCTGCCATACGGTCAGGTCGCCCTTCCAGCCGACCACGTTCATCGGGTCGTGCGGGTAGGTCAGCGTGGTGAGCTTGTCGCTGTGCTTGATCTTGAGCTGGAAGCGATCGCCGTCGCGGTCTCTGGCCGCCGGCTCGGGCACGTTGATGACGCCCGGATCGAAGAGCGCATGTTGGCCGATGATGCCGCGGTCGGGCAGTCCAATCGCCCCGGTCGTCTCGATGATCAGCAGCGAGGTCGCGCTCTGCGGGACCAGCCGATAGCTCGTGCCCTTGGGAATGACCAGATAGTCGCCCTGCTCGTAGTCGAGCGGGCCAAAGTCGGTCTCGATGCGGCCTTCTCCGCCGTGGACGAACAGCGTCTCGTCGCCATCGGCGTTGCGGAAATCGTAGGCCATCGCCTCGGTCACCCGAGCCATCGACAACGCGCAGTCGTCGTTGCGCAAAAACGGCACTCGTCCGCTCAAATAATCGTCGCCGCCGAGGCCGGGGAGCTCGGCGGTGTCGAAGGCGTGCGGGCGAAGATCGCCCTCGATATCCACCCAGCCCACCGGGGCGTCGGTGCGATAGAGGTGAGCGGTGCGCCCGAAGAATCCCTCCCGAGCGTACTCCTCTTCGACGGTGCCTTCCGGCAAGTCCACGTGCGCCTGGCGCGTGATGCGTCCCTTCTTGAAGTACATAGTGCCTCCCGTGATGTGATTATGTCGTCGACTGGAAGACTAGTCACCACGTCCATCAATGGATATTATAAATTATTGGTTATCTTCATCTATTTTACTGATACACGACCCTCGAACACCCGAATATCGCTAACATCTAACTCAAATCGTTGTTTGCGCCGCTGTTCAGGCGCCTCAAATAGAAGATTTTGCAGGAACCAAACATCCTCTATTTAGGGCGCCTGAACTACGGCGCGAACTGCAATTTGAGTTAGGCGTTAGTGGATTTTTAGCCTGTTGAGGAGGAATGGTCATGAAACTCGATTTAGACGCATTGGAGACGCTCGAGGCGGTCGTGGAGACCGGAAGCTTCTCGGCGGCGGCCCAGCGGCTGCATAAGGCGCAGTCGGCGGTGAGCTACGCGATTAAGCGCCTCGAGGAGCAGCTCGGCGTGGAGGTCTTCGACCGCTCGGGCCACCGCGCCGAGCTGACCGCGGCCGGCCACACGGTCCTCGAGGAGGGCCGCCAGCTGCTCGCCTCGGCCCGCAGGCTGGAGACGGTCGCCGAGCGGCTCTCCCACGGCTGGGAGCCGCGCCTGGAGGTCATCATCGACGGCATCTTGCCGATGTCGCCGATCATGGCCGTGCTCAAGACCATGGCCGACAAGGGGGTGCCCACCCACATCCAGGTCAAGATGGAGTATCTGGGCGGGGTCCAGTACCGCTTCGAGCGCGACAAGGCCGACTTGATGCTCGTCAAGGACTTCAAGCCGGGCGAATCCTCGACCGCCCGGCCGGTCGCCCAGGTCGAGGTCGTGCTGGTCGCCTCCGCCGACCACGCCCTGGCCGAGCGCTCCGCCCAGGGCCCGGTCGAGCTC
>JBKGZI010000100.1:0-14891 GCA_046545675.1 Persicimonas sp.
GCGTAGGTCCCCAGGAACAGGAGCTCTCGCCCGTCGAGCTCGGGCATCGACTCGCGCAGGAAGCGAAGCCGCTCCAAGAATTGCTCGCCATCCTCAGATAGGCCGAATGCCTCGCTCAAACGCTCGGCCGCCGCGCCGGCCAGCATGGTGGCGACGTCGGCGGGGTCGGCGTGCTCGTCGACGGAGACGACCGCCTCGGAGAGCTTGATGCCGGCGAAGCGCTCGCGCTCGATGGCGGTAACGCGCGCTCGTTCCTCGTCGAAGTCGACGTCGACGTGAGTCTCGAATCGCTCCGGGAAGAGCTCCTCGAGCCAGGGGCGCTCCAGACGGCTGGCCATCCGGATGAGCTCGCGGCTCTGGACCGCGCCGGTGTCCCGGCCGCGGGTGCGCCCGCCGATGGAAGCGGCGACGAGGAACTCGGCGTCTCGCACGATGCTCTCGTAGGCCAAGGCCAGCGGCTCGCCGCCGACCATCACGTAGCGGCGGCCCTCGCCGCGGCTGATGCAGATGCGGTCGGGGTAGCCCACGGCGAGTGCCTTCAGCGGGTCGTCAGGACCGCCAGAGCCCTCTTCTTCGCCAGATAAAAGCCGGTAGAGCTGGTCGCGGACCTTCTGGACTCGCCGCGCGCCGCCGATATGGGCGTCGAGGCCGAGCCGGCGCGCGCCGTGGGTGCGCCCGGAGGCGACCTCGTCGAGCACCTCGACGCGGCGCATCAGGTCGGAGTCACCGCCCGGAGCGCCCTGCTCGACGCGACTGATAAAGTCACGCTCGCTCAAGATCGCCGCCATCGCGGCCACCGCTCTGAGACAGCCGCGCTCGGCGCCGGCGATGAGCATGCGCCCGAGCCTGGGGTGGGCGGGAAGCTCGAGCATCTTACGGCCGATGTCGGTGAGCCGATGCTCGTCGCGCTCGACGGCGCTGAGCTCGCGCAACAACCCGACAGCGCGCTCGATGGCGTGGTCGGGCGGCGCCTCGAACCATTCGAATTCTTTGGGATCCGCGCCGCTCCAGGCCATCACCTCGAGCATCGGCGCGGTGATATCGACGCGCTGGATCTCGGGGGTGTCTTCCTCGGGCATGCGAAACTCGAAAGCCGTCGTCCACAGCCGATACGCCCGGCCCGGGCGCACCCGCCCTGCCCGGCCGGCCCGCTGGTCGGCCGAGGCCAGGCTGATATGGGTCTTCTCGAGCCGGTCCAGCCCCGATTGCGGCGACATATGCAGCTGTTTGACCAGCCCGGAGTCGACCACGCTCGTCACGCCCTCGATGGTCAGCGAGGTCTCGGCGATATTGGTGGACACGATGATCTTGCGCCCGGTGCTGGACTCGATGGCGCGGTCTTGTTGGGCGGGCGGAAGCGCCCCGTAAAGCGGCAGGACCTCTACGCCGTGGCGCTTTGCGGCGGGCTCGACCGCCTCGATGGTGCGCCGGATGCTGCCCGCCCCGGGCATGAAGACCAACACGTCGCCGTCGTCTTCCGAGTCGTCGAGGATGCGGCTGACCGCCCGGGACGCCTGAATCTCGATGGGCGCGTCACTTGGCTTGTCGAGGTATTCGATGTCGACCGGATAGGTGCGGCCCTCGGACTCGATGATCGGGCAGTCCAAAAAGTCGGCGATGGGGCCGGTGGTGATCGTCGCCGACATCACCACGAGCTTGAAGTCGTCGCGGACCTGCTGGAGCTCTCGTAAGAACGCGACGGCGAGATCGGTGTGGATGCTTCGCTCGTGAAATTCGTCCAGGACGACCGCGCCGACGCCCTCGAGCAGCGGGTCGGATTGCAGCCTGCGCGTGAGGATGCCCTCGGTGATGATGGCGAGCTTGGTGTCCGAGGAGATGCGCCGGTCGAAACGCACCTGATAGCCGACCTCACCGCCGAGTTCGACGCCCCGCTCGTAGGCGATGCGTCGGGCGGTGGCGCGGGCGGCGACGCGTCGGGGCTCGAGCACCAAGATGCGACCGTCGCCGGCCAGACCAGCGTCGAGCAGGGCCGGCGGCACGCGGGTCGTCTTACCCGCGCCCGCCGGCGCCTGGAGGACCAGGCTGTGGTGGCTCTTCAGCGTGTCGACGATCTCGGGGAGGACGTCGTCGATCGGGAGGTGTGTGAGATTCGGCATTTACTTCGTCATTAGCTCGAAACCATCGGTGCCAGGCCATCCCTGCCCTGGATCCAGGCCAAGATGGCCTGGCACTGATTATTTTTGCGCTTCAACATACTCGAAGAACGCGCTGTCCGTGGAGAGCAGCATCGTGGTGTCTTCGTCGGCCACCGTCGGATACGTCCCCCTCGTGCGCAGGAACCGACAGAAATCGACGTCGGTAGAGGCATTGATCGGTAGAGGCAGTGAGACGTGCCCGATGACTTCGTGCACGTGGGGGACCATAGAGTCTCACCCTTGTTGTGCAATGCGTCGAAGCTCGTCGAGGTCCCAGATGCGCGCCCCGGAGCGACCCAACTCGAGCAACTTCTCCTGCTCGAGCGCCTGGATCACCCGCCTGACACGCTCGCGGTCGACGCCGGTGAGCTCGGCGAGTTTTCTGGGCTGCAACTTCAGGTCGAGGAGTCCGTGGCCATCGTCGTCGAGCGAGCCCTCCGTTTCGACCAGGTGCAATAAGACCTTGGCCAACCGGCTCCTCGGAGTGGTAAAGAGCAGGGGCTGAACCGGAACCCATAGGTCGCGACGCTTGTGAAATAAGCCGATGCGCGTCTCCAGACGGCCCAGATGCGGGATGACCATCTGGCGGAAGTCCTCGCGCGGCATCACCGCCAAGAGCGTGTCGTCTCGAGCGCGCAGCACCAGGTCCTTATGCTCGAGGTTGCCTTTGGCTTTGCCGAAGACGTCGCCGCGGCCGAGGGTGATCTCGTCGGCGCGGCGTGCCTCCTGCAGCCACACGTTACCCTCGAGGATGACCGAGACATCGGAGTCGTCGGGGGCGCGGAAGATATTGGCGTGGTGGCCCCATCGCTCCAACCGAGCGCGCTCGGTCAGCGTCTCGAGCACCTCGTTGGGGAGGCGCTCGTCGATGTGTAGATCCTGCAAATACCAGAACTTCGGAAGGTACATTTGCCGGTCGGTTCAAAAGAGAATCTTCTATCGCTGCAACCCGGCCCGACGCGTTCGGGCCAGCAACGAATATAATGATGACAGCCAGCGTCCTATTTGGTCACGGACAACTTGGCAACCATTAAGGCCGGTGTACTGTTCCGAATTTAGACTCGAACAACCGTAAAACGTCTTTACTTGCCGAGCCTGTGGTCTCTAGACTTGTGACGCAGCCTTCCATGACGAGACGCCGCTATGATCAAAGTTTGTCCGACCTGCGACCAAAAATTTCCCGAAGACACCGAGTTCTGCGCCAAAGACGGCACTGAACTCGAGGAATTGCAGGATGACACCGAAGATCGACTCCTGGGCAAAGCGCTCGACGGGCGATGGGTCATCCAGGAGCGCATCGGCGAAGGCGGCATGGGTGCCGTCTATCTGGCGTCGCAGCGAAGCGTCGACCGCCAGGTGGCCATCAAGACGCTGCGACCCGAGCTGTGCAATAGCCGCGAATTCGTCGACCGTTTCTTCCGCGAAGCACGCGTCGCCAGCACGATCTCGCACCCGCATTGTGTGACGATCCTCGACTTCGGACAGACCGACGACGGCACGCTGTACCTGGCCATGGAGTATTTGGAGGGCATGCCGCTGTCCGACCGTCTGCGCCATCCGGATCTGAGCGTGCGTGAAATCCTGCAGATCTGCATGCAGATCTCGAGCGCGCTGGCCGCAGCGCACCAGCAAAATATCATCCACCGCGACCTCAAGCCCGACAACGTCTTCATGCTGTCGATCTCCGACGGCAGCACATTTATCAAAGTCCTCGACTTCGGCATCGCCAAGGTGCTCGACGCCGAGAAGGATATGACCAAGACCGGCCAGGTCTTCGGGACTCCCGAATATATGAGCCCCGAGCAATGCCGCGGCGACAAGCTCGACGGCCGCTCGGATCTATATAGCCTGGGCTGCATTTTGTACCGCATGCTCAGCGGCCACCCGCCCTTCGAGTCGGACACCCCGATGGCGGTGCTCGTCTCCCACGCCAGCGAGAACCCGCCGCATATCAACGAGGTCCTCCAGCGCCGCGACATTCCCGACCAGCTCACCGACTTATGCATGCGTCTGTTGGCCAAACAGCCCGATGATCGCCCACCCGACGCTCAGGCAGTGCGCGCGGAGCTCGAGGCCATGATGGGCCACACGACCTCCGGTTCGACGCCGGCCGTCCGCGGGCCGGCACCACAAGATAACGCCACCCCTGAGGGCACCGGCCCGACAATGGCGGCCGACTCCGGCGAGGTCTCTTCGCAATCGGGTCCATTGGCCGCTGACGGCGGCTCCGCCGAGCAACCATCTGCGCAGCCATCTGCGCAACCATCTGCGCAACGCGCCCAGGCGAGCAGCGGGCATACCTCAGCCCAGCAGCCCTTCGCCGCTGAAAAGAAGAGCTCCCTGCCGCTCATACTCGGCGTCGGCGTCGCGGTGCTGCTCGCCGCGGGCTGCACCCTCGGAGCGATCTATGCCAGTTATACCTATTTCCTCGGCGATGACGGCAACGCCATCGCCGCGCTCTTCGGCGACGACGAAGCCGACCCAAATGACGAGCATGCCGACGACGGAGACGAACCCGCGATAGCCGACAGCGACGACGAAGCTGATGACAGCGGCGAAAAACTCGCCAAGAATGAGCCCTCCGCCGATGAAAACGAAGAATCCGGCGACGATGGCTCTGGAGACGATGATTCCGAGGAAGACCCATCCGGAGACGACTCCGACGGCGCCAAATCGGCGGACTCCGACGAGGACGGCAAAGGCGGCGCCGCGTCCGATGACGGCGCCAAGAAGGCCGGCGCTGACGACAAAGACGACGACTCCGAGACGACGAAGGTCGAGGTCAACGCCGACCAGGCCGAGGTCGCGGTCAATTCGAAAGAAGACGACCCGAAGAAGACCGATGAGAAAGCCAATGAGGACGACTCGAAGAGTTCGGACACGAAGGCGGCGGCCGACGCCAAAGAAAAAGAAGAGAAAGCCCCGCCCAAAAAGCTCGGCAGTATCCGCCAAACCGGATTGTCGGCCAGCGGCAGTGCGTGCATCAAGCCGAACGTCGAGAAGGTCGCGCGCAGCGCAAGGAGCCGGTTTTCGAGCTGTTATAGCGACGCGCTCGGCTCAGATCCGGAGCTGAAGGGCAAGGTCATGATGGAGTTCAACATCTCCACCGACGGCAGCGTCATCACTCCCGACGTGCTCGTCTCCGACGCCCCTCCGGTCAACTCGTGTTTCTTAGGTGCGCTGAGCGGCCTGAGCTTCGATCCGCCCTCCGGCGGGCGTTGCTACGTGCGACTTACTTATCAGTTGACGCCCTGATTTTAGCTGCCGGCCGGCATGCCTGCCGGCCGACAGCTAAAGCACTCCTATTTCGGAGTAGGAGTGCTTTAGACCTCCGAGCGTGCCAGCACCTCTTGGCGCATATGAAGATGTGCGTCGAGCACCTTCGCCATATTGGCTAGCGATGCGCGCGCCTGGGGATCTGCGGCTGCGCGGGCAAATTGGCGCACCTTGGCGCCGGCCGTCGACATCGCGCCTGCGGCCCGCTGCAGGCTCGGCGGCTCGGCCAGATTGGGCGGGTTGGGGGGCTCGAGGCCGCCGGTCGTCTGGCCCTCGACGAACGAATCGAGCCGCGCCAGCAGCTCTGACATCATCGGCGCGACGTCACTCTTGACCTTCTTGTCAGCCATGTGCTCGGTGATCGCCGAGCGAAGCTGGCGCACCTCGCTGGCTGCGGTGTCATCCCAGGGCTGCTGTGCCGCTTGATGGGCCTGTTGTTGCTGAACGGATTGTCCGGCGACCTTACTCATTGGTTCTTCTCCATCCATCGTCGAGCAGCCACCTCGTCCATCGCCGCCGATTGGCGGCGCTGTTGGACGGCGGCCTGCTCCTCTTGCCAGTTGTCCTTATGCTTCACGACCGCCTCGAGCTCCCGAGTCGCCTCGATGAGTTCGGCTTTGGCGCGCGCGATAGCCTCTTTTTGCTGCTCGACGGCGCGCTGGGCACGCTCGATGCTCTCCTCGATGCCCAGCTCGTCGCTGCGCAGGCCGCTGACGTAGGTCTCGAAGGTATTCATCTGAGCCAGGGTCGCCTCACCCGAGCTCACTCGCTGGTCGTGGCGCGCGCAGGCCTCCCGGCGCCGAGCGACCGCCGCCTCCAGATCCGCCCGCTTCTTGGCCACGAAATCCTCGCGACGCTTCAGCTCGGCCAACTCCTGGGCGTATTCGTCTTCGGCTTCTTCTTGCTCGCGTTCGCGTAATTCGAGCAGCACCTGCAAATCGTAGTTATCGGACATGGTTGGTCAGGGGTCCAGGGGTCCAGGGGTCCAGGGGTCCAGGGATCCAGACCAAGATGGTCTGGCACCGGTGGTCGGCGTGCGTCAGCCGAAGATGTCGAGCATCCGCTCGACGGTCTCCTCCATGGGAGTGCGCACGCCCAGGCCCTGCTGGAGGATGCCCTCGAGCTCGTCGATGAGATCGATGGCAAAGTCGACCTCTGCGTCGGTGCCGTATTGATAGGCGCCCAGCGCGATGAGGTCGCGCTTCTCCTCGTAGGTGGCCAGCACCTCGCGAAACTCGCCGGCCGCGCGCACATGCTCGTCGGAGGCCACCGAGCCCATCACGCGCGACAGCGAGGGCAGCACGTCGATGGCCGGCCAGTGGTTTCGGCTGGCGAGCTTTCGGGCCAGCAGGATGTGGCCGTCGAGGATGCCGCGCACCTCGTCGGCGATGGGTTCTTCCATATCGCCGCCGGCCACCAGCACCGTATACAACGCGGTAATCGAGCCTTTGTCGTTGTTGCCGGCGCGCTCGAGCAGCCTGGGCAACATGCTGAAGACGCTGGGCGGGTAGCCCTGGCGCGCCGGGGGCTCCCCGGCGGCCAAGCCGACCTCGCGCTGGGCGCGGGCGAAGCGGGTCACCGAGTCCATCATCAACATCACGCTGGCGCCGCGGTCACGGAACCACTCGGCGACGGCCGTGGCCACGAACGCCGACTTGAGGCGCACCAGACTCGGCCGGTCACTGGTCGCGCAGACGACCACCGAACGCTTCAGGCCCTCCTCGCCGAGGACCTCCTCGAGGAAGTCCCGCACCTCCCGGCCGCGCTCACCGATGAGGCACATGACGATGACGTCGGCGGCGCAGCCGGTGGCGATCTGACCCATGAGTGTCGACTTACCGACGCCCGAGCCGGCGAAGAGCCCCACGCGCTGGCCCTGGCCGACGGTGAGCAGCCCGTCGATGGCGCGAATGCCCATCTCGAGCGGCTTGGTGATCCGCTCTCTGGCGAGCGGATTGGGCGGCTCGCGCATGATCGACCACTCCTCGAAGCCGGGGCCCTGCAGCGCTCCTTTTCCGTCGATGGGCCGGCCCAGCCCGTCGAGCACCCGGCCCAACAGCCCTTCTCCGCAGCGTATCGACATCGGCCGGCCCAGCGGCTCGACCTCCGATTGAGGGCCCAGCCCTTTGACGGCGCCTAGCGGCATCAACACGATGTCGTCGCCCTCGAATCCGACCACCTCGGCGCGCAAGACCTGGTCGTGGCGACAGGCGATCTCGACGACCTCACCCACGCGCGCCTCCGGCACCGACGCGCGCACCACCAGACCGGTCACCTCGCGTACCCGGCCGCGGACCTGGACCGAGTCGACCTGGTCGAGCCTTTCGAGATAATTGCCCAGCAAGGAGCTCTTGCCGGTCGTTGTCTTTTGCTCGTGCGTCATCGCTGGTTCTCCTGGCTAATCTTGATTTGCGCGCAGGGCTCGCATGAGGGTTTCGAGCTGGGTCTGGATGCGCCCGTCGATGCGGCCGGACTCGGTCTGAATGACGCAACTGCCGCGCACGAGCGTCTCGTCGGCTTCGAAGTGTACCGGGACGCCGTCGACAAGCTTGGACATCCGGTCGGCGGAGTCCTCGAGCACGTCGAGGTCCTGGGGACATACGGCCACGCAGATGCGGCGCCTTCCGCGGGCGTGGCGCAGCACGGTGGCGATCATCTCTTCGACGCGCGCCGGATCGAGCTCGATGGCCTGGCCGACAATCCGCCTGGCCAGGCGAAAAGCCAGCTCGAGCATGTCTTCTTCGGCGCTGTCGACCAGCTCGGTATATTCGCGCTTGGCCCGGGCGATGAGCTCGACGACCTCCTCGATGCCCTCGGCGTGGCCCTCCTGCCGGGCGCGCTCACGCAGCTCGTCGGCCTGCTGGCGCGCCTGGTCCAAGATGCGCTCGCCCTCTCGGCGCGCCTGCTCGACATCGATATCGGCCTGCTCGAGCGACTCCACCACGCGCGCGCCGATGACCCGCACCGACCGGTCTGCAAATAGCGGGCGCACTTGTTCTTCGAGCGCCTCGGGCGCCCGCAATATCTTGATCGGCGAGGCCGGCTGGGCCTGGTCACCGCCAACCTCATCGGGCACAGCCTCGACCGCCGCAGAATTGTCATTCATGGCTCTTCTCCATCTGTATCGAGTCGGCGTGGATCGACTTGGACGATTCGGGTTGATAGCGCGAGACGAACTCGTCGAGCGCGCCTCGGAACGCCGGCGCCAGCGCAGACGTCCCCGAGCTGATTTCGCAGCGGTGGTAGTGCAGCAATAACGTGCAAAGCGCCGACGGCAGTTGCTCGGCGACCGATTGGAGCTTCGCCGAGAACCGCTCACCTGCCCCCGCCGCCATGCTATACAGCCCGAGGTGGAGCAGGCGGGCGCCCAGATCCGGCTCCTGACGGCTCACCGCTAGAAATAACTCACGCAGACGGCCGCGCTCGAGCCGCTCGATGGAGCGCTCCCGCCTGATGCACTCGTCGAACCACCGGCGGTCTCCGATGTCCAGCGCGCGCCGGAGCCTCGCCAAGTTGCGCCGGTCCTGCTGGCGGGCGAGCTCGGCGAGCTGGAAGACCCCGAGCCGGCGGATAAAATCCTCGCGCTCGAGCGGCTGCATGTCGACGAGCGCGTCGAGCTCGAAGCCGCCTCGTTCCCGAAGCTCTGGTCGTCGAAGCGGCACATACTTGCCCAACGGCGCGGCCGTCAGCCACACAATGGCCCGGCGGGTGCGCACGCTATTGTCGTACCAGGGGCACTCTTTGAAGTCGCTCCTGTTGGTGATCCGCTCGAGCGCCTGCTGCCAGCGCGGCGGCATACACGCCGCCTCTCGGCCGAGCGCATCACCGTCGACCCGGTCGATGAGCTCCTCGATGCAATCCCAGCGCCGATCCTCGCCTCGCCAACGCTCTACGAGTGAGATTCGTTGGGCTTCGTCGGCCTCGAGCAACGGCTCGACCACCTTGCGGATGCTCTTCGCGGCGTCAGCCTCGAGTACATCGATCGCCTCAGGGTCGCCGCCAAACCGCCCATAGGCCCACGCGATCGCCGCCTCCGAGGCGTTCAGCCCCGCTCTGGACTCGTCGAGCTGACTCATGGGGTCACCTCCTCGGTGCTCGAGCTCTTACGGATCCGAAAGACCATATAGACCAATCCGGCCGACAGCAGCACGATGCACAGGCCCATCAACGCGACGAGCACTTGAAAGACCCCTTTGCTCTTCGGGGCCAGCGAGACGGGCCCGACGGTGGCCAACTCGCTCTCCGCCAGCGGCTCGGCGCTGCGGGCAGCTCGGGTAAAGATGATGTCGACCTGCTCCGCTTCGAGCCCCTCGACGCCGCCTGCGACGATCTGGCGGGTCGCCTCATCCGATATCGGCGGCTTCTCGGACCCGGCGTGGTATTTGACCAACACGCTGGCTCGCGGCGGCTCGATGACCGTCGTCTCGAGCTGGACACGCGGCTTCTCGGGCATCACCAGGTTGACCCGCGCGTCGACGATGCCGTCGATGGCCAACAGGCTCTCTCGGAGCTCTTGAGCGGTGGCGTATTGGAGCAAGACACGCTCCTCGCTGGCGGTCGGCACCAGGCCTCCGCTCGGGTAGAAGTCGTCGAAGCCGGGCACCTCGGGCCTGGGCAGCCCCTCGTTCTGGAGCACCTGCCACGCCTGGGCCTTCACCGCCGTGGGCACCGTGACTTTCCATGAATTGTCGCCCGCGGGATCGACCTCCTTTCCGGCCTCCATCCCGTGCTGCTCGAGCACGACGACCATCTCGTTGGCCTGTCGCTCGTCGAGGCCGTGGTAGATCGACTCCGTGCAGCCGACCGCGAAGAGTGCGAGGAGCACGAGGAGCACGAGCGGGCGTGACCACCTTTGCGTGATACGATTCACTTGGGTTCTCCGTTTCTTCTCAGGCTTGTCTGATCCCAAACACCTTCGATCTCAGACCTGAGTATTCATGATTTGTTTCATACCGCTGGCTGCGTTGGAGACGGCCTTGGTGGTCAACTCGACCTTCTGCGAGTAGCCGTACATAAGCGCCTGCATCTGCAGCAGGTCTTTCTGGGACATATCGCCGCCGTTGATGCTCTTATCCATCATCTGGTCGAGTTCGGCCTCGTCGGTGCTCATCCCATCCAAAAAACCACGCAGCCTGTCGGCCGCCGGCCCGTCTGCCTGCTGGGCCTTGTCGACGCCCTCGATGCCCTCGACCTCCTGGGCTTGGCCGACGTCCTGAGTCTTGTCGACGCCCTGAGTCTGCTCGACCTCGCGGCCTTGGACTTCGGACAGCACATCGTCAAAGGAGGCCTTCGAGGCCGAGTCCGACCCGCCACTTGCAGCGCCCTCCCCGCCGACCTGCTTGGCCTGTTCGGCCATCTGAGACGCTGCCGTTCCGCTGATTGGATCTGTCATCGCTCTCCTCCGTTTGCAGAGACACACATGTCAAAGACAACGTATTCGAACACCACATGCTCGGGGCCCTCATAATAGTTTTCGGCAAAAAGGGCCGATTCGTTGCGTACTTTGTCGAAAAAACTTCCAAACGAAGCCCAAGAACACACAGATCCCCCTTTATTTTTCGCAACTTACCCGGCGACTAAGAAAACAGAGATCTTCGGTGGTTTCTGTTTGTGAGCCACAAATACGCTCCCCGAGAGTTTTCAAACAAAGACATTGAACCCCAAGCAACTAGCAAGTAGACTTATATTCACACAAATGATGTTGCACTTGCCGTGATGCTGATTCGCGCCGGTGAGCCTGTTGTCCGAGGGAATGAACATGAATTCCATGATGTGTCGAAGTCTCGGTGCTGCCGGCCTAGTCCTCACCCTACTGACCGTGCCCGCCTGTCTGGAGCATAGTGAAATCGATGTGCATGTGTCTGGAATCGGGTCGGACTCCGAGACCGCGACCCGCCGCGCGGCGCTGAGCGCGCTGGATTCCAGCGGGAAGCCCATCCCACTCACCGCTTCGAATACCACGGTGACCGTGCAGACTCGCCAAAACGGCGGCCCCTGGAGCTCGGCAACCGCGGTGCAGCTCGACTTTAGCGGCCCGGCCCATATCGATACGGTCCTGGTATCCGATAATAGCGGCTCACTGGAGACCGAACTGGCCCAGATGAAAGCCGCGCTCAAAAGCTTTACCCACCTGCTGCTGAACGGAAATGGCCGAGATCGCGTCGGATTGGTTCGTGTGAGCACCGTCTCGACGCTCGAGCAGACTCTGACGGACGATGAGGCCGAGATCGACGCAGCTGTCGACGACCTCTTCATCACCAACGGGTGGACGGCCTTTTACGACGGCGTACGCCTGGCAAACGAGGCGCTCGACGATGGCGCCGCCGCACAGGCCGGACAATCTGGTTCGAGCTACTGTGTCGACGAAGCCTATCGCGCCATCGTCGCGTTCACCGACGGGGATGACAACCACTCCGAGGGCCAACACAGCACCGACTCGCCAGATGATGGCGTAGCCACGAAACTAGAAGATCTATACGACTTGCAGGTCAATAATGTGGCCACGCCTATCTACACGGTGGGCATCGGCAACAAGCTCGACGCCACCGTTCTACAGGACCTGTCGGCCCAGACTGGCGGAACATACCGCGATATCGCCAGCTACCGACAACTCAAAGGCGCCCTGACCTCCACGGCTAATCAGCTCGAGAGTTCGGCCGCGATCTGTTTCGAGGCTGCCGCCTGTCAGGACAACGAGGCGAAGCTACGCGTCGAGGTCACCCACCAGGGCCAGACAGCGGTCGAAGAGTTCATCGTCGACCTCGCTCCGGCGGGCTGCACACAATAGAGCTGCCTCGAGCAAACTCGACACCACGCGCCGTCGCATTCCTGAGTATAAACTAGCTCTTACGGGCTTCGGAAGAAGCGCTGAGGCAGTGACTTAAGGGGCGACTTCCTGGTCGACCTCGTCGTCGGTGGCAGTCATCTCCTCTTGAGCGCGCTCGAGGTTTGCCGTCTCGCTGGACGTATCCTCGAGTTGTTCGATCTTCGCGGCGATCTGCGCCATGCGCGGGCGGTCGAGGCGGTACAGATCGGCCAAGAAGTTGGCGTGCCCGTCGTCATCGACGCGGACCACGAAGTATTCGATGTGCACCGGTAGATTGACGCGCAGGTTGATCCAGGTGTCGCCGTCCTTCTCGAACCACTCCTCGAGCTTCTCCTCGCGCTTTTCCTCCTTCCAACGACCGTCTAGATCGAGCAGGTAGTGGGCGAGCTCCATCGGCTCTTCGACCCGAATGCACCCGTGTGAGTAGGCGCGGAAGGGATGGTCGAAGAGTTTTTTGTCCGGCGTGTCGTGCATATAGACGGCGTAGCGATTCGGGAAGAGAAACTTCACCCGCCCCAGCGCATTGGTCGGCCCGGGCTTCTGACGCAAGAAGGTCCGCCCGCTGTCCTCGGTGACGTACTCGTAGTTTTTCTCTTCGAAGTAGTCGGGCTTCTCCTCGAACTTCGGCTCGAGCTCCTTGGTCCGGATGTTCTCGGGGATGTTCCAATACGGGTTGAACACCATATATTCGAGCTGATCGCTAAAACGCGGGGTAGCGTGGCGGTAATACTTCTCGCCGTCGTCATTTTCTTTTCTGGTCGTCGACCCGACGATGACCTTGAAGCGCATCTCGCGCTGACCGTCGCGCCAAACCGAGGCGTGAAAATCCGAGATATTGACGTGCACATAGTGCTGGTCGGGGCCGATACGCGACTCGCGCCAACGCTGCAGGCTCAGCCGAATCTGATTCCACCGCTCGGCGGCCGTCACGTCGAGACTTCGGACCGTCTGCGGGGTCAACCAGCCGTTCTCCCAGAGTTGATGGGTCCGCTGATAGGTGAGCAGGGCTCGGCGCAGGTCATTGCCAAACGTCTCGGAGTCGTCGCCGTCGAAGTAGCCCTCGACGCGAAGCCGCTCTTTGACCACCGGGATATGCTCGCTCTTGGCGCCTCGCTTGAGGCCCTCGGCCCCGTTGGGCAGCTCGGGCCAGCCACCGTCGTCGACGATGCTCGCGTAACGCTCGAACGCCTCGCTCAGCCGGCGATACGGCTCGAAGGGCGGCGGCAGCGCCGAGAAGACCTCCTCGAAACGCGTCACATCTTCAAAGACCGGCCCGAGCGCCTCGACGACCATATATTGGCGCCGAGCCTGCTCGAGCTCCTCGTCGCTGAGGGTCTGCTCGGCGGTTGCCTGCTCATCGCCTCCGGCATCGTCGTCACCAGTCCCACCGTCCGCTACAGCGTCGCCATCGGCATCCTCGCCATCAGCCTCGGCCTTCGCCGCGCTCTCGGCGAGCTCCTCGTTGGTCTGGAGGCGCTCGGGAAAGGACTTGCCGCGCTGCCACGCCGGATTCTCAAAGCGCATGCGAAGCGCATAATGCACCGCGGCGTCCGACAGGAGGACGTCGACGCGACCGCTTTCCCTCGAGAGCGTCTGCAGCCTGTCGATCTGAGTTTCCATGGGCTCGCGTAGATACCCCAGGGGTGCGCCTTCGGCGAGCAGCGCTGCGAGCAGTTCCTGCAGATCCCCGTTGGCGCGCCAGTTGCGATCGCTGTCGGCCAGCCAGTCGAGCACGGCCGCCCGTTGTTGCTCGTCGAGCGTCACGCCGGCAAAAGCCCCACCTCCGAGATGGTCCCGACCGGGCAGCTCGATGCGGTTGAGCTCGCGGAGGTGCAGCTCATCGGACCACAACCCGTGGATCTCGGTGGCTTCGTTGAGGGTGTTCAACAGGTCGAACGCCTCCGGCCTCATGCGGGCGGTCGAGTCGTTCACCTCGACCCACAAGGGCTGATAGTCGCGTTGGGCGTATAGGGTCTGGAGATACTCCGGCCGCTCGAGCGACACGTCGTCGAGGCGATCTTTGGGCTCCTCTAAGATCGCGTCGATGCTCAGGCGGCTGGCCTCGTTGTGGGCGTGCTCGCCCAATAATTGCGGCAGGCTCGCGGCGAGCGCGTCGACCACGTCGAGGTTTTGATTGCGTCGCGGCTCGCTCGCTTCGTTGATGGGCGCTGCGTCCGAGGAGCTGCGACAGGCCGCCGGGGCCAACGAGATCATCAAAAGCGCTACCAGCGCAGCCCGCAGCCACAGCGCCTCTTGCCTGGCCGACGATCGCGTCATTGATGGTTGCCTGGCTGAGCGTCGACCCGCCGCCTGTCGGCGCGCAGAGAGATGGCGTCGCTGATCGGTATCGCTGAATGTTGGGTGCAATTTCATCAGTTAAAGCGGCTCCCCGAGTCGAACCCACGGCGCTTGCTACTCAGCACGCACGTCGGTCCGCGTCCACTCGATTTCCCCAGAAAAGTGATACTCCCCGTTTCAGACGAAGCATAAACACTGACGCGCCTGCCGACCAGCCCGACTCGGCCGGCCCGGTCGCCCGTCTGCCTCGTCTACTGGCGCTCGACTTCGACCTCTCCGTCGACGACGCGAAGCTCGTAGACGTTGTTCTCGTCGGCGGAAACCTCGACCGAGGC
>JBKGZI010000101.1:0-14788 GCA_046545675.1 Persicimonas sp.
TGCCGGAAGACCCCGGCGAGGTTTATCCCGCCGGTGAACAAGCTTGGGTGAGCTACAGCGCGACCCCCCTCCTGCACCTGCTCACGGCGCGATCTGCAAAATAGTTCGCAACGATTTGCCGAAATTTCCGATAACCATAATGAGGGCTCCAGGGAAACCTCGCGCCGCACAAATGTGCGAAACGAGGTCCACACGCGGCGTCTCACCCAGCGTCGCGTAGAAGTCAGATAATACGAGCCCCACGGACTGCGCACCGTTTGATTTGACCATCCCGGCCTGGCTGCCCCCTCTACACGGCACGAAAGAGGGGGCGGCGGAGGCACTGCCGGGGTATGTCTTGGTTGGTTTTTGGGGGCGGGAGCCAGGCTCCCACGGTGGGTCAGTTGGGCGAAAAATATGGTGTTTTCGGCGAAGTTACGACTAGCCCGCCCAAGCTGGTTCACCTGCCGGTCAAGCCGGCAGGGGTCTCGGGGAGGCGGCGAGGTCGCAACTAGCTGCCAAGCTGGTTCACCTGCCGGTCAAGCCGGCAGGGGTCTCGACTACACCCACACTCACGGAAACCCCCGCGTGACCCGATCAATCGGGGTGATGCCGCCGCTCGGCCCCCGTATAGAGGCCGCCTCCCAAAAGGTGCCGGTGGTTTCGAGGAGCTTATTGGCGTGTTCGTGCTCGAGCTGTCCGTGAACGTAGATGCGCACGGTGGCGTAGCTCTCGCCGAGCGTAGAGTCGCTGTAGTAGTAGGCGCCCACCCGATAATTGACCCGCTCGAGATCGCTGTGGTTGATATGCTCGGGCCCGGCTCCGTTGGTATCATCGATATCCAAAGACGGATCTCCCACGGGTCCCCCGGGCCCCCAATCTGCAGTGGAGTTGCGCCAGAAGACATCCCACGGGGGGCGTTCCAGTTGCCGTTTTCGTGCAGGTAGTGCAGGTCGATATCGCTGCCGAGTTCATCGGTCTGGTCGGGGTCGGCGGGCGTATCCCAGGTGAGCTGAACGGTGACGTCGCTGCCGCAGGCGCAGGCGTCGATCTCGATGATTGCCGTGCTCGAGCAGGAGGAGTCGGCGTCTCCAGCCGAGAAGACGCGCAGTTGGATGCGATAGACGCCCACCAGGTCGAGAAATAGCTTCGGATTCTCCACCGAGCTATCGGGCACGAGCCGCTGCGTCGAGCCGACCGGGCGCTCGACGATGCTCCATTCGTAGCGGGCGATGTCGCCGGTGCTCGGGCCGGCGTCAAATTCGATGGTCTCCAGCGGTATGGTCGTGATCGAGTCGGTCTGCCATTCGCCTCGCTGCACGCGGGCTCGCGGCAGCGCCTGCGGACACTCCATGCGATCATTTGCATCGGGCTCGCGGTCGGCGTCGACGCGCTCGAAATTGCCTTCGGCGTCGACCGGCTCGAAATTGCCGCCAGTGTCTGGCCGGGACTCGCCAGGAGTCTCGCCATCGGGCGCAGACGCGTCTGGGTGTGCGCGTGATGGCGCAAACCTCACGTTTCGCCGACTCGAGCATCCACGGCTGGACTCACCCGCCCGAATGAACCATATTCGCCATCGGTTCACGTAAGCGGCCACTCAGGTTGTCCAAAGGAAACAAGACCATGACGACTCGCGACATAGAAAAGTTGCTTCAAGAACGCATCCTCGTGCTCGACGGCGCGATGGGAACGATGATCCAGCGCCACGATCTGACCGAGGAGGACTTCCGCGGCGAGCGCTTTGCCGATCACCCGGACGAGCTCAAGGGCAATAACGACTTCTTGGTGCTCACCCAGCCCGAGCTCATCGAGGGCATTCACCGGGCGTATCTGGAGGCGGGCGCCGACATCATCGAGACCAATACGTTCAGCGCGCAGCGCGTCTCGATGGCCGATTACGGGGTCGAGGAGCACGTCTACGAGATGAACGTCGAGGCGGCCAAGGTCGCCCGTCGCGCGGCCGACAAGATGACCGAAAAGACCCCCGACAAGCCGCGCCTGGTCGCCGGCGCCATCGGGCCGACCAACCGGACGCTGTCGCTGTCGCCCGACGTGACCGACCCGACCTTCCGGGCGATCAGCTTCGACGAGCTCGAGGACGCCTACGTCGAGCAGGTGCGCGGGCTGGTCGACGGGGGCGTGGACTTGCTGCTGGTCGAGACGATCTTCGACACCCTCAACGCCAAGGCGGCGATCACCGCCATCCAGAAGGTGCTGGGCGAGAAGGACGTCGACATCCCGCTGATCATCTCGGTGACCATCACCGACCAGAGCGGGCGCACGCTTTCGGGCCAGACCATCGAGGCGTTTTGGATCTCGATCGAGCACGCCGAGCCGCTATTGGTCGGGCTGAATTGCTCGCTGGGCCCTAAGGAGATGCGCCCGCATATGGAGGCGCTCAGTGAGATCGCCTCGACCTATACGAGCTGCTATCCGAACGCCGGACTGCCCAATGAATTTGGCGAGTACGATGAGTCGCCCGCCGAGATGGCCGATGTGCTGCGCGACTACGCCGCCGAGGGTTGGCTGAACGTGGTCGGCGGCTGTTGCGGTACCGGCCCCGAGCATATCGAGGCGTTCGCCGAGATGGCCGCGGAGTTTCCGCCCAGAGAGGTGCCCGAGCCGATGCCCTACACTCGCTATGCGGGGCTCGAGCCGCTGGTCATCCGGCCGGACTCCAACTTCATCATGATCGGTGAGCGCACCAACGTGGCCGGCTCGCGGCGTTTTCGGCGCCTGATCAAAAATGGTGAGTTCGAAGAGGCCGTGCGTGTCGCCCGTGGGCAGGTCGACGGCGGGGCGAATATCATCGACATCAATATGGACGAGGGGCTGCTCGACAGCGAGAAGGTGATGACCACCTTCCTCAATATCATCGCCACCGAGCCGGATATCGCGCGCGTGCCGATCATGATCGACAGCTCGAAGTTCTCGGTGCTCGAGGCGGGCCTCAAATGCGTCCAGGGCAAGGCGGTCGTCAACTCGATCAGCCTCAAAGAGGGCGAAGAGGCCTTCAAAGCCCAGGCTCGCCGGGTGCGTCAATTCGGCGCGGCGGTGGTGGTCATGGGCTTCGACGAGGAGGGCCAGGCGACCAACGTCGAGCGTCGTATCGACATCGCCAAGCGCGCCTATCGCATCCTGACCGAGGAATGCGGCTTCGACGCGCGCGATATCATCTTTGATCCGAATATCCTGACGGTCGCCACCGGCATGGCCGAGCATAACGACTACGGGATCAACTTCATCGAGGCGGTGCGCCAGATCAAAGAGCTCTTCCCGCAGGTCAAGACCACCGGCGGGGTGAGCAACGTGTCGTTCTCATTCCGCGGCAATAATGTCGTCCGCGAGGCGATTCACGCGGCGTTTTTGTATCACGCCATCGACGCCGGACTCGACACGGGCATCGTCAATGCCGGCCAGCTCGCCGTCTACGACGACGTCGAAGACGAGCTCATGGAGCGCGTCGAGGACGTGCTCTGGAACCGGCGCGACGACGCCACCGATCGGCTCGTCGAGTACGCCGAGCGCTACAAAGGTCAGTCGACCGAGCGCACCGAGAGCCTCGAGTGGCGCGAGACATCCGTCGAGGAGCGGCTTCGCCACGCGCTTGTTCACGGCATCGATCGCTTCATCGAGGACGACGTCGAGGAGGCGCGCCAGAAGTACGAACGCCCGCTCGACGTCATCGAGGGGCCGCTGATGGAGGGCATGGGCGTGGTCGGCGACCTGTTCGGCGCCGGCAAGATGTTCTTGCCTCAGGTGGTCAAGAGCGCCCGCGCCATGAAGAAGGGCGTCGCTATCCTGCTGCCGTTTATGGAGGAAGAGGCCGAGGGCTCGAGCGATCAGGGCACCATCGTCCTGGCCACGGTCAAAGGCGACGTACACGACATCGGCAAAAATATCGTGGGCGTGGTCTTGGGCTGCAATAATTATAAGGTCGTCGACCTGGGCGTGATGGTCTCGGCCGACAAGATCTTGAAGACGGCCGTCGACGAGGACGCCGACTTTGTGGGGCTGAGCGGCCTGATCACGCCGTCTCTGGACGAGATGGTCCACGTGGCGCGCGAGATGCAGCGCCTCGAGATGGACGTCCCGCTGCTCATCGGCGGAGCGACCACCAGCCGGCGCCACACCGCGGTCAAGATCGCGCCGGTCTACGACGAGCCGGTCGTCCACGTCCAGGACGCCTCCCGGGTGACCAACGTGGCCAGCTCGCTCTTGAACCCGCTCAAGCGCGACGAGTTCATCCAGGACAATCTGGCGTTCCAGGAGCGCGACCGCAAGCTGCACGCCGGCCGCGCCGGTAGGACGCTGATCTCGCTCGAGGAGGCGCGCAAAAATCGCTTCGAGATCGAGTGGCGCGAAGAGGATATGGCCACGCCCAAGAATCTGGGCGTGCGCGCCCTCGAGGAGGTGTCGCTGGGGAGGCTTCGCGAGTATATCGACTGGACGCCGTTTTTCTTCTCCTGGGAGCTTCGCTACCCGTACCCGCAGATTTTGGAGCACGAGGAGTACGGCGAGGCGGCGCGCGAGCTCTTCGAGAACGCCCAGCGCATGCTCGACGACATCGTCCACAACCGCTGGCTGACGGCCAACGGCGTGTACGGCGTCTTCCCGGCCAACGCCGACGGCGACGACATCTTGCTGTATACCGACGAGTCGCGCACGGAGGTCCGCGAGCGGCTTTGCATGCTGCGCCAGCAGCGGAAGCCGCGCGGCGACCAGGCCGATATGTGTCTGTCCGATTTTGTCGCCCCCAAGGAGACCGGACTCGCCGATTATGTCGGCGGCTTTGCGGTCACGGGCGGCCTGGGGATCGACGAGCTGGTCGCGCGCTACGAGGCGGAGAACGACGACTATAATAAAATCATGGCCAAGGTGCTCTCGGACCGGCTAGCCGAGGCGTTCGCGGAGTATCTGCACGAAAAGGTGCGCCAGGAGCTCGGCTACGGCGAGGCCGAAGATCTGAGCAGCGACGACCTCATCGACGAGAAATACCGCGGCATCCGCCCGGCGCCGGGCTACCCCGCCTGCCCCGACCACACCGAAAAAGCCAAGCTCTGGGAGCTCTTAGACGTCGACAAAAACGCCGGCATCGAGCTCACCGACAGCTTCGCCATGCGGCCGGGCGGCTCGGTCAGTGGCTGGTATATCTCCCACCCCGAGGCGCGCTACTTCAACGTCGGCCTCATCGACCGCGACCAGGTCGAGGACTACGCCGAGCGAAAGGAGATGAGCGTGGCCGAGATCGAGCGCTGGCTGGCGTCGAATCTGGGCTATGAGCCGGGGCAGTAAGGCGGGCTTGGGGCGGTACTGCGGGCTTGGGGCTTGGGGCTTGGGGCTCGAGGCTTGGGGAAAGGCAGCTTCAAGCCCCACGCTCTATTTGGGCCTCTGTTGGGATCAGCGCGTGGCGTTGACGGCCAGGGCGATGCCGCGCGGGTACAAGATGTGCTCTTGGGTCTGGATGCGAGCGTGGAGGGTGTCGGGGGTGTCGTCGGGATGGACCGGCACGGCCGCCTGGGCGATGATCGGGCCGGCGTCGACCGCCGGGACCACGTGGTGGACGGTCACGCCGGTGATCTTGACGCCCGCCTCCAGCGCCTGCTCCACGGCCCGCAACCCGCGGAAGCTAGGCAGCAGGCTGGGGTGGATATTCAGGATGCGCTCGCGATATGCCTCGATGAACCCCGGCGTCACCAGCCGCATCCAACCCGCCATCACCACCCACTCGACCTCGTGGGCCCGCAGCACCTCGACGACCCTCTCGTCGAAAGTCTCTCTCGACCCAAACTCGCGGTGGTCGACCAGTTCGGCCTCGACCCCGTGGCTCGCCGCGACCTCGAACGCGCCGGCGCCCGGATTATTACACACCAGACAGGCCACCTCGGCCTCGAGCGCGCCACCGTCGACCTCGCTCGCGATGGCGTCGAAGTTGGTGCCGCTGCCGGAGGCTAATATGCCTAGACGTGGTGGGGGGCCGGGGATGGGCGGGATCTGTGAGAGGTTTGGGGAGGTTAGGGACGTCATGGGTCTTACCCGGCAAGATAGTGAGAGAGTGAGAGAGTGAGAGAGTTAGAGGAATGGCTCTGAAATCGGGCCTTGAGGGAGCGCTTGGGGCGACTTTGAAAATTGTGCGCAACGATTTGGGCGTGTTTGCCGAAAACTAGAGTGAGGGTTGTTTCGATGACTTACGGCAAATACTGAAATGGAGATATTATGGCTGCCAAGAAACCTGTCAGCAAGAAGCCTCATGAGGATTGGCCGATTTGGAAGTTGGGCATGCGGCTTACGATCGAGGTGTATAGGGCGACGGAGGACTTGCCTTCGAAGGAAATGTACGGCTTCCAGTCTCAAATGCGGCGTGCTGCGCTGTCCATTCCGTCGAATATCGCCGAAGGCGCCGGCCGTCGGACCCAGGGCGACCTACGGCGCTTTCTCTGCAACGCGCGAGGTTCGCTGAGCGAGTTGGAGACCCAGATCAAGCTCACCAAGTACCTCAAGCTGCTAGATGGTGAAGTCGTCGACCACCTTCTCGAGACCAGCGGCCATCTCAGCCGCGCCCTCCAAGCCTTCATCGACAAAATCAACGTATGAGAGCCGTTGCCGTATCTAACTCTCTAACTTTCTAACTTTCTCACTCTCTGCCGTTCAGAGCAGTTGCCGTTTCTAACTCTCTAACTCTCTAACTCTCTAACTTTCTCACTCTCTGCCGTTATCCAAAATCCGCTCCCACCGCACCCGATGCTCCGGATGCGCCAGGGCGCGAAAACACAGCAGACACAGCATTATTACGCCGAGTGCCGTGGCCGCCGCAATCATGAACATGATCAGGATCTGGTAGGCGACCGCGTTGATCGGGGCGGCGCCGGCCAGGATCTGGCCGGTCATCATGCCGGGCAGGCTGACCAGGCCGACGATCATCATCGAGTTGATGATCGGGATCATGCCGTTTCGGACCGCGTCTCGCATCCACGGCTGGATGGCCTGCCAGGTCGTCGCGCCCAGGCACAGCCGGCCCTCGACGGCGCGGCGTTGTTTGATGAGGTCGCTCAGGAGGCGGTCGAGGCTCAGGCTGATGCCGGTCAGGCCGTTTCCGAGCAGCATGCCGATCAGCGGGATGACGTAGCGCGGTGAGTACCAGGGGTCGACGCCGATGACGATCTCGGTGACGCTAAACGCGGTGACCGTGCTGGCGAGCACCAGCGAGCCGAACGCGGCCACATAGGCGCCCGGGAATCGCCGGTCGGAGCGCTTGATCGCCGCGCGCGCGGCCGCCACGAGCATCACCACCAGCACCGGCACCACGTAGTACCAACGATTTAGGTCGAAGACCCACTCCAAGACCAGCCCCACAAAGGCGAGCTGGGCGACCGTGCGCACCGCGGCGATGCCGAGTCTCTTCTCGAGACCGAGCTTCAACCCGATGCTGATCGCCGCCGGGATGACCAATAAGACGGCGGCCAGCGCCAGGTCCCAGGGAGTCAGTTCGATGAGCTCATTCATCGCCGGCCTCCTCGGGCTCGCTTCTTATATCGCCGCGTGTCCATCGGCCGAGGTCGATGACACGGGTGGCCAGCCGATCGATCTGCTCGGGTTGGTGGCTGACCCACAAGAAGGCGCGCTCGTCGGGGTGCTCGTCGACAAATTCGACCAGGAGTTCCTCGAGCTGGGAGACCCGCTCGGGGTCCAGCGCCGAGGTCGGCTCGTCGAGCATCAGCAGCTTGGGGCGGCCGGTCAGCGCTCGCACCAGACTCACACGTTGCTGCTCGCCGACCGATAGGTCGTCGAAGCGCCGCGAGAAGTCGACCGCCCCGAGCCCGAAGCGGTCGCACAGCTCGCGCTGCTCGTCCTCGCTCATCGGGTCGGCCTCGATGCCCAGTTCTTCGGCCATGCGCCGCGCAAAGGCCAGGTTCTCGCCGAGGGTCTCGGCGAGCGCCGTGGGCCGCTGTTGGACGTATATCGCCTGGTTTCGAAATCGCCGAATATTGTGCGCGTCGACCCGCTCGTCCCGCCAGAAGACCTCGCCGGTGTCCCTTTGCTCCAGGCCGACGACGCAGCGAATCAGCGTCGACTTGCCCGAGCCCGACGGGCCGCGCAGCACGGCGCGATCGCCGGCGTCGATCTCGAGGTCGACGCCGGCGAAGAGCGGCTCGGCTTCACCCGGGATGGTCCACGCCAAATTTGCGACGCGCAGTAGAGCAGTCATCGGCCCACAAGACCCAATCAGAAAAATTCAGAAAAATTTAGATCGTTTCGCCGCACGGTCCGTGAGTACTCAATGCAACTTGCAACTTGCAGCGACGCGATGGCCATCGCTCGATTGAGGACGAACGAGAGACCCGACGAATGACCGAGACCATATCACATAGAACCCGGCAGGAAGGAAACGCCATGAATATTCGAGGCTTTAACAAGAAGAGCGCGGTGGCAGCATTGGCGATGGCCACGGTGGTCGGCTGTATGAGCGACTCTTCAGAGAAGAAATTCGCCGAGGCCGACGACGCCGTCGAATCTCACGTCAGGTTCGGTGGCCCGTCCGAGGAGGCGGCGGAATCCCAGGGCGCGGCGGCTGCACCGGAAGCGCCGACCGGGCGCACACGCACGGCGGCGGAGGCCGAGCCCGCGCCGGCTCGAAAGTCCGTCGCGGCGCGCGAAGCCCCGGCCAACATCGGTGCGGAGGGTGCTGCGATCAAGCAGCCGGCCGATAGCGCCCCGGTGACGGACACCGACACCGAGCACTACGCCGACTACGGGGTCAACCAGATGACCGAGACGGCCGAGGATCGGCTGTCGACCTTCGCGGTCGACGTCGACACCGGCTCGTATACGATCGCCCGGCGCAAGCTCAACTCCAACCAGCTTCCGCAGGCCTCCGCGGTGCGCGTCGAGGAGTTCGTCAATTACTTCCGCTACAGCTATCCCGACCCCGACGAGGGCGCGTTCGGCGTGTTCATGGAGGCCGCGCCGAGTCCGTTCGTCGGCGAGGACAACCGCAAAGTGGTGCGTGTGGGCGTGCAGGGTAAGCGGGTCACCGACAGTACTCGCAAGCCGGTACATCTGACTTTTTTGGTCGACACCTCCGGCTCGATGGGAGGCCAAGACCGCATCGAATTGGCGAAAAAGTCGCTGCAGGTGCTCACCGAGAATCTCAAAGATGGCGATACGGTCGCCATCTCGACCTACTCCGGGAGCGTGTCCAAGGTGCTCGACCCGACCGGCATGGAGCATCGAAGCCGCATCATCGACGCCATCCACAGCCTGAGCGCCGGCGGCTCGACGGCGATGGGCAACGGCCTCGAGCTGGCCTATAAGCTGGCGCTCGAAGATTTCCGAAAAGACCACGTCAATCGTGTCGTCGTGCTCTCCGACGGTGACGCCAACGTCGGCCCGACCTCCCATCAGGAGATCTTGAAGCGCGTCGGTCACTTCGTCGACGAGGGGGTTACGCTGTCGACGATCGGTTTCGGGATGGGCAATTATAAAGACGCCATGATGGAGCAGTTGGCCAACCAGGGCAACGGAAATTACTTCTATATCGACTCCATCGACGAAGCCCGCAAGATCTTCAGCGAGCAGCTCGACGGCACCATGCAGGTCATCGCCAAGGACGTCAAAATCCAGGTCGACTTCGAGCCGGAAGCGGTTAAATCCTACCGTCTCATCGGCTATGAAAACCGGGATATCGCCGACGAGGACTTCCGCGACGACAAGGTCGACGCCGGCGAGATCGGCGCCGGCCACACGGTCACCGCGCTGTACGAGGTCGTGCTGGCCGACGGCGAGCCGAATCGCCTGGGCACCGTTCGCGTGCGCCACAAAGAGCCGCAGGGAGCCAAGGCCAGCGAGCAGGAGTTCGCACTCACCCGCGGCGATCTGCGCGAGTCGCTGAGGGAGGCCAGCAAGGACTTCCAATTCGCCGCGGCGGTCGCCGGCTTCGCCGAGATCATGCGCGACAGCCCGTATGCCAAGGGCATGAGCCTCGACCTCATCGAGGAGCTCGCCGAGGGCGCGACGATTCGCGGCCAGCAGGATCGTCGCGAGTTTATCGACCTGGTGAAGAAGGCGAAGGCTCTGGGTAAGGGGTGAGTGGAGGGTTGGGCGGATGGGGCCGCACGCAAAGGCCCCTCCGCCTTCGCTTTGCTCAGGCACCTCCCCACGGCTGAATGCCGTGGGGAGGAGTATCCCTGCGTAACGCGCAGTGGTTGGCGTTCGACGGAAAGCAACTCCTGACGATCTAGCAGGGATACTCCTCCCCAGCGTCTTCGCGCTGGGGAGGTGGTCGAGCAAAGCGAGACCGGAGGGGCCTCTCTCAGCAACCCAAACGCCCAAAGAACCACCACACCCGCAATTGATTCAAACTCCTCAAACAGATATCACTAAGGTGGATCACAAAAACTCCACCACCACGAGCTGCGATGTCTGTCCTCCGACGTTTTATCCCGCTGTCGATTCTCGCTGTGAGCCTGCTCCTCGGCGCCTGCGCCGAAGACGCAGACACACGCGAGCAAGTGCTCCTCGAAATCTCGTATCCCGAAGCGGGTAGCTTCGTCGACGAATCGCGGGTGCGCGTGCGCGGCACGGCCGACGGTGCGGACCGGGTAACGGTCAACGGCCAGACCGCTGAGGTCGCCGGCGGTGAGTGGGACGTGCTGGTCGACTTCGAGGAGGGGCCGGCCACGGCGTCGGCGAGCGCCGGTGAGGAGGAGGTCGAGGTGGATTTCGTCGTCGACACCGTCGCGCCGAGCTTCGAGCTGACCTCACCCGAGCGCGCGTTAATCGTCGAAGAGGGCGAGTCCGACGAGGTTCTCTTCGAGGGTCGGGTCGAGGACGACGGCTCCGAGCTGACCGTGCTCGCCCTGGACAATGCCGCGGTCAGCTACGACGAAGACGGCAACTTCTCGCACACCGTCTCGCTCGAGCCCGGCTATAACGAATTCGAGCTGCGCGCGGTCGACGAGGCCGGCAACGAGTCGAGCGCGCGCCGCGCGGCGCTGTACGGCCCGATGGCCGATCCCACCTCCGAGATTGACTCGGCCGCCGAGGTCGAGGTCAGCCCCGAGGCCTTCGACACCACCGCCGAGGTCATCGAGTCGCTGCTGACCCCCGAGCGCCTCACACAGCTCGCCCAGGACAGCCTGGTTGACAATGAGAATATCGCCGTCGACAGCATCGACTTCGACTCGCTGAGCGTCGAGATCTCGCCGCTATCGGCCCCGGCCGGCCAAGAACACGGCTACCTCGAGGTCTTCATCGACATCACCAATCTTCAGGTCGAGGGCACGGCGACCATCAGTGGCGAGGACTACCCGGCGACAATCACCGTCGACGAGGCCGCGATGACCACCGAGGTGACGCTGACGGCGACCGACAGCGGGGATTTGGACGTCTCGTTTTCGGGCTCCGAGCTCGTCTTCGAGGACGAGGCGCTCCACTTCACCTACGAGGATTATTCGGGAGACGATAGTGAGACGCTTCGCGGTATCGCGGCCAACGCCGCCCGCGCGGCCTTCTCGGACCTGTTGAGCGACGAGCTCTTCGACCAGCTCTACGACCCGGGTCTGCTTCGCCGACAGGTCGAGCTGCTCGGGCGCACCCTGGAGTTCCAATTGGTGCTCGAGCAGGTGCGTACGACCGGCGACGGCATGTATATCCGGGCCGCGCTGGCGATCGTCTCCGATCGCTACGATGAAGTGCGCGACGCGCCCGGAGCGCTGGAGCTGCCGCTCGGCGAGCGCACCGTGCCCAAGATCGAGGGTGATCTTCTGTTCAAGACCCACCGCACCGCCGTCGATCGCGTGCTGCACGGCGCCTGGCGAAGCGGCTTGCTGCACCAGGAATTGGTCGGCTCGGATTTCGCCGGCTACGAGCTGCCCGTCGACCTGCGCGCCGGGGCACTGGCGGCGGTTTTGGACAGCCGCATCAGCCAACTCGACGACACCGACACTCCGGTGGTGCTCGGGCTGCGCCCGCTGCTCCCGCCGGTGGCCGCGCTCGACCGCCACGCCGGCGCTGAGGAGTCCGGCGACTCAGCCGGCGATGACCAGCTAGGCATCCAACTCGGCGAGCTCCTCGTCGACATGACGCTCGTCCCCGAGGACGGCGAGCCCATCGAAGTAGTCAGCGTGGCTTTGTTCCTGGATTTGAAGGCGACCTTCGAGCTGCGAGACGCCAAGCTCGGCCTGGGGCTCGAGGCCGATGTGCGTGCCGACGTCGCCGAGGAGCACGACATCGACTTCGAAGACGAGGAGGTCGAGGCCCTCTTCGTCGACCTGATCAGCTTGGCCTCGGAGATGATCGGCGAGCAGATGGAACTGACGGCCGCCGCCGAGCTCGACTGGATGACCATCGACAATCTTCAGGCCGAGATCCACGGCGAAGAATTCGACCAACTCTCGGTCACCGCCGACATCGCCGCCAACCCGGACGCGCTGTGACGGCGGGCTCGAGCCCCACCCCGCAAGCCTGCAGTCACTGTCCCTGCATGAACTTGTTGATCTTCGACTTGAGCTCGGCGGCGCGCTCGGGGTGCTCGCCGCTCAGGTCGTCTTGCTCGCCGGGATCTTCGGCGAGGTCGAAGAGTTGTTCGACGCCGCTGGTGACCACGAGGATGAATTTGTCGTCGCCGTCGATGATCGCCTGGTGCTTTTCTTTCCAGTTGGTGTAGGGCAGCAGCTCGGCGAAGACCGGCCGGTCGGGCACGCCCGAGCGGCCGAGCATGGCCTCGACGAGGCTTTCTCCTTCAAAGTCGGTGGGGATCGATATCCCGAAGAGCTCGAGCAAGGTCGGGGCGACGTCGAGCAGGCTGACGGCGCCGTCGACCTTGCGGCCGAACCAGCCTGGGACGCGGATGATCATCGGGATCTTGATGACCTCGTTATACAGCGTCTGGCCGTGAAAATAGTGGCCGTGCTCGTTGAAGCCCTCGCCGTGGTCGGAGGTGAGCACGACGACGACCTCGTCGTAGATACCTTCTTGCTCGAGCTTGTCGATGATCCGGCCGACGTAGGCGTCTGCGAAGGCGATCTCGGAGTCGTAATTGTTGATATGACGCTCACGCTGAGTGCTGCCGCGGCCGAAATCATAGTCGTCGTGGCCGATCCATCGCGCGTGCGGCTCGAAGAGGTGCACGAATAGCGAGAAGGGCTCTTGGTCCTGGCGCCAGCGCTCGGCGAGCTGCTCGATGGTCGGCTCGGCCTGCTTCCAGACGCGGGGCGCGGCGATATCATCATTGGACTCGGAGATGCTGCCGGCGCCCTCGTTCTTCCAGTCGTCGAAGCCCTGGCGGATGCCCTGGTCTTCCTCGAAATAAAAGTGGCTGGTGACCCCGACGTTGCGTCGGCCGTGGTCGTCGAGGACCTCGAAGACGCTCAAATTGTCATCGAGGATCTTCGGGTAATTCCACGTCGGCCGATAAAAGTTCATGCGGCTCGGGTACCGGCTAAAGAATAGTGGCGGGATGCTCCGAGGGGTATGCGGCGAGGGGGCGTAGGTATCCATAAATGCGACGCCCTCGTCGGCCAGCCGGTCGATATTGGGGCTGGTATCGCGCTCGTAGCCGGCATAGCCGAGGTGATCTTGGCGCAGCGTGTCGACCAGAATGAAGACGACGTTGGGCGGCGGGTCGGGGATGTTCTCGGCCTCTTTGGTGGCCGCGTTTCGCCCGGAATCGATCGCTCGGGAGACGATCTTGCGCGAGGGATGATCCTCGGCGCTGGGCGGCGGGGCGTCTTCGCCCGAGCAATTCTCGTCGACGCCGTTTCCGGGGATCTCTTTGGCGCCGGGGTAGACATCCGGGTCGGTGTCGTCGCAGTCGATGCCGCCGAGGCCGGAGGCGTAGCCGTCGCCGTCGCGATCGGCCAGCGGTTGGAGGGCTTGGGTGGTCTTCGCCAATAGCGTCGAGCTGCGCGTGGTCGCCTGGCGCATCTCCGAGCTCGAGCTCGTCCAGCCGAAGGCGCCGAAGAAGCACACCACCGCGGCGAGCGCGCCGGCGATCGGCACGCCGACACGCCAGGCGATCCGAGCGACGTCGAGCTTCCACATCAACAAGAAGAGCGCCGGGGTGGCTGCCACCCCGGCGATGGCCATTTGCAGAAGCGAGGTATCCCACACCTGCAATTCGACCGCGTATTGGTAGGCCACAATCGCCCCGCCGACGGCGACGATGGCGTAGATGCCCAGCACGGTCAGCGTCGAGCGTGGCACCGCCGACTCGTCGTCTTCGCCCACGGGAAAGAGCCGGGTGAAGAGCGCGGCCAGCGGAGCGTAGATCAGCGGCGCTGCGACGAAGGCCGCGCCTACCAGGACCACGGCCCCGGCGGTCAGCCCCATCGCCTGAAAGCTGGTGCGCACGAAGCTCGAGGTCACCGCCAGGTGCAGCGCTCCCACGCCCGCGCCGACCAGCACGGCGAGCACCGGCGCGGTCAGCAATATGGCCGCGAGGCGCTGGTCGTCGGTGCGGTTGAAGAGGCGATCGCGCTTCTCGAAGAGCCGCGCCCACCCCCCGGCCACCGCGCCCACCGCCAGCCCGTAGATCACTTGCGGAAGGCCCAGCAGCCCGAAGGCGCTCAGGACGTAGTAGATGCCGGTGGCCTCACTGGCATCGCCCATCGCCTCGTCGGCGCCCAAAAAGCTCCAAAGGGTCAGGAGCAGCGCCGCGATGACTCCGGCCCTTGCCCCGTTCAAAAGATGTTTCATGTCAGATGGATGTGTCGGAAGTCTTGCCGACCTCTAGAATTAGCAGACAGGGGACGAATTGACTACAGGGGTCGGGATCAGGGGTTCAGGGGTTCGGGGGTCCAGGGGTCCAGGT
>JBKGZI010000102.1:0-14767 GCA_046545675.1 Persicimonas sp.
CTTCTATAAGGCGGCCAAGAAGTCGGGGATGTGCTCGACCATCAAAGACCTGCATTGGGATATCCGCCCGCAGCCGGGCTTTGGCACCGTGGAAGTACGCACCATGGACGCGGTGGCGACCATCCGGGAGTCCGTGGCGCTGGCCGCTTTCCTGCGCACCCTGGTCGCCTACCTGCTCGAGACGACCCCCGAGCAGCGCCCACACGGGCTGCCGACGGGGCTTCCCTGGTGGGCCAACCGCGAAAATCATTTCCGCGCCTCTCACCGCGGCGTCGACGCCGACTGCCTGGTAGACGAAGACGGAAGTACCGAATGCCTGCGGACCTCCGTCGACCACGTCCTCGAGATCATCGCCCCGACCGCCCGCGGCCTCGGCGAAGAGCACTACCTGACCCGCATCGCCCAGATGCTCGACCGACCCGGCTACAAGCGCCAACGCGGCGTCTACGACCACACCGGCTCGTTGCAACAGGTCAGCCACGCGTTGGTCGACGAGCTGGCCGCCGAGATCGGCGGGTTGGGTAGCGAGCTGCGGGCGTGACGACATACCGGTGCCAGGGCATCCTGCCCTGGGCCAGACCTGGAAGGTCTGGCACCGGTTAGACATACACCCACCATAACGCCAGCAACCCGCCCAGCGTCGCATAAATCGCACACGCCGGCAGCGTCCGCTTCAATATCTTGGCTTCCTGCCCAATCAGCCCCACCGTCGCCCCGCCGGCGACGATATTATGCGGGCAGATGATATTGCCCACCGCCGCGCCGAAGTTTTGGGCGCCCAGCAGCGTCAGCTCGGGCATGGCGAGCTGGGTGGTCGTGGCCAGCTGGAACTCGCTGAAGAGGATATTCGAGGCGGTGGCCGAGCCGGTCACAAACGTGCCGAGCACGCCGACCCACGGGGAGAAGAACGGCCAGGCCGAGCCGGCCACGGCGGCGGTCCAGGCGGCCAGAGTCTCGATCATGCCGGCGTGGACCATCACGCGCGATAGCGCGAGCATGGCACCCAGGGCGAGCGTGACGGGCCCGAGCTTTTTGAGCGCGTCGACCATCGCGCCGCGCACGTCCTCGCCGGAGGCGCGCTGCAGCAAGGCGCCTCCGAAAAAGCCGACCACCAAAAGGGTGCCCGGGTGGAAGAGCGGCTGGAAGCTGCCCGAAAATTGCTCCCAAAGGGTCCACGACCACTCGACGCTGCTCAGCGCCGCGGTGATGGGCCCGACCAGCCGGGTGAGCAATACCAGCGCGATGACCAAAAGATACGGCGAAGCGGCGACCAGAATGGTGCGTGCACTCATCTCGTCGTCGCTTTGCGCTTGTTCTCTCCCTCGGATGGCGAGGAAGCCCGCTACGAACACGGCGCTGCCCACCAGCGCGCCGCCCAGGGTGGGCAGCTCCGGGCCGACGAAGCGGGCGATGAGGTACATCGGCACGAGGTAGGCGACCGCCGCCCAAGCCGCCCACAGCCAGATGCGCGGCTCGTCGTCTGTCTTCTCGTCCTCGAGCTTGTCTTTCCTCGAAGCGCCGACCACCACGAGCAGAGCGACGAGCATGACCCAGCCGAGCAAGACGTGGAAGTTCGCGGCGGCCAGGCCCAACTCGAGGCCCGCCTGAGGCACCAGTTGGGCCTGAGCGAGCACCGGCGTGCCCACCGCGCCGAAGGAGACGCCGACCGAGTGGCCGATGAGCGTGATGACCACCGCCTCGGTGGGCTTATAGCCAAAGCCGACCAGAAAAGGCGCCGACAGCGCCACCGACGTGCCGAAGCCGGCCGCTCCCTCGATAAAGAGCGCGAAGAACCAGGCGATGAGCACCGCGATGATGCGCGGGTTGTCCGAGATGCTGCCCACCGCCTCGCGCAGCCGCTCGAGCGCGCCGGTGCGCTGCTGCAGGTGGAAGAGGCACAGCGCGCCGAAGATGATCCACAAGATCGTCAGGGCCGTAAAACCGGCCTCCGCGCCCGCCCCCAGCAACCCGGCACCCGCCCCGGGCACCGCCTCGCCGCCCAGGTCGAACTTCACCAGCGCCACCACCACGCTCGCCGCCAGTCCCACCGCGCCGGCCACGGCCGCCGAGCGCCCGAAGAGAACCATCAACACCAGCACGATGATGATCGGCGAGGCCGCGAGAAGTGCATCAATCAGAGTAGGCATGAAGTCTTAAGTGCTGGAGATTATTGACGCATCGCGTCATCAGACAGAGCCAAGAATGTCCTTGCGAAGCCCATGGGGGCCGACTATATGTGCCAATTCAAGACGCGGCACAACTAGCATATAACTATTATTGCGGAGAGAGACCATGGACTTGTTCGAGTATGCCACAGAGCTCGAGTACGGGGAGTTGCACCTGAAATCGAATCCCCGCACTGGCCTTCGTGCGATCGTTGCGCTTCACAACCTCCAAATGGGCCCGGCTATCGGTGGCTGCCGCTTCATCGAGTATGACAGCACCGACGACGCCCTCCAGGACGTCATGCGGCTTGCTCGCGGCATGACCTATAAAGCGGCGATCACCAATCTCCCTCACGGCGGCGGCAAGTCGGTTTTGATTCGGCCGCCGAATATGAGCGACCAGCAACGCCGCGAGATCTTCGAGGAGTTCGGTGAATTCATCGACAGCCTGGGCGGCCAATATATCACCGCCGAGGACAGCGGCACGACCGTCGAGGACATGAACGTCATCCACGAGCAGACCGACCACGTGCTCGGCTACGCCGCCGACGCCGGCGGCTCGGGCGATCCCTCTCCGGTCACCGCGCGCGGCGTACGCCACGGCGTCGAGGCGGCGGTCAAATACCAATATGACCGTAACGACCTCGAAGGCCTTCGCGTCGCCGTACAAGGTGTGGGCAACGTCGGCTATTATCTGGCCAGCGAACTCCACGAGCTGGGCGCCGAGTTGATCGTGACCGACATCGATCAGGACGCGCTCGAGCGCTGCGCCGACGAGACCGGCGCCACGGTCGTCGAGCCCGACGAGATCTTCGGGGTCGATTGCGACATCTTCGCTCCGTGCGCTCTGGGCGCGGTCATCAACGACGACACCCTCTCGCAGCTCACCTGCGACATCGTCGCCGGCGCCGCCAACAACCAGCTCGCCGAGGATCGCCACGGCGAAATCCTGCGTGACCGGGGCATCCTCTACGCGCCGGACTACGTCATCAACGCCGGCGGACTCATCCACGTCGCCGCCGACTACGCCGGCCAAGACGGCGATTGGGCGCGCACCGAGACCGAAGGCATCTTCGACACGCTCATCGAAATCTTCGAGCGTGCAGACGCCGACAATCTCCCCACGGGTGTGGTCGCCGACCGCATCGTCGAAGAGAAGCTCTTCGGTTAGAGCAGCGACCAGCACGATGAGAGTTCGAGCGCCCGTCGCCGGGACTCACACCCTCTGGGTGTCCGGCGACGGGCGCTTTTGTCGTTGAGGCTTCTATTGTCGACGACGCAACATCGGAGCCAGTACCAACCCCACAAAGAGCAGTGCCGGCCAGCTTGTCTTCGGATTTACGCCGACCACAGCGCAGGCCGCATCGTCCGACGAGCCGCCAGTGGAGTCGGAGCCGGCGTTTGTGCCCGGCTCGGCGCGGTCGCACTCGGCCATATCTTGCCACAGCTCCTCGGAGTCGGCTTGCTCGGGCTCGGCGGTCTCGCAGGCGTCGGGCGCGCAGGTCTCGGTGGTCGGGCCGAGCTCGCCGTCGGCGCCCATGGCGGTGATGTGCAAGCAGCCTGCCTCGAAGGGCGCGTGCAACTCGCGCCTCACGCGCGAGCCGTCCCCCTCGACAGTGCCGGGCACGATAGCCCGATGCACCGACTCCTGCATCGAGATGTCGGTCAGCGCGACCTCGTACCAAAGCGGCGAGTCTCCCTGGCGCGCAGGTCCAATGACCACGCGTGTGGCGCTGGCGTAGGACTCGCACTGGCCGTCAACGCCGGGCGAAAAATGCGCGGTCTGCCAATTCTCGATGGTCGGCTCGACCAGCTCGGCCGGCTCGCCGGGCTGGACCTCGAAGCTCGTCGAGATGCCGCCCTGCGGAGCAGCCTCTTCGTAGGTGGCGAAGAAGTCGTGCGCGGTGGGGTCGAGGGACTCGGCGGGCCGGTAGACGGCCGCCCATTTGAAGGCGCCGGGGCGCGCCAAAACCTCGGCGTCGACGTCGACCTCGGCGCCGCCTCGATTGGTCAGGCGGATGTCTGCGCCCTCGGTCGGCATCCGGCCCTCGCCGATGACCAGCAACGCAGTATCTGGCAATACCTGGTCGCCGTTTGCGGGGATCACGCCGAGTGCGGTCGGTTCTGCCGGGGAGCAGGCCAGGCTCGGGTCCGGACAAAGTGCGACGCCGGTGAGGCCCGCGGCGAGGCAGATGAGTAGGCGCTCGAGATGCATGGCGAGGTGTCCTATGACTGCGAGAGAGTTTTGCCGTCCACAGCCTACTGGTCTGAGCAAGAAATACAAAAGGCCGCGGCCACCCGGAGATGGCCGCGGCCCGGTGGGTTTTTAGAGCTACGCGTTACTTCTCCCCTTCACCGGGAACGGTGAAGCCGAGCTGGCGGCGGCCACCCGGGTTCTCCTGCTTGAGCTTCTCGCGCATCTGCTCGTATTCGCGCTCCATCTCGGGGGTGACCGACGCGCGCGAGTCCTCCAGCGCTTGTTCGAAGAGCCTCATGGGCACGATATCGGCCTCGAGATTCTCACGAAGCGAGTACAGGCCGGCGCGGCGGACCAGGTTCTCGAGATCGGCGCCGGTAAAGCCTTCGGTGCGGCCGGCGATAGAGGCTAAATCGACGTCGTCGGCGACCGGCATGTCCTTGGCGTGGATCTGCAGAATCTTGAGGCGCCCCTCCTCCTCGGGCACGGGCACGTAGACGACCTCGTCGAAGCGGCCCGGGCGCAGAAGCGCCGGGTCGAGCAGGGTGGGGCGGTTGGTCGCGCCGACCACGACGACCCCGTCGAGGCCCTCGAGGCCGTCCATCTCGGCCAGCAGGGTGTTGACCACTCGCTCGGTGACCGCGGGCTCGCCCATGCCGCCGCCGCGTTGTGGGGCCAGCGAGTCGATCTCGTCGATGAAGATGACCGTCGGCGCGACCTGCCGGGCGCGGTTGAACAGCCGGGCGATCTGCTGCTCGGACTCGCCGTACCACTTCGACAACAGGTCGCTGGACTTGGTGGAGACGAAGTTTGCCTCCGCCTCGCGGGCGACCGCCTTGGCCATCAGCGTCTTGCCGGTGCCCGGAGGGCCGTAGAGCAAAAAGCCCTTGGCCGGCCGGATCCCCACGCGTCGGAACGCCTCGGGCGATTGCAGCGGCAATTCGATACCCTCGCGAAGTTGCTCCTTGGCCTCCTCCAGACCACCGATATCGTCCCAACTTACGTCGGGCACCTGGATCATGATCTCGCGCAGCGCCGAGGGCTGGATGCGCCGAAGCGCGTTATTGAAGTCGTCGCGGGTTACGAAGAGGTTCTCGAGCACTTCCGGGTCGATCTCCTCCTCGTCGAGGTTGATGTCGGGCAGGTTTCGCCGCAGCGCCTCGATGGCCGCCTCTCGGGCGAGCGCGGCCAGGTCGGCGCCCACGAAGCCGTAGGTCTTGTGGGAGAGGTCCTCGATGTCGATATCCTCGGCCAGCGGCATGCCGCGGGTGTGGATATTGAGCACCTTGTGGCGGCCGGCCTGGTCGGGCACGCCGATGACGATCTCGCGGTCGAAGCGGCCCGGGCGCCGGAGCGCCTCGTCGATGGCGTCGACGCGGTTGGTCGCGGCGACCACGACCACGTTCTGGCGCGGCTCGAGGCCGTCCATCAGGGTCAGAAGCTGGGCGACCACCCGGCGCTCGGTCTCGCCGGAGACCTGCTCTCGCTTGGGCGCGATGGAGTCGAGTTCGTCAAAGAAGATGACCGACGGCGCGTTATTTTGCGCCTCCTCGAAGACCTCGCGCAGCCGCTCCTCGGACTCGCCGTAGTAGCGCCCCATGATTTCGGGGCCGGCGATGTGGAAGAATTGGGCGTCCGATTCATTGGCCACGGCTCGCGCCAGCAGCGTCTTACCGGTGCCCGGAGGGCCGTGCAAGAGCACGCCTTTGGGCGGATCGATGCCCAGGCGCTGGAAGAGTTGGGGTTGCTTGAGCGGCAACTCGATCATCTCGCGCACCTGCGAGATGGCGTCTTCGAGCCCGCCGATATCGTCGTAGGTGACGTCGGCGCGATGCGCCTCCTGGTCGGGCTCGACATATTCTTCGCTCAACTCGATCTGGGTGTCTTTGGTGACCCGTACGATGCCGCGCGGCTTGGTGGAGATGACCTGCAATCGGATCTCCTGCAAGCCGAAGGCGCGCTGCTCGAAGAAGCGCCGGAAGATGTCCTCGGGAAATTGGGTGCCGTTCATCCCCGGCTCGCGCCGGTAGACCGACGTCGAGATGGTGTCCCCGGTGACCATCGGTCGTTCGATCAGGGTGCGCAACAGCGCCTGGCCCTTGCCCTGCAGCCGAATATTGGGCTGGGTGGGCCCGAGCACGATCTTCTTGGCCGGCTTGGGTGCGGCCGCGCCGACTTCGACCCGGTCGCCCATGCTCACCCCGGCGTTCGAGCGCAGCAGCCCGTCGAGGCGGATGATCGGCAGCCCCTCGTCTTCGGGATACGGCGGCAGCGCAATCGCCGCAGTCGCGCGATCGCCGATGATCTCGATGATATCGCCTTGTCTGAGCCCCAACTGCTCGAGGACGTTTTTACTGAGCCGCGCAGTCCCCTTGCCAACATCGCGCTCGTTGGCGCCGGCCACCTGCAGTCGCAAGTTCTCGTCTTCGCTCATTTTTCAACCCGCTACGGAATTTGGTTGTTGATAGGATCCATCGAAGCAATATGCACTTTGCGTGTCGCGCCAAATTTGCGCACACGCTTCGATTTGTCCAGTGGCGGGACGGCTGGAACTGCGGGGTTGGGGAACTGCGGGCTTGGGGCTTGGGGGAGCGGATCAGTCGATGAAGCACGCTTTGGGCTCGCCGCCGCCGGTGGCCTTTTCGGCGTCGGCGTCGCCGGCAGGATCGGTCGAGGCCATCTGGGGCTGCTCGGCCGGCTGGGAGCAGTTGCGCGAGGTGATCTGCTGGCCCTTGTCCGGGTCGCCCCACTCCTCGAAGTTCGCTCGAGTCGAGCGGCACCACCACGAATCGCAGGTCTTCTGGACCTGGAAGTGCAGGTGCGGCCCGCACGTCCAACCCGACATGCCCACCCGCCCGATCGAGTCACCGGCGAGGACGCGATCACCCACCGCCACAGGCACCGAGTTGGCCTCCAAGTGCAGAAAAAGCGCCTCGGTGCCGTCGTTAAACGCGATGATCACGTAATTGGCATCGTAGGCATAGGAGGGGCTGCAGCCGTATTTGGTCGAATCCTGGCGTACCTCGCGCACAACTCCGTTGGCCGGTGCGACGAGCTGGGTCCCCACCGGAATCGCGAAGTCCCAACTCCACTTGCCTTTGCCAATATGGCTGCCCGTATCGTGGGATTGCGAGACCGGATAGGCGTCCCCGCAGGCCCAGGGGGCCTTCAGCGGCGGGGCCGCCGAGGCCGTCGCTGTGGTCAATAGGGTGGTCAAGGCGAAGGCGCTCGCGCACACGGCGAGGACAATGAGGATACGGTCGTGGTACATCTACTGCGTCGCTAGGCAAAAACGAGGTGAGTCGTGCGCGAGTCCGGCAGAGACCCGTCGCATCAAGTCGTATTTGCCACCATAGCAAAACGCAGCCTGGCTGTACAGTCCTGTTATAAATTTTCACTAATATTGTCAGTGGGTTAGGGCTTGTTTGGGCGGTGGGGTTATCGGTGGGATGCGGTCGGATCGTCGCTGTTCGGGTGACAATCGACAGTGACGGTGGTGGTGTCATTGAGGTCGGTGCCCAAGATACGCGCTGCCGATGAATGCAGGCCGGCGTCTTGGTCACACGTGAACACGCGTCGGTAGATCGACGAGCCGCTCTCCTCGAAGCTCCATATTTGCCCGCGGCCGTCGGCGACCTCGACTGAGTCGTCCCGGGGGCGAATCTGGGCGCGCGAAAAATCGACGCTCGCCGAGCTTTGCGCCCCGGAGACCTCACCGCGGGTGATGACGGCGACTTCGACGTCGCGCGGATCTGCATTCGGAAAATCGACGCTATAGCTGCAGGTCAGCGACTCGCCCGCCTCGAGGACGTAATCACCGAGTTCGGCCTCACAGTCGAGGCTGGCTGCTACGGCCTGGGCGCTGTTATCGACGACATCCTCGATGACGGCGTCGTGCGGTGTCAGATTGTCGACGGTGATCTTGCCGTGAACACGCCACTCGGAGTCGACGCCGTCGTGCTTGCGCACCTTGATTCGGTAGGTGGAGGTTCCTTTGGCGCCTGGTTCGAGTTCGAGATGTGCCGGGTCGACGCTCTCTTGGATACTCCACCGGTGCTCACGCACGACCTCGGCGTTGGCGTCCATATTGACCGACAACTCGAAGTCGTAGCAGAAGGTCAGCGACTGAGGTTCGTCGGCAGGGTCGAATCGGTGGGTTTGGGCGAAGCGCTCGGCGTCGAACCGCCGCAAGGATTTACCGCGGCTGGTCTCGATGACGACCGCGTCGACGCCCAGATCGGAGTGCCAGCGCAGCGTCTGTTCGTCGCGGTCGATTGGTTCGACGCGCAGCGTCGAGGTGCCGATTCGGCGGTGAGCGCCGGCGGCCGCGTCGACCGTGACGCGAAGCTCGCGCCAGTGCTCGCCGGGGCCCTCCAGGCTGGCGCAATCGACGTCGACGATGGGCTCGGCTTGGCCGGAGGTGCCGAAAATACCTGCGCGATCCAGGTTCGATGCATACGAGTACGCGCCCAATATGCAGGTGCCCGCCACTGCTGCCAACAACAGGCCGATCATCCAACGCCAGCCGTGCTGCTGGCCTACGACTGCTTTCATAGTCCCCCTCGACGGTTCGCGCCGCACAGGTTGGCTCTCCCCAGAGACGTTATGTGCGACAAATGCTTACATGCTCCTACATGCTCGACTACTCAATGTAGACGCCTCAGCAGCAGGGCAACCCGCTCGAAGACGCGGGCGCGGCTGATTAGGAGGATGTGAGAGGTCGGCCGGCTGCTCGGATCAGCGTTGATCTTCGGCCCAGTGGCAGCGCTTGTATTTCTTGCCGCTGCCGCACCAACACGGCTCATTGCGCCCGATGTCGTGGGGATTCTTGACCGTCTGGCTGTCGTCGGGCGCGTTTCTGCGCTTCTCCTCGAGCTTGTCCATGACGGTCTGGGAGGCGCTGCGTTTGGTCTCGAGCAGATCGACCGCCCGGCGTTGCTGCGCGGTGAGTTCGCCGCCGAGTTCTTCGATGGCTCCAGCGAGCGTAAAGATGGGCCGGCGATATTTGGGGTCTCCGCCGGCGGCGGCGATATAGCGGTCGAGCGCCACGACCAGCGCATCGACGGCGGTCGGATCGCCGTATTCGGCGAGGAGCTCGGCGCCCGGCACTGGATTCTTGATGAAGTATTTGAGCAGGATCTGCAGGATCTTCTCGTGGCAGCCGGGCAGACCGGCGACCACGTACGCTAGATCTGATAGGAAGGGGTCGTCCCAGGATTCGAGCTCTTTGAGACCGACGTCGAGCGCCGCTCTGTCGAAGGAGCGCAGCGTATCCACGATGGCGTCGTCGAGCAGCGCGTCGGGGTCGACCTGCGACAAGAGGCGATAAAGCGGCCTGATAGCCGCCTCGTCGCCAATCTCGCCGAGGATCTCGGCGGCGTGTACCGGCGCGAACCCGCCGCCGGGGGCTTGGTCATCCCAGAGCTTCTGGTCGCTGACGATCGCGACCAGCCGCTCGCCGGCGGCCTCGCCGAGATCGACGATCCGCTGGCGTGACTGGGCGCTCAACGCCTCGGCCTCGTCGAAGAGGGCCTGGATGCGCGCGTCGACTTCGTTTGGGTTGGACTTCTCTTCGCTCATAGTGGCCGACACACTGCCAGATCACTCCGACCGACTCAACCACGAGTATCGGTGCCAGGGCATCCTGGCCTGGACCTCTGGCACCGATAAAGCCCGCCGTTCAAGCCGAGCCGGGGTTGAACGACGGCGGATCGCTGGCCGGAAACGACTGTTCGGACGCCTCGTGGATCTTTTCGTCGTCGGTGGGCTCGCCGGCGAGACTCTCGGCCGGATGGAGGCGCTCTCGGATGTTGGCCAGCTCGCTGATCGCGTGATTGAAGGCGGTCATCGTCTCGGAGTGGACCGCCTCCATGCGCTTGATCTGGGCGCGCAATTTGCGGTGGCGCTTGTCGAGGTGGGCGTGCCCCTCGGTCAACTCCTCGTCGACCCGGCCTTTGCCGTTGGTCTTTTCGGCGGCGATGCCGCGCTCGTGGCGCTCGATATGCTGATCATGGACCTGAATATGGCCCAGGTGCTCGTCGATCTCGGCGTCATGCTCCATGATCGATGCCTGCAACTTGGATAATTTGGCGAGCGCGCGTTTGTGCTCGGCGCGCCAGCCATGCAGCTTCTCGATCCACTGAGCGTGCTCGCGTTGACAGTGCGCATGCTGCTTTTGGTGGGACTTGGCTTGGCTGGTCATGGCATCTCTCCGGAGACAGCAGATGAATTGGGGGTGGACTCGTCCGTTGAAATTGTGTGTGCAACGGGCGCGGAGTCAAACTCGTGTCCATTTGTGCGCTCCTTGATCTCCTCGGTGCACCGGCGATAATCGTCAGGCCAACGAAGTTGCCAACCGGCCGCCAAGGAGTCCGCGCCATGTCACAAAATACGAACGATATCCCCGTCGTCGACATCAATGATCTGACCAGCCCGCGCACCGAGGTACGCGAGCGGGCCGCCGCCGCGATCCGCCGGGCGTTTGGGCTATTCGGGCTGGTCTATCTGCGAAACCACGGCGTCGACATGGGCCTGCTCGATGCGTTCTACGACGAGTTTTTGGACTTTACCGAGCGCGCTGAAGAAGAAAAGCAAAAGATGTCGACCCCCAATATCTGGTACCAGCGCGGATGGACGCCGCCCAATACCGAGAAGGCGGTGGTCGCCGGGGGCCAGCCGGACTTCAAGGAGTGCTTTTTCATCACGCCCAACGAGCCCGATCCGGGCCTGCAACGCCAGTATCCCGAGATCCACGCCTCGAACGTCTGGCCAGAGGACGCGCCGCGTTTTCGCGAGAGTTATACGGAGATGAGCCGCCAGCTCCAGCGTGTCGGCGAGAACTTGCTGCGCGGCTGCGCCAGCGCGCTCGGCCTGGCCGACCATCTCCTGGAGACGGCGGTCGACGGCGGCCCACACGTCACACGCGCGCTTCGCTATATTCCGCTCAACGAGGATCAAGTGGGCACCGACATCGTGTGGGGCGAGGAGCACACCGACTTCAACCTGCTGACCATCCTGCCGGGCGGCCGCTTTTTGGACGCCGACGGCCAGCGCTGCGACAAGCCCGACCCCGACGCGGGTCTCTACCTGCGCACCCGCGCCAGCGCCAAGCATCCGAATGGCCAGAAGATCCAGGGAGAGACCCCCGACGGTTGCATCGTCGCCCAGGTCGGCCAACAACTCGAGATCTTGACCGGCGGTGAGTTCCTGGCCACCCCGCATGTCATCGAGGCGCCCCAGACGCCGGGCTATTCGCGTGTGGCGATGGCCCACTTCGTCCACCTGCACGTCCACGAGCAGCTCTTCCCGCTCGAGCGATTCCAGACCGACGAGACGGTTCGCGGCTATGGCCCGCCGGTGATGGTCGGCACCTATAACCTCAAGACGCTCGTCGACATCGGCCTGGCCCCCGAAGAGGCGCTCGACCGGCTCGGTTACACCAAATACGAGCGACTCGGCGAGATTAGAAAAGCAGAAAGTGAGAAAGTCAGCGAGTGAGAAAGTAAGAACTCCCGGCCGAACCAAGCGTTCGACCGGGAGCAGTTGCTGTATCTCACTCTCTTACTCTCTTACTCTCTTACTCTCTTACTATCTCACTCTCTCCCGCGCATTCCAGCGGGACAGCTCACACCGGTCCCACCAATCCCACAATACCCGCCGGGGTTCTTCGCCAGATATTGCTGGTGGTAGTCCTCGGCGTAATAAAACTCCGGGGCCTCGTCGATCTCGGTGGTGATCTCGCCGTAGTCCGCCTCAGCAAGCTCTGCCTGGTACGCCTCACGCGAGCGTTCGGCGGCCTCTCGTTGCTCCTGATCATAGCAATAGATGGCCGAGCGGTATTGGGTGCCCACGTCGGCGCCCTGGCGCATGCCCTGGGTGGGGTCGTGGTTCTCCCAGAAGATGCGAAGCAGCTCGTCGTAGCTGGTCTGGTCGGGGTCGTAGACGACCAGCACGACCTCGGTGTGGCCGGTGCGGCCGGTGCAGACCTCGCGGTAGGTGGGGTTGGGCGTGTAGCCGCCGGCGTAGCCGACCGCAGTCGAGTAGACACCGTCGGCCTTCCAGAACTTTCGCTCCGCACCCCAAAAGCAGCCCATGCCGAAGACCGCCTGCTCGGTGCCCTCCGGAAAGGGCGGCTTGAGAGACGTTCCCAGCACGGCGTGCTCGTTATTGATACCAATCGGCGTATCACGGCCGGGAAGCGCCTCATCGGGCGCGGGCATCTTGGTCTTGTGTTTCATGGGATGGAACTTGTCTTTGGAGAGGCAATATCTGGGGAGCGACACAAACCAAGGGCTCCTACACACTCAAGATACGCGCTCTCGCGTAAATTTCCACCGTCCCCAAGCCCCAAGCCCGCAGTTCCTACTTCCGTGCCTTGGCCGTCTCGACCTTCCACTCATCTTGCTCGGCGAGTGAACGGGCGACGTTATGGAAGCGGAAGGTCACTTTGTGGTCGATCTCCCAGCCGGTGCCGGTGTTGGCGCCGCTGATGGTGTGGCGCACGAGCACGTCGTTGCCGACGTCGTACCACGCCGACCAGAAGCCCTCCTGGCCCTGAACGAGGTTTTCGACCTTGAGCAGCGAGCGGCGGTTGTCGAGGTCATCGATGCGCTTGGCGTCGCCCGGCTTGCCCAGCCGGCTGCGGAGCTTGTCGTCGACGCTCGTGAAATGCTTGTAGATGGCCTTGCCGACCTCTTCGTGGTGGGCGCGCCGGCCGAATTCACCGCTGCGCGAGAAGTCGAGATCCACCTGATAGAGGTGGCCGCCGTAATATTTGAAGGTCAGTTCGCATTTTTGGCCGGCCAATTGACAATTGGACGTCGACCACTGGTCACGCTCGGCCGATTTGGGCTTGGCCGAGCCGGGCGCCGAGTATTTTTCGACTTCGACGCGGCCCGAGCCGAAGTCGGTCACCACCCAGGTCTGGGTGCGCTTGCGGAAGCGCCGAATCAGGCGGATGCCCGCCTTGCGGAACGCCTGGACGTTCTGGAACTCGAAGTAGTTGTCCCAGTTGCCCGGGTTGACGTTGACCAGCCGGTGGGTCTGCTTTCCGTCCATGCTGTACTGGACGGTGTACCGAATCGTGCCGTCGTCGGTCTCCCAACGGAACCGTTCGCCGAGTAGATCCCACCCCAACGACCGCTCGGTCTTGAGCGCGTCGTCACCGAGCTCCTGCGAGTAGTCGCGTTTGGTGCGCTCATTGACGTAGGCGGGCTCGCCGATGGTGGAGGTCAGCGTCTTCACCACCGAGTAATTATTATCATAAGAGACCGCATCCGAGATCGTGCCTACACGCGTGCGCTTTAGTTGCTCGGCGCGGTCGTATCCCTGCGCGATCAGCTTGTCTTTGTGGAAGACGAAAAATTGCCGCCAACGCTTGTCGTCCAAGGTGACCGAGCGAGTCAGCCGATGATAATCTCCGAAGTGCTCGGTATTGACCGAGCCGTCGATCGCGGCTTTGAGCTCGGCGCGCGAGGTCGACCACTCGAATTGGTCCGGGGCCAACTCGGTCTTTCCATCATCCCCGGCCAGCGCGGGCGAGGCGGACAGCACCAGCAAGCAAGCAGCGGCGAGCATCAATAGGGGGCTCAGTCTCTTCACGATTATCCTCTCCCACAACGCATATTAAACGGAATGGCTCAATTGGCGCCCATTTGAACAGAATCTACCAGTTTGACGCAAGGCCCGCCGGATTATTCAGATGACGGGCCCATGCACATGACCAAACCGCACCGCCCGAACGATCGCCCGGCCACGAAACCAAACCATAACTGGGGGTAAGCCCAGCCGAGTCGCCACCCGGCGACTCGGCGAGGCGCACCTCCAGAAAGGGTCGCCGCTCGACGATGTCCGATGAAACAACGTGGCGGGTGTCCGAGGTGATTCAAAACGCAGGTGGCAGGTGTCCGAGGCTCTCTGTGGGTGCGCCCAACCGGTCGCGCCTACGGCGCACCCGGTGGTGGCTTACCCACAGGTATGGTTCGGATCCCGCACGAAACCACATCGTGGTCCGATCGGGTATCAACCCCCCGCAAATTCCTCGCGAACCCCCTCGGCAAAGAGCGTCCCCGCGCGCCCCAGCGGCCGGTCGGTGCGGTGCACCAACATCGGCGTGAACGTGTAGCGGGACCCGGAGACGTACGGCACCTCGATGAGTCGGCCGTCGTCGAGCTCCCCGCGGGCCATATACATGGGGAGCCAGCCGTAGCCGAGGCCCCGCAGCAGGGCCTCCTTTTTGTTGTGGAAGCCGCTCAGATAGAAGATGCGCGAGCCGCCGAACATGTGGGCGTCTCGGCTGGCGCGGGCGCTGGAGTCCTGGATGGTCAGCTCGACGTGCTGGTGCAGCTCGGCGAGCTCGACCGGGCCCTGGGCGGAGCGCTCGGCCAGGGCGTGGTCGGCGGAGGCG
>JBKGZI010000103.1:0-14761 GCA_046545675.1 Persicimonas sp.
TCTCCATAGGTCGAAGGTGGTTGTACGGCCCTCACTATGGTTTTCGGCAAAATGGCCCGAATCGTTGCGTACTTTTTTCAGATTTTTCGTCTCGGCGGCGCTAAATGAGAGAGCAGGATCGTGCTCAGAAGCGCATGAGAGCTGGACAACATCGTCCCTGGGACCCCTTCGTTTCTTTTCTCTATATTTTTTATTTTTTGTGCGATTTTGAGTTCCTAGCGCAGCTTCGATGTGCGGAGGTCGGCGCCGTGGGCTTGAGAGTGAAGATAGGGTGTCGAGATCCCAAGAGGGACGGGGTGTGACGCTCAACTTGCCGGAGACCTCCATGCGACGACTGCTCATGCTCGCTTGCGCGATGGCCGTGCTGTGGACTGTGGGATGTGCGACTGAGTCGACGTTGAGGCCGGCCCCGGAGGCGACCATCGTCGAGGGCACCCCGAAGGCGGCGGTCGCCTCCGCCGATGGAGTGCGCATGGAGGCTCGCGTCGACGCGTGGCGGTGGACGCCGGCTGACCTCGCTCACCAACTGACTCCCCTCCTGGTGCGCCTCGAAAACGAGAGCGACCGGCCGCTTCGGGTGCGCTTCGAGGAATTCGAGTTGGTGACCCCGAGCGGCATGTCGTATGCGGCGCTGCCTCCCTTTGATATCGAGGGTGAGGTGACCGAGCGAGTCGGCTCGTACGCCTATGCGGCGCCGGGATTTTATGTCGCGCCTCACCTTCGTCATCATTATGTCGGGTTCGGGGTCTTCGGCGGCCCATTTGGGCATTATCCGTACTACTACGCGAGCTATTACCCGATATACGCCCGCTACGACCTCCCCTCCCGGGACATGCTCGCCCGCGCCCTGCCCGAGGGTGTCCTCGAGGCCGGCGGGCGCATCACCGGGTTCTTGTACTTCGCCGACCTCGACGCCATCGACCCGCACCCCGAGAGCATCCGACTGCGTTATGTGCTCGTCGATGCCGAGGCCCACGAGCGCTTCGGCGTCATCGAGATTCCGTTCGATGTCGTCGACGATTGAACCATCAAGAAGATTCGCCGGGCCCTGCTCTATATATAACTTCTCGAGGCGCTCTATAGCCTCTCGAGGCGGCTTTGTGTGGTGCGCGGCACTGTGCGGCCAGCGTCCTGCCGTGCTTGCCGGCTGTCGCGCAAGGTTTATCTTCCAGATAAACCGAATAAGACATCGAAAATACTGACATAAGTACACCTTTCAACACGATAGGCCGCCATGAAGATGAATGGGGGGATTCGTTCGCTGCTCGCCGTTTTTTCGGTGGGACTCGCCGCGGTCGGTTTGCTGCTCGCCGGTGGATCAACGGCCGGCTGTGTAGAGCCGTCGGGGATGCTGTGCCAATCCGATAAGGAGTGTGGAGACGACGCGTTTTGCAACGACTCGGGCAAATGCATCATCCGCGGCGCCGAGGGCGACGGTCAATCAGATGCCCCGGAAGTCACGGAGGTCGTCCGTGTCGAGGTTAGCCCGGCGCAAACCGAGGTGGGGCTCGGGCTTTCCATTGAAATGCAGGCGAGGGCCTTTGATGCGAATGGACAGCAGGTCCCCGGCGCCCTTTTCGAGTGGGAGTCGTCCAATTCGACCATCGTTTCGATCGACAGTCGAGGCAGACTCGAAGGAATTAACCGGGGCACTGCGACCATCACAGCCCGCTCCGCGGTCCATCCCGATGTCGAGGCCACCAGTCAGATCACGGTCGTCGAGCGCCAGGTCGATTCGGTCGTCATCGAACCCGACCCCATCGAGCTATTCGAGGGTGAAACCAAAACCGCAGTGGCGACCGCCTATAATGATGCTGGCGAGCCGATCGATGCATCTGAGGCGGTCTGGACGGTCGCCGACGAGATGGTCGCCACGGTCGACACACAGGGGGTCGTCGAAGCACTCGCCCCGGGGCAGACGCAGCTCATCGCAAATGTCGAGGGAGTCGAGGAGAGTGCAGCCATCGAAGTGCGGCGGTCGCCGGTCGATCGCGTCGAAATCTCACCGGCTCAGCCTACTGCGCCGGTTGGCGGCTCGGTCCAGCTCGAAGCGACCGGCTACGATAGCGACGACAACACGCTACACGATCGCCTAACAGAGTGGACCAGCGGCGACGAGACGGTCGCCACGGTCGACGCCGACGGCTTGGTGCGCGGGGTGGCTGCGGGCACCGCAACGATTCGCGCCGAGATGGGGGTCGTCTCCTCGCATGTGACCGTGACGATCACCGAGGGGAATCACCCGCCGGTTGCTGGTGACCAAACGGCATCTACCCTCCAGAGCTCACCGGTTGACCTGACACTCAGGGCGACCGACGAAGACGGCGACACACTGAGCTTCAGGCTCGACTCCCAGCCCACTCACGGCGCACTCAGCTCGTTTGACGCGACCCGAGGCACACTCACGTATACACCCGAGACCGGATTTACCGGCTCAGATAGCTTCACATTCTCGGTGACCGACGGTGAGGATAGATCGGGAGTGGCGACGATGACCATCGAGGTCAATGCCGACAATGGTGCCCCCACCGCCAACGATGACAGCGCGACCACTGCAGCGAACACGCCGGTCACCGTAAATGTGCTCGCGAATGATAGCGACCCGGACGGAGACAGCCTCTCGGTGCTCTCCACGACGACCTCCACCCAAGGAGGCAGCACAGCCATCGAGAGCGACGGCGCGGTCACCTATACTCCGCCTGCCGACTACGTCGGGACCGACACCTTCGACTATACGATCAGTGACGGGACGGCGACGGCGGCCGCGACGGTCGCGGTGACCATCGACACCGACAACCACGCACCAACGGCGGAGGACGACACGGCGAACGCCGACAACGAGGAGACGATCACCATTGACGTGCTCTCCAACGACAGCGACCCCGATGGAGACGCGCTGACCGTCACGACGCTCGACACCAGTTGGACCATCGGCACGGCCACCCTCAACTCGGATAACACTGTGACTTATGTCGCCCCGGAAGACGATGCAACCGATAGGTTCCTGTACACGATCAGCGATGGAAATGGCGGCACCGACACAGCAAAGGTGACCATCAATGTCGATTAGCCCCCCGTCACAGGCGCATGAGGACTGGCCAACATCGCCCCTGGCACCTTGTTGGGCTTCCGCAAATAGAAGATGCTCGGTTTCTGTGAGATCCTCCATTCACCCCTCGTGCTCGCGCTCCTTCTCGGCCATCAGCCAGTCGAAGAATAGGTATTGCGACACCAGCGCCTCATAGCCGCGCCAGCGGTCGCGCAGCGCCTCGAACTCCTCGTCGGTGGTCTCGTGGGGGTCGAGGCCGTACATCGGCAAGATCCAGCGCCGCCAGCCCTTCTCCTTGCCCTTGGTCTTGTGCGAGAAGAACGCGCCGTCGGAACGGTTGCGGCGAAACATCAGCGATTGGGCCGTCGACGGGCCGATGCCGCGCACACCGGTGACCTTCTCCCAGAACTCATCGGGGCCGGCCTCCTCGAGCCCGGCCGGATCGAGCTCGCCGCCGGCGATGAGCTTGGCCAGCCCGGTGACGTATTCGCCCTTGCGGCGCGAGATGCCGAACTCGCGCAGCTCGGTCGGGTCGACGTGCTGTAAGACCTCGGGGCGCGGATACGAGTAGTAGGTGCGCCCGCGCCACTGCAGCGCGGTGCCCCAGGTCTTGCGCACGTCCTGGACCATGCGCCGCTTGGTCGGCCCGTGGGAGATGCGCGTCCGGATGATGTGGCGCATCGCGTCCTCGAAGAAACGCCCGCGCGACAGCCGCTTGAAGCCGTAATGCTCGGCGACGATCGGGGCGAGGACCTCGTCGTCGGCGACCTGGTCGCGAAACGCGGCCACGTCCAGCTCGCTGCCGACGATCCGCCCGACCTGGCGGCCGATCTCGGCGGCCTCCTGCTCGTCGGGCGCCGCCTGGTCGGGCAGCTCCACCTCGAAGGCCGGCTCGGCGGGGTTGTCGTTGTAGTGAATCACGGCCAGAACGGTGCGATCGGCGAGGTTCAGCGGGCGGGCATAGCCGCCCTTGAAGATCTCCTCGGGGTCGTACTCGGCCTCGAAATACTCGTCGACGTCGAGGGCCAGATAGAAGTCGTGCGGCGGTTTGGATTCGATGCGCATGGCGGTGTCTTGTATGCTGCGGGGGTTGACGATGTCAGTCGGGTCGACCGATACCACAGTGCAGATGTTTAACAAGGCATACGAAGCTTTCGAATGAACCAACAGATTCGCCAAAAACTCGCCGACTTCGATGAGCGCTTCGGCGTGGCCGAGCGCACCGAAAAGCTGCGGCGGTGGTTTCCGTTCATGTTCTTCGTGGGCGGCTTTTTATTCGACGTGCTCACGCTCGGCCGGATGGTCACGACCACCGACCTGATCGTGGTCGCCGGCTACGCGGTGGGCGTGGCGGTCTGCCTGGTGGTGCGCTCGCGGCCGCTGTCCGAGACGGTTCACCGTCGGCTGGGCTTTGCACTGCATTTTTGCCTGGGCTCGCTATTTAGCGCGCTGGTGGTCGTCTACTTCAAGAGCGCCGGCGAATGGTACACGGTGCTGACCGTGCTGGCGTTATTTGGCGCGATGGTCTGGAACGAATTTGCCGAATGGGGCGAGTCGCAGCTGCATCTTCTGTGGGCGATCTACGGCGTCAGCCTGGTGATGCTATTCAACTTCATCGTCCCCCACCTGACCAAGAGCATCTCTGCGTGGTGGTTTTATCTGAGCTCGGCGCTGGGCATCGCTCTGATCTACGGACTCGCCGCATTGGCCAAGCAGCCGCCGCGCACGCTGCGCGCGGCCACCGCGGCGGCCGCCGCGGTGGTCGTTTTATACTTACTTGGCTGGGTGCCGCCGGTGCCGCTGGTCATGAAGAGCAGCGTGGTCGGCACCTCCTTCGAGAAGCAAGACGGCGAATATACCTGCGAGGTCGACGAGCAGCATTGGCTGGTCGACGCGGGTATAGCCGAGCCGACCATCCAGTGGCGACAGGGCGAGGCGGTCGCCGCGCTCACCGCCATCTTTGCGCCCGACGCCGTCGAGGCCCCCATGGAGCACCGATGGTTCCGCGAGGTCGACGGCGAGTGGAGCCAGACCGACACCATCCCCTTCAAGATGCGCGGCGGCCGCAAAAACGGCTGGCGGATGTGGTCGACAAAACGCCACCTCGCGCCGGGCCGCTGGCGAGTCGCCACGGCGCTCGACGACGGCGTGGTGCTCGGGTACCAGACGTTTTGGATCCAAGAATCTAGCAACGACGACGAACTCGACAGGCGACGACAAGCGCTCTGAGTTCGCTCAACCGGCCAGCGCATCGGCGAGTTTGGGCATCACGAGGCCGGCGCGCGCCTGCACCTGCACCCAGGCGTGCTCGTCGCCGCGGGTCTCGCCCAGGTTGATGATGCCCAGCGGCAGGCGTTTTTTGGCGGCGCCACGCACGAAGCGAAACGCCGAGTAGACCGCCAGCGACGAGCCGACGACCAGCAGTGCGTCGGCGCCGTCGACCAGCCGCCAGGCGTCAGTCACCACATCTTTGGGGACGTTTTCACCGAAGAAGACCACACCGGGCTTGAGCACCCCGCCGCAGTTTTCGCACCCGGGTACGCAGAATTCCTCGGGGATGTCGGTGGGGAGCTCGGCGTCGCCATCGGGGGCCAACTCGGCCGGATGCCGCGCGGCCCAGCCCGGGTTGAGCGCGCGCAGCCGCTCTTGCAGGGCGTCCCTGTCCTCGACCGCCTCACACCCCAGGCAGCAGACCTCGGCCAGCGCGCCGTGGAGCTCGACGACCCGCTCGCTGCCCGCCTTATGGTGGAGCCGGTCGACGTTCTGCGTGACCACCCCGTGAATGATTCCCTCTTGTTCCAGCCGGCAGATCGCCCGGTGAGCCCCGTTGGGCTCGGCGCGTCGAAAACGCGGCCAACCGATCATGCTGCGCGCCCAATAGCGACGCCGAGTCGCCTCGGAGCTGACGAATTCGCGGTATTGGATGGGGTTTCGGGTCTTCTGGCGCGTCTTCGGGCCGCGGTAGTCGGGGATCCCCGACTCGGTGCTGCAGCCGGCGCCGGTCAACACGACCACGCAGAGCTGGTCGAGCAGATCGACCAGCTCGGGGAAACTACTCAGGTCAGAGTCGATGTCGGGGAGCCAAGTGGGCATTGCGATCGTGGGGCAAAAGGAGAGCCAGAACGCCAGACTCCAACCGACCCTAAACCACTGAAAACATAGGCATCTTCGCCCGCGCATCCACCTTGTCGGCAGGCCATATGTGTCCAGCATTGAACACGGAGTCCGGGAGAGTCATCGCCTCTCCCATGTAGTGACAACACACGGGCGAGGGGGCCTATTCTCGCTCGTTTTCATATCTCATCGAAAGGAGACATCATGGCTAAAGACGACAATATGTTACTCTCGTGGCTGCGCGACGCGCACGCCATGGAAAAGTCAGCCGAATCGATCCTCGAGAAGCAGGTCAAGAGCCTCGAGGATTATCCGCAGGTCAAGAACAAGGTCAACGAGCACCTGCAGACCACCCGTAACCAGGCCCAGCGCATCAAGGGATGCATCGAGCAGCTCGGCGGCGACACCTCGAAGGTCAAGGAGATGGTGGGTAAGTTCACCGGCGCCATGCAAGCGTTCGGAGCCGCCGGCGCTGACGACGAGGTCGTCAAAGCAGGCATCAGTAACTACTCCTTCGAGTGCATGGAGATTGCCTCATATCGCTCGCTCATCGCGGCCGCCGAGGTCTATGGTGAGCCCGAGATCAAGCAAGTATGCCAGGACATCCTCGCCGAAGAGGAGGAGATGGCCAATTGGCTGGAGAATAATATCCCCGACGTCACCCGCGATTACCTGAGCAAAAAGGGCGTGTCGGTGGAAGCTATGGGCAAAAAGCCGACCAGCAAGCCCGGCCCCGAGCGTCGCGGCGAGCAGCCGCGTCCGCGCGCATGACTGCTCGCGTATAATTGCCAACACGGCAGCATCTCAGCACCAGCCCGCCTCTCCGCGCTTCTTTGTGCGAGGGAAGCGGGCTTTCTTCATCTGCTGGCAATTGGAATAATGGGCACAGCTGGTGCCCTTTTACCGAATGCATGCCTATATCTTGAATCGTGATAGGCACTTTCAAAACCCCGCAGTAGCCAATCTATGAAGTTTCTGAAGTACTTCGCTTACGGCTCCAATATGCTCACCGAGCGGCTCAGGCGGCGCGTGCCGTCGACCACACCGCTCGGCCCGGCGCGCCTGGAGGGCTTCGAGCTGCGCTTCCACAAGCGCGGCGCCGACGGCTCGGCCAAGTGCAACGTCGTCGCCGACACCGATGCGTGCGTACACGGGGTGCTCTTCGAGATCCACTCCCAGGAGCGCTACCTGCTCGACCGTGCAGAGGGGCTCGGCTACGGCTACGAGTTGGTCGATATCGAGCTCGACACCTCTCAGGGCGCGGTCGAGGCTTTCTGCTACGTCGCCTCCCCCGATCATATCGACCGATCGCTGCTCCCGTTTCGCTGGTACAAAGATTTCGTGGTCCACGGCGGCGTCGAGCACCAGCTTCCCGCCCCCTACGTGCAGCGGATCCGCCAGATCGAGGCGCTCAGCGATACGAGCACCCACCGTGCCCGGAAGAATCGGGGCATCCTGAACGGCTCCCGGCACCTGCAGCCGCTGGAGCCTGCGGCCGAATAGGCTCAAGCCTCGCTGAGCAGGCCGCGCCGCTTCGCGGTGGCGTGGGCCATCGTGTAGGCGTTGATATGGGCGTCCATCTTGCGCAATAGGCCCTTGATGCCGCTGAGCACCCGAAAATAAGCCAGCGCGTCGGGCGGCGGGGTCAGCTTCAGGAAGCTCGGGTGGCGCAGCATGAACAACTTGGCCTCCTTGGCCGGCTCCCAATCCCCGAAATAAAACGGCTCGTCTCGAAGAAACGGCGCGATGACGATCTCCTGGTATTGGAGCATCAACTCTGGATCGATCGACTTCGGGTCGGTACCCTCGGCGCCAAAACCAAGGCGCATATAGATGTCGATGATGCGCTCGGGATCATTTTGCCAGGTAGCATCCAAGATCTCGAGGAAGCCGTCGGCAAATTCGGCGTCGAAGCTCTTGACGCAGCCGAAGTCGAGCATCACCAGCGTATCGTCGTCCTGCAGCAGAAAGTTGCCGGGGTGCGGGTCGGCGTGCAGCTCCATGAGCTCGTGGAACATCCACGAATAGGCGTGCATCCAGCGCTCCAGCAGATCCTGGCGGCGCGGGCCATCGTCCATCTCGGCCAGCGCCTCGTCGAGCTTGCGGCCCTCGGCATACTCCATGACCAAGACCTGCTTTCGGGTCCACTCGGGGAACGGACGCGGGGCGCTCATGCCGTCACGGTCGGCGAGGATGTCGTGGAAGCGGCCCAGACTTTGGGCCTCGGCCTCGTAATCGGCCTCCTCGAGGAGCATGCGCTCGACCTCCCCGAAGATCGCTTCGAGCCGGTCGCGGTCGATGACCACCCGGCCGTAGACGAGCATCGACTTGAGACTCTTGAGATCGCTCTCCAGCGAGTCGGCCACGCCTGGATACTGCACCTTGACGGCGACCTCTTCGCCGCTTTCGAGCACGGCGCGGTGGACCTGCCCGATGCTCGCCGAGCCGATGGGGTCGGGATCGAAGTAGCTGAAGACGGCCTCGATGGGGCGGTCGAGCGAGCGCTCGATCTGCGCTTTGACCGTGTTGTAGGTCATCGGCGGGGCGTCCTTTTGCAGCGAGGACATCACCTCGGAGAACTCGTCGGGGAGCAGCTCCGGGTCGGCCGACAGGAGCTGGCCGACCTTCATCGACGCCCCCTTGAGCTCACCGAGCACCTCGACGACGCGGCCGGCGTTTTTCGCATAAGCGCGCTCGAGGCCGTCCTTGCGGCGCTGCTTGTCGCCGGGCAGCAGGCTGCCCACCTTCGAGGCGACGGTGGATGCGGTCACCTTCGCGCCCATGCTGCCCAGCTTGAACATCCGCTTGAGCCTGCTCGAGGTGACCTTCTCGCCTTGTTCACCCGCCAGTTTTTCCCAATCTTCGCCCATCAGCTCGTGCCTCCAAAGGACTCGTCCCCCCGTTTGTACCCGAGGGGGCTTGTTGGAGACAAGGAGATAAGGACACAGGCAGACAAGGACCCTACGAAGAGGGTGGCTCGAATTCGCGGGTCCATTGGGGGACGGCGCGCTCCCACTCATCTCGCTCGATCATGCCGTTGTCGTTGGTGTCCCAGACGGCGAAGGCCTCGGCCGCAAATTCGGCCTGAGTCAGGTATCCGTCGTCGTCGGCATCCCAATATCGAAAGAGGTGGGTGGCCAGCACGCCGCTTCGCAGCTCGTCGCGCCCGATTTGGCCGTCGCCATCGGGGTCCCAATCGACGAACCCGCCAACGGGCTGCTGGCTGCGGTGCCAGTCCGAGGCGGCCTGTTCCCATTCACCGCGCTCGATCACACCGCTGTCGTCTTCGTCCCAGATCTGAAAGACGACCGCCTCGAATTCGTCCTCGGAGACCAAGCCGTCACCGTTGGTATCCCACGCACCAAAAAGGCCGAGCACCTCCACGGCCTTGGCGAAATCCCACTCGTCGACCTGAGAGTCGCCACGGCTCCAATGGTGAAATTGGGAGGCGCTCGCGTTCGACTGCTCGACCTTCCCGGCGGCCGCCGACGTCGGCGTGGTGTGTTCGGGCGTGCAGCCGCCCATTGCCCCGACCAGAGCGGCCGCGACCGCGGCGATGATAAACGTGGCTAGTTTTGGCATAATGCTCCCCCTGGATACCGTCGATGCCATCATGGTCCCCCTAAGGTTGACGCTAACCACTGCGGTATCGAGTCAAGCTCAGGGCCGGGGGCCGATGTTCGGCTGCCTCATTTCTCAGGCACTCAGCCTGTGTTTAGATTCCCACGTGAACCGGAATCGACTGGTCCGTCCACCTTTCAGTCGACGGAGTGTACTGATGTCGAACAACCACAAACCCGACCCGTTCCGCGATCTCTTCGACGACAACGAGTTGTCCTCGCTCTTCGACGAGGAGGACGAAGAGCTGGCGACGGGCGAATCATTTGACGAAGACGACGATCCCACGACGTGCCCGGGATGCGGCGGAAAGGGGCGGTATATCGGACTCTTCGAGATCGAAGATCCCTGCCAGGAGTGCGGCGGCACGGGGGCCGTGCGCGTGAGGTCGGGCGACGGGCAGACCGAGCTGCTGCCCTGATAACTATCGGGAGAGCAAGAACAACGCTGCCAGCATCCAACCCCGCTTGGAGTGGGTTGCTGGAGCTCACTCTCTTACTTTCTCACTCTCTTACTTTCTCACTCTCTGACTCTCTGTCTGACCCTCTCGCCGCAGGCAGCCGCACCCAGAATGTGGTCTCCACGCCCGGCGTGCTCTCGAAGCCGATCTCGCCGTTCATCGACTCGACGATATTGCGCGAGATCGCCAGGCCCAGGCCGGTGCCCTCGCCGACCGGCTTGGTCGTGCGAAACGGCTCGAAGACCATCGATCGCCGGTCGCTGTCGATCCCCTCGCCGGTATCTCTGACCTCCACGACCGCCTGATCGCCGTCGTGATAGGTCTTGACCGATACCTGGTTGTCGTCCGGAGCGCCTTCGTCGATGGCCTGAGCGGCGTTGATGATCAGGTTGAGGATGACCTGCGCCAGGCGGGACTCGTTGCCCACCGCGACCACGCCGTCCTCATAGTTGCGGCTGACACGGGCGCGGTCGCGTAATTCGTGGTCGGCCATATCGAGGGCCAACTCGGTGACCGCCTCGAGGGCCACCGGCTCGGCGGCGTCGACCTCCGAGCAGCGCGAAAAGGTGCGCAGGTCGCCGGCGATATCTCGGACCCGGCGCGTCCCCTCGCGCGCATCATCGAGGGCGTCGACGATCTCGCGCACCTGCGCGAGGGCCTGGGCGACCGCCTCGTGCTCGGTGACCAGATCACATCCCTGCGCCTGGTCGAGGATGGTCGAGAGACTCTCGTGGGCGTAGTCGATGCCACCGGCGACGTAAGTCAGCGGGTTGTTGATTTCGTGGCCCACCCCGGCGGCCAGCGTGCCCACCGCCAGCATCCGGTCGACCTCGATCATCGTCGCCTCGTACTCGCGAATCTCGGTGACGTCGCGAGCGAGTAAGAAGACGCGCTGGGTCGCGCCGGGGATGCGGCTTGTGATGATCTGCATGACCCGATGGCCGTCGTCACCGGTGCGCCAGACCCGCTCGACGAGCCCGATGCTGCCGCGCCGGATGGACTCGAGGAAGTCCTGTCCCTCCTGAGACGACTCCCCGACGAAATCGGCGACGGATAGCGGTTCTTCTCTGCGGGCGTCCCGACCGATCATCGCCCAGAAGGCGGCGTTGGCCTCCTCGACCTCGCCGGAGGCGGGGTCGACGGCGCAGATCGGCTCGTGGAGATTCTCGACCAGCGCCTCATAGGACCGCTCTCGCTCCAAGAGGCGACGCTCGGCGCGCACGCGCTCTTTGTCGTGGTGTCTGGCCAAACGCGCCGTATAAAGGCCGCAACCGACCAGCAGGAGCACAGCCACGCCAAAGGCGCCGATGCCCGTGAATTTGGCCTGCGGCACGCCGTCATGCAGGACGGCCGCGAAGCGCTGCTCGTGACGCTCGAGTCGAGCCTCTATACGATCGATCCGGTCCAGATAAGTGCGCCGGTGGCCAGTGGGCTTGGCCGGGTCCGTCAGGGCTTTGGTATACTCGGCGGAGAGTTCGCGTAAGTGTCGCGCCTCGAGCAGCGCCATCCCCCATGCTTCGATGGCCGCGGTCGCCTGAGGGACGAACACCGAGAGCTTCGCCAAATCCAACGTGGCGTCGGCCTCTGCGCGAGTCAGCCCGATCTCGAGGATGTGCCGATGCACATCCTCCCAATTTTGTTGGATAATTTGTGTTCGAAGTGAGTCGTGGACTTCGAATTGGTGTAGCGCCTCTTGGCAGGGGACCATCGCCACCTGATCATTATGCTCGACCAACTCTCGGGTGCACGTAACCAGGTTTTGGCGATGCTTACGCCAAATCTGGTGGGCGCTCAGCCACGAGTGCATCCCCATGCTCGTCTGGAAGGCGACCACGCCCAGCGCGATCGACCCCAGCACCACAACGAAGATCGAGACCAACGCGACGATACGTCGTCTACCGAGGCGCAGCATAAAGTCGAGGAAGGAGGACATCGCCAGTAGCACGCCGTCAGAACAAAGAGAGATACTTCGATCGACGCCAAACTATCACCCCGCCGGCCTTCAATCCAACGAAACGAGTGCTGGTCTGTCGGGCCATCGAGTTGACACGCAGCCGTCAGCTCGGACCCATCAACCCAAGAGCCATCGCACCAGCAAGACGGCCGGGATCGCCCAGACACCGGCCACCAGGTCGTCGGCGATGACGCTGACGCCACCTCGACCCTCATCATCGAGACGCTTGGCCGGCGGAGGCTTGGCCATGTCGAGGATGCGGAAGGCCACCAGCCCCACGAGCGCCTCGAGCCAACTCAGACTGCCGAACCAGACCAGCGTCGTCCACACGCCGACGACTTCGTCCATGACGATGCGGCGGCTGTCGTGCTCTCCGAGCGCGCGACCGGCGTGCTCGGCCCAATACATGGATAGAACGGTGACGACGACAAATGGCCCCACCCGCCAAAGCATCGGCCAGGAGGACATCCAGACGATGGCGGGCGTAAAGATGGCCGCCGCGTAGGTGCCCGGGCCGCCGGGGATATGGCCGACGCCGCCGAAGGTCGAGAAGAACATCGACACCGGCGCTTCCCTCCACGACTGCCTCCACGTCGGAAGCGTGTCGGCCGGGTCCCCATCTGCATCTGGGTCATTTGGGGTCGGCATCGAAGGCCTCCTCGTCGGTCTCCTGGCCAGCCAGGCCGCCAAAGACGATGTAGCGACTGGCAGGATAGGTCCACAGCGCCCATAAGACCGCCTTGGAGAGCGCCCATCCGAAGCCTGCGCCGAGAAAACCAGCGAGCCACTCGGTCATAAAGCCGTGACCGACGGCGGCGATACCGCTCATCAAAAAATACGTCACCGCCGACCACCGAAGGGAGGCCTCGAAGCGTCGAAACACCCAAAACCGGCACATCGAGTAGTGGATCAAGCCGCCCACGACTGCGGCGAGGCCGGCGGACAGCCCCACCGACAACATCTGCCACCCCACAAGCGTCTGCACGAGCGCGGCGTAGACAATGCCGTCGCAGCCGGTGGCCACCAGGCTGGCCACGGTGGACCCGGAGATGTCCAGGATGTGGCGTCGCAGACCGCTCATTCACCAGCGATCGCTGTAGGTTTAGGCGTATCGGTCGTGGCGGTGCCCTCGGAGCGCTGGTGCAGCTCGTTCAGGGTCTCGAAGAGCATGTCGCGCTGTAAAAAGAGGTCGTGCACGGGCATCTTGCCGGCGACCGGCTGCGGGCTCTTGAAATAAAAGCTCAACCAATCTTGGACGCCGCCCTTGCCTGCCCGGATGGCCAAATCGCCCAGCAGCGCCAGGTCGAGCACCAGCGGCGCCGCCAAGATCGAGTCGCGGCACAGAAAGTTGACCTTGATCTGCATCGGGTAGTCCATCCACCCGAAGATATCGATATTGTCCCAGCCCTCTTTGTTGTCGCCGCGCGGCGGGTAGTAGTCGATGCGCACCTTGTGATCCATCTCCTCGTAGCCCTCCGGGTAGTGGTCGGCGTCGAGAATGGACTCGAGCACAGACAGCTTCGACTCCTCTTTGGTCTTGAAGGAGCCCGGGTCGTCGAGGACCTGGCCGTCGCGGTTTCCGAGGATATTGGTCGAGTACCAGCCGCGCACACCGAGCATCCGCGAGCTGAAGCCCGGGGCGAGGATGGTCTTCATCAGCGTCTGGCCGGTCTTGAAGTCCTTGCCGGCCACCGGCACGCCTTCACGCTCGGCCAACTCGACCAACGCGGGGCAGTCGAGCGCAGCGTTGGGGGCGCCGTTGAAGAACGGGACGCCCGCCTTGATGTGGGCGTAGGCGTAGATCATCGTCGGGCTGATCGCCTCGTGGCTCTCCCAAAGGCCGGCCTCGAAGGCCTCGATGGAGGCGTGCACCTCACCCAAACGCACGTGGACCTCGGTCGAGCCACACCACACCGCGACGGCTCGGTTGCAGTCGTTGTCGGCCACGAAATTGTCGATATCGTCGATGAGCGCCTCGGCCAGCGCCATCTTGGAGTCGCCCTCTTTGACATTGGGCCCATTGATATTGCGCACGTATTCGGGGTCGAAGACCGCGCTCATTGGCTCGATGGCCTCGAGCTCCTCGCGGATCGGGTCGAGGTGGTCGTCTTCGAGCACGCCGGCCTCTTTGGCCGCCTCGTAGCAATTCTGCTCAAAGATATCCCAGCCGCCGAAGACGATATCGTCCAAGCGGGCCAGCGGCAGCGCGTCGCGCAGCCTGGGCGCGTGGGGTTCGTTGCCGAGGCGAGCAAATTGCGTGAGGCTGCCGATCGGACGAGCCAGCCCCTTGCGAGCGGCCAGCACACCGGCGATGACGGTGGTCCCCACGGCTCCCATTCCCGGAAGCAGCACGGCCAGCTTTCCGCCTGCGGCCTCGACGTCTCGAACGTTCATCTTGTCATTATTCACGGCGACCTCTACGTCAAAATCTGTGGCTGTGGACGTTGTATTATCGTTTGGCATCAGCGCGGCGAAGAAGCTTCGACGGCCGCTGTCCCCAAAAATCTATGGTCGAAAGCGCAAATTCTTTCAACGGGCTTGCGATGCATTTAACGCGCGTTAAACT
>JBKGZI010000104.1:0-14729 GCA_046545675.1 Persicimonas sp.
GTAGTACAGCCCCGGCTCGTCAAACGTGTATGTGCCGTCCTTGACGTCCTGGAGCAACTGCTTGCCCTTGGCGAACACCTCGTCCCAGTCGGTCCACTCGGTCAGCGTGCCCAGGTCGGGCAGTTCGTCGCCTTCGAGCGGCGGCAACTGGTGATCCGCCTCGCCGGCTTCATCGGCCGCCGGTTCGCCTTCCGTGCCCTCGCCTTCAGCCTCGGCGCCGGTATTCAGCGGAGCCTTCCCGTTGATGATCATCCCGCCCCACATGCCGCGCTGGCGCTCGCCTTCGTCGACGGCCGGAGTGAAGACGATCGGCTCGGAGGCGGTGCCCTCGGCCATGATCTTGGAGTTTCGGCGCACTGTCAGGAAAGTCGTCGACGAGCTTGCCGGGTCGGCGAAGACGGTCACGCCGGCGTCGACGGTCAGCACCGTCTCGGCCTGGTCGTCGCCGACGAAGACCGGGCCGCTGAGCTGGTAAATCGTCCCGTTATTTTCCAGGGTGAGGTCTTCGGTGATCTCACCGGTGATATTGCACAGCGTACCGGCGTCGATCTCGGAGCATTCGGCGTTGGGGTGGTCGAGCGCCTGTTGGCCGTTATTGGCGTTGTTCGTGTTATTGGCGTCGTTGTTGCTCTCCGCCGAGTCTCCGCAGCTCGCGGCTCCCAGCGCGGCGAGCTGCATGGCGAAAAGAGAGATTGCGACAAACTTGAGATTGAACTTCATCTTGGCTTTCCTCGATGACATCAGACCAATGGATTGCGTCTTTACAGGTCCTGTGGGGAGGCTACGGCGCCCCTCCCATCTCGAGGCGTACAATGGCATCCCCATGTGGAAGCGGGGTGTCGGGCGGGTGACGATTCGCCGGGAGAATTGAAAACGATCGATGGAGGGCGTGTGACGAAGGGATGAAGCGGCCACGCAGCGGCCTTTACTTTCCGGACAACTGCTTATGTTAGGAACGCTATTTACGCCATGGAAACGGCCAAGCGGCTCTGCAACACCGGAGTTCTATCGCCAATCGCCAATTCGCCAGTTGCCGATGATGATCACACGAGAACTCAAAGTACTGATTCTCGGCGATGTCCCCGAGGTCAGCGACATCTTCGAGCGTGAGCTCTTCGAGCAGGAGCTGCCGTCGTCTCCGATTCATATCGAAGATCACGCGAAATTCGACGCGGAAATCGAGCGAGAAGAAAATTACGACCTGGTGCTCATCGACGTCACCCCGCACGGCATCGAGGTCCTCGAGAAGGTCCGTGAGAGCATGCCGGCCTGCCCGGTCGTCATGGTCGGCAACCCGGAGGAAGCAGGGAAACTCCTCGAGGCCGAGCGACACGGGCTGGAGGCCTATCTATTGCGAGCCGTCGACAGCGAGATCTTTACAGACCTGCTCGCCGAGGAGATCCACACCCAGCTCAAGCGCTTCGTCGAACCTCCCACCATGGAGAATCCCAGCGCCGACCAGATGTATCGGTACGCCCAATTCCACAATGTGCTCGAGCCGTTCTTCGTCGTCGCGCGCAGACGTTACCTTCTCTACGTCAATCAAGCCGGCCAAGACCTGGTCGTGCAGCTCCACGACAACAAACCCATGGTCGGCGCCCGGCTCGAGTCGTGGGTGCTCGAGGGCACTCTGGAGGAGTTTAACGAGTGTCTCGATCAAGCGTTTGCCGGTCATGCGGTGGTCCACGAGCGCCATTTCGAGGCGCTCGACGACGAAGACGGGGTGCGCGAGCTTCACTACCAGCCGGTCACCGACCCGCACGGTCGTGTGGTGGCGGTGTCGCTCGCGGCGAGCGACACCGCGCGCCCCGAGCTGCAGCGCGCGCGCACCATGCAGCAATTGACCGGCCTGGCTGCCACGATCAGCCACGAAAATAACAATCTGCTCAACGTGTTGATGTCCAACACCGAGCTACTCGCCCATCGGCTCCGTGAGCTGGGCGATGACAAAGCATTGAAGCGGCTGGAGAAGATCGAGGGCGCCATCGAACGCTCCGCGCGATTTACCCACCAGCTCCAGGCGTTCAGCCGCACCAGCGTCTCCCGGCCCGAGCGGATCGACCTCAGCGAGCTCATTGACGGGCTCAGCGATTCGCTCGATGCGCTCGTCCCCACCAATATGGAGGTTCAATTAGACCTCGACCGGGACCTGCCCGAGATCGATGGCGATCGCGACCACTGGCAAACGGCGGTGGTGAATCTGGTCAAAAACGGCGCATCCCAGATGAACGAAGGGGGCCGTTTGGTGCTCGAGACTCACCACCTGCGAGTCACGCCCGCCCAGGAGAGGGTGCCTGTGGCGCCGGGCAATTATGTGGTCCTCGAGGTCATCTATGACGGCCCAGCTCTGCACGAGTGGATGCGCGCGCGAATCTTCGACCCCTTTTTCACCGATCGCCGCGCCGATCGCCATGCCGGCCTGGAGCTGGCCACCGTCAAGAGCATCGTCGAACAAGGGGGCGGCCGGATGGTCGTCGACAACCGCGACGACCAGACCGTCACCTGCATCTACTATCCGGCGCTCGATCCACCCGAGGAACGAGCCGGTCGGGAGCAACGCAACCAACCGGGAGGTCGCCAGTGACTGCCTCACTGCAGCGCATATATAAGGTCCTGGTGCTCGGCGATGTGTGGGAGGTCGACGACATCTTCGCGCGCCCTCTCTTCCGCGAGCGCTTTCCGGTCGAGGTCGTCTACGTCGACGACGCCGAGAAGTTTCGCGACGCCGTCGAAGGGCCGGAGTTCGACCTGATCATCATCGACGTCGAGCCCCACGGCATCGAGTTGGTCGACCATTTGGCAGAACACCCGCCGATGCGCCCGATGATCATGGTCGGCGACCCGGACCAGGCCGGGATCATCCTCGAAGCCAAAGACAAGGGCCTGCAGCGCTACGTCATCCGACTCGATGACGACCAGATCAATATCGACCTGCTCTACCAAGAGATCAAATCGGTCTTCGAGCAACTCACTCAACCAGATGTCAACGACGCACGGCGACAGGTCGAAGAAAAGCTCGAGCGGCGCCAAAAGGCGCTGTGGAGCTACTTCGACACCGTGCCGCTGCCGCTGCAGGTTGTCCATGAGGAGCTGAGCATCGAACGCTGCAATCCCGCGTTCCTCCAACTACTCGGCCAAGACACCGCCGAGCATATCGAGGGCCACCCGGTCGGGGATTTTATCCATCCCGAGGATCAAGATGACGTCCGCGACGCGCTCGAGTTGTTGATGAGCGGCGAAGAAGCTTATTTTCAAGCCGAGCACCGCTATTGCGATGAGGACGGTTTGGTCGTGTGGGTCAACCACATCTGTTTTTCCATCGACGATCGTGTGGGCCGACCCGAGCGCGTGCTGTTGATCGCCGTCGACGTCACCCGCCAAAAAGAGGCCGAACAGCGCGCCGAGCAATCCATGCGCATGGAAGCCATCGGCGAGTTGGCCGGAGGGATCGCCCACGATTTCAACAACATATTGGCCATCGTCGCCACACTGGGCCATGTCCTCAAAGAGAAGCTCAGCGCCAAGCACGAGCACGAGCTTGTCGAGCATGTCGACAAGATGGAGCACGCCATCGAGAGCGGCGCGTCGCTGACCCATCAATTGTTGAGCTTCAGCCAGAAGCGCAGCAGCGAGCCGGAGCTCTTCGAGCTCAACCGCCGCATCCGTGAGACCCGCGACCTCTTCGACCGGGCGCTCGGCGAGGACATCGATATGCATCTGCACTTAGCCGATGACCTCGCCCCCATCGAGGTCGGCAAGGGCCAATTCGACCAGGTGAGCATGAACCTGTTGGTCAACGCCCGCGACGCCATGCCCGATGGTGGCACGCTGAACGTCCGCACCCGCCAGATTCATATCGAGCCCCACGAGCCCCCGCCTCGGCCCGACCTGGAGCCGGGTGACTGGGTCGTCGTCGAGATCGCCGACACCGGCGTGGGGATGGACCGCGAGACTCAAAAGCGCATCTTCGATCCCTTCTATACCACCAAGGGCCCCGGCGAGGGTACCGGCATGGGCCTGGCGACCGTCTACCGGATCATCGAGGCGAACGACGGCAAGATCTACGTCGACAGCACGCCGGGGCAGGGCAGCACGTTTACGATCTACCTTCCGGCCTCCGCGCGCACCACGGAGGCCGAGTCCGGCGAGGAAGACTCCGAGAGGCTCGAAGCTGCGACAAAGCCGACGCCGGGATGCATCTTATTGGTCGAGGACGAGGAGGATATTCGCGAGCCGTACGCCCTCTTCCTGCGGGATCAGGGCTATCATGTGCTCGAAGCGGCCAGCCTCGAGCAAGCTCGCGCGGCCGTCGAGAGAGCGGACCGCCCCATCGACCTACTCTTGGCCGATGTGATCTTGCCCGACGGCAGCGGCGTCGATCTGGCCAAGCAATTGCGCGACGAGCTCTCCGGTATGGACGTTATCTTCGTGAGCGGCTACGCCCCGGATCTGATCTATCGCGGCGAGCGAGGCCTCGACGAGCAGTGGGGGTTTCTGCCCAAGCCGGTCTCCCGCGACAAGCTGCTCTCGACGGTGGGCGACGCGCTTCCCCAAAAAGATTGAGCCGAATGCGGTGGCGGGCGTCAAGCGGGGGACTCGAGGTTGCCTTTCCCCAAGCCCCAAGCCCGCAGTCCCCCAAGTCCGCACTCCCCGATCAGTCCTCGCACTCGAAGCTCGTCGAGCACCACTCGTCTGTGGCGCAATCGGTATTTTCGAGGCATTCGACACATTGGGCGGTGTCGGGGTTGCACATCTCGTCGCCACCGCAGTCGTTATCGTTGCCACATTCGCCGCATACGTAGGTCTGCGGGTGGCAGATGCCGCCATCATTCCAGCAATGTGAGTTGCGAGTACACTCGACGCACGCGTCCTGTGACTGCAGACAGTGGGTGGTGGCGCCGCAAAGACCCGTCACTGCGCCGCACTCGTCAGCGCATACGCCGGTGTTGGTCTCGCAGACCTCGCCGCTGGCGCAATCCCTATCCTGGGTGCATTCGACACAGGTTCCGTCGGTGGTGCATAGCTGACCGGCGCCGCAGTCGTCGGCGTCGCGGCATTCGACACAATCGGCAGGGTCGCCATCGGAGACACAATACGGCTCGGTGACATCCTCGCCGCCGAAGGTGCAGTCGCTGTCGCTCTCGCAGGTCACGCAGGTATTTTGCGAGTCGCAGACCGGCGCTGACTCGGGGCACTCGTCGTTCTGAGTGCACTCCACGCAGGTATTGTCGCCGCTGCAGGTCGGCGCGTCAGACGGACATTGGGCGTCGTCGGTGCACTCGACGCAGGCATCGCCGCCGTCGCAATACGGCGTATCGCCGTCGACGTCGCAACCCTGGGTGTCCGTGCAAGCCACACACTCGAAGTCGCCGCAGATCGGGGTGTCCCCGGAGCAATCGCTGTTGGTCGTGCACTGCTCGCATTCGCCTTCCACACAAATCGGATCACTGGCGCCGCACTGGCTGTTGTTGAGGCATTCGACGCACTCCTGAGCAGTGGTGTCACACAGCGGTGAGCCGGCCGGACAGTGGTCGTCGGCGGTGCATTCGACGCAGATGCCGTCGGCGCTGCAAGCCGAGTCGGCGCCCCCGCACTCGTCATCGTCGAAGCACTCGACGCAGTGGCCGGTGCCGGCGTCGCATTGGGGGGTGTCTGCGCCGCAATCGTCGTCGTCGGCGCACGCATCCACGCACTCATTTTCGTTGACGTCACAGACGGGCTGGCTCGACGGGCAGTGGCTGTCGTCGGCGCATTGGACGCACTCACCGGCGTCGGTGTCGCAAGCGGGCGCAGCCGCTCCGCAGTCATCGTCGCTGACGCAGGCGGCGCATTGGCCGGTCGAGGTATTACATAGCGGCTCGCCCGCGCCACAATCGTCGTCGGCCTCGCATTCGACGCACTGGCCGGTCGAGGACAGACAAAACGGCGCCGTCGGCGGGCAGGTGACGCTGTCGCAGAGATCGCCGGAGCCGTCCGGGCCAGTGTCATTGGGACCCGTGTCATTGGGACCCGTATCCGTCGTGCCGCCGTCGTCCGGGCCGGTATCCTCAGCCCCCGAGTCATCGGGACCCGAGTCGGAGGCCGAGGCATCGTCGGTCACGCCGGTGTCGTCCCCAGAGCCCGCCCCGGCGCCCGTGGCCACCTTCTCCGTACAGCCCCAGGCCACCGTCACCAGCATCAACATCAACACGCATAAGATCTTTCGCATCATTTCGTCCTCAGCAATCTGCTGTTGGCAGGGATTTCACTGCTTCTGAGGATATCGGAGAGGCGGGTAGGATACAAAATAATGGTGCGCCTTTGGTATTCGGTAGGAATACGTGCTGCGGCGACCTCAATCACCCCAAGACCCCCGCCGGCTTGACCGGCGGGACAGGCCTCGCCGGGGTCTAGCGAAAGACCATCACGATGATATCGTAAATCGCATGCGTGTAGACGGCGACCGCGAAGCCGCGCACATAGAAGATCACCGCCAGCAGGATGCCGGCGAAGAAGCGGTAGGTGAACGAGCCGAGCTCGAAGGGGTCGCCCAGGCTGCCGACGTAGTGGACGGCGCTGAATAGGAAGCTGGAGATGAGCACCGCGCCCAGGGCGACGAGCCAGGTCGGCCACTTCAGCCAGCGCATGCCCGCCCAGAACAACCCGCCCATCAAGAAGAGCCGGAAGACCAGCTCCTCATAGAGGCCGGCGCCCACGCTCAATACGATGCTGTCGAAGGTGCCGTACTCCACGGCTTCCGCGCCCGAGGCGAGCAAGACGTCCAGGCCGAGCCCGCTCATCATGCCGATGACCGCTGCCCCGAAGAAAAACGCGTAGACCGTGCTCTCGCCGATGACCTTGGGCCACAGCCGGGGGTCGAATTCGCCTTTCTTCCTCAAGATGATCAACGAGATCCCGAAAGCGACCAAGATCCCCAGGTTGATCAGGAAGTAGTTCCAGAAGTTATGGCCGGCGAGCATCATCAAGAAATCGGTGACGAAGTCGACGCCGTTTCTGACCCCGCCGGTCGCCAAGAGGCCGACCTGGTAGAGCACAAAGAGCGGAAAGACCAAGATGATGCTGGTCGGTAGATCCCGGCTCTTCTGCAGGTATGTCTTCACAGCTTGCTTCATGATCGAGTCTCCAGGTGGAAACGCTCGCCTCTATGCTAACAAGTCGGCCTGCTCAAAATATTCACACGACCTGCCGGGAATCCCAGGATCACTAAGATTCTTTTACAAATCGTGCCGTCCTGCTACAACTTCCCTGACGGTGCTCGCATGAGTCAAATTCTTGATCTGGCATCGGTTATCGTAGAACATTCGCTCCGGATGAGCACTTATGCTTCCAAGTCTGACAGAGCTCATTTTATTGGTCATCATCATCCTGTGCATTGTCGGGCTCGGAAAGATCGGCCCGATCAGTGAGGCGATCGGCGCGTTTCGGGCGCGCAACGCGAGGGGACTGCCCGGCGACGACGTCATCGACATCACCCCCAAGCACCAGCGCAGCGCCACAGACGCTGACGATGCGGTCAAATCCGGCCGAACTGAACAGCCGATTGACGAAGCGGTGGTCGACGATGACACACCCGATCGTAATTCTGAGACCTGAGCCCAACGCCCTCGAGGCCACCCATGCTTATTGACCTAATCGGTGCCGATCTTCTCGGGGCCACCCTCCACGTGCCGGTGATGGCCGAAGCGGCGATCACCTGGACCCCCAAGACCTTTTATATCGCCGCGGCGATCACCCATACGGTCGTCTATCTACTGGGCTATAAGCTGCTGCAGACCGACCCGGAGCATAATACCTTCATCGGCGCGGTCATCGGCGCGGCCATCGCCAACTTCGCGGCGTTCGCGCTGCGCGACTTCGGCCTCTTCGGCATCCTGGGCGCCGGCGCGATTCACTTCGCGATTTTATGCGCCATCTCCAGCGGCGAGATCCTCAAGAGCGCCGGCGTGTTCTTGTTGGCCATGGGGGCCTACGCCGGGCTGAGCCTGTTTCTGATCCCGAGGACGCCGCTGACCATCGACGCCATCGGCGGAGTGCCGCGGGTGATCGTCTCCGGCGGACTCGAAGCCGAGCCGATCACCGAGGACGAGGCCAACGAGATGGCTGAGCCGTCGTCCAACAAGAACAAATGAGGCTTGGGGCTTGGGGCTTGGGGCTTGGGGCTTGGGGAAAGGCAACCTCACGCCACTTATCGTTCCAACTCCCTTTATAGTTCCAACTCCGCGAGCAGGCCGTCGACGTCGCTCTTGATGGAGTCGAAGTCGACGCCGTCGTCAAAGATCACCAGCAAAAAGTCGGCGCCTACGCCGGCCATATAGACATTTTCGCGGGGGAGGCCTTCGGCCGCAGCCGCGGTGGAGACCATCTGATCGGTGCCGCCGCCGGCCTTGAGCGCCCTCGCCGAGCCCACCCGCGCCTTGATGGCGCCGGCGTTGTCGACGACGACCGCCGCCTTGACGAGCTCGTAATCGTCGAGCGCACCCATCAACTGATTGCGTTTGGCATTCTGTGCAGGCATGACGTCCTTCTTTGACTTCACTAAAGTTATCGCTTCGAAGCGATCTTGGAGTCTCTGTGAACGAGAGAGTTAGAGAGTGAGAAAGTAAGAGAGTTAGATACTGCAACTGCTCTTATTCGACCGTCGATGCTCGGCAGGCCCGTGGCCTTTCTCTTACTCTCTCACTCTCTTACTCTCTTACTCTCTCACTTTCTTACTCTCTCACTTTCTTACTATCTATTCTATCGATGTGTGCGCGACGTCTCGCGCACGCTCTCGCCGAGCTTCATGCTACCGCGTGCTTTGAGCCGGAAGGCTTGAAAGCCGGGGCCGGGCGCCCGGGCGAGGTAGAACTCGGCGATGGCGCCGAGCATGGCGGCGTTGTCGGTGCATAATTTGGCCGGGGCGACGAAGACCTCGACGCCGGCGGCGGCGCCGGCCTCGCGCATCTCGCGGCGAAGCTGGCTATTGCAGGCCACGCCGCCGGAGACGACGACCTGCTCGATGTCGTTTTGCTCGGCGGCGGCCATGGTCTTCATGACCAGCACGTCGACGACCGATTGCTGGAACGAGGCGCATAGATCATTGAGCGCCTGGCCTTCGGGCACCCCGTGCTCCTCCAGGTGCAGCAAGACGGCCGTCTTCAGCCCGGAGAACGACATATCGAGGGTCTTTCGGGTCCACATCGGCCGCGGAAAGTCGATCGCCTCCGGATCGCCGTGGCGGGCGAGCCGGTCGATCTCGACGCCGCCCGGATAGGGCAGGCCGAGCATCTTGGCGACCTTGTCGAAGGCCTCGCCGGCGGCGTCGTCTCGGGTGCGCCCGAGCAGCGTATAGCTGCCCAGCTCGTGGACGATATACAGATCGGAGTGGCCGCCGCTGGCGATCAGGCCGAGGTAGGGAAACGAGGGCTTGGCGGCCCCCTCGAGATCGAGCAGCACCGTGGTCAGGTGGCCTTCCAGGTGATTCAGGCCCACACACGGCCGATCTTTGGCGAACGCCAGTCCCTTGGCGGTCTCCACGCCAACCAGCAGGCTGCCGACCAACCCCGGCCCGGAGGTCACCGCGAAGCCGTCGATATCGTCGAGGCTGACGCCGGCGTCTTCGAGCGCCTCGTCGATGACCGGGTGCACCGCCCTGATATGATTTCTGCTGGCTAATTCCGGGACCACACCGCCAAAACGGCGATGCACCGGGATCTGGCTGGCCACCGCGTTCGAGCGGATCAGCCGGCCGTCCTCGATGACCGCGGCGGAAGTCTCGTCACAACTCGATTCGAGCGTCAGCACTAGCATCTCAGAGACGCTCCAGGATCGAGCGGACCTCGTCGGCGCGCTTGCCGGAGGGGTTTATGTCGAGGAACTTCTGGTAGGCGGCTTTGGCGCTGCCGACATCGCCCATGAGCTGGTGAGCAGTCGCCAGGTCCAGATACATGCCAGCCTGACGGTAGCCGAGCTCGTCGGCGCGCGTCAGGTGCTTGACAGCCGCGCCATTATCGCCCCGGTCGAGGGCGGCTTGGCCCTTTTGGTAGGCCTTCTTGCCGTTTGAGGCGGGCTTTGGGGCCGGATCGGGCTTCTGCTTTGGCTTCTGCTCGGCCTTGTCGGCGGGCTCCTCGTCCGCCGCTGGGTCCTGCGTGTCGGCCACGGCTTTTTGTTGCGGATCTTTCTCGGCTTGCTCGTCCGCGCCGGGCTCTTCGCCCCCGCCGTCCTCTTCAGGCGTGTCTTCTTCGGCGAGTTCGGCCTCTTCCGGGTCCTGCATCGCGCGCTGCTCGGCGGTGTAGGGATCGACGCCGTTCATGATCAAGGCGGTCTTACGCGCGGTGACCTCGACGCCGCCGGCGCTCGCGTCGGCCAATTCAGGGGCCTCGTCGGCTTTGGCGCCCGCAGGCTCGGGCTGCTCATCGGGCGCCTCGGCGACTTCGTCGTCGGCCGGCTCGGCCGGCTCTTCGGGCTCTTCGGGCTCTTCGGGCTCTTCATCCGGCTCGTCGGCGGCGGCGACGCCGTCCTCAGCCGGCTCCTCGACCACCGGCTCTTCGCCGTCGAAGATCGCGATGGCGACCGCGGTCAACGCCGCCAAGACGGCCAGCGCCGTAAAATACATCCAGCGATTGCTCGTCTGGGGGACGTCCTCGAACTCCCAATCGTAGTCGCCGCCTTCGCCTTCGACGAAGAAAGACGCCTCGTGGGACTGGTCGGCCAGGACCGGTTGTTCTTCTTCGTCTTTCGCTTCCGGCTCGGCCTCTTCTGTGGCCTCGGCCTCTTCTTCGTCTTTGTCGTCCGGCGCGGGCCCATCTTCTTTTTTCGCCTCGGACAGCGACGCCTCGATCGGCGTATGAGCCTCGACGAATTCCTCGATATCCTCCGGCTCTTCGGGCTCTTCGGGCTCTTCGGCCTCGACGGGCTCTTCGGCCTCTTTGGCCTCTTTGGCCTCGACGGGCTCTTTGGCCTCGACGGGCTCTTCGGCCTCGACGGACTCGACGGGCTCTTCAGACTCGACGGGCTCCTCGGGCTCGACGGCCTCTTCGGCCTTGGCACCGGTCTGTGCCTTCGACAGGTCGTACTCAGCCTTGACGATCTGGCGATCAGTGGCGCTGCGCTCGACACCGGCAGGCGCTTCGATGGGGACCTCATCGAGCTCTTCCTCCTCGACGGGTTCGTCGTCTTCGTCGTCTTCGACCGCCGAGATCTCCTCGGTCACCCGCTCGGGCTGCTCGACCTTGACGTGCTCACCGGGCAGAGCTGACTCGGCGGCCTCTTGGGGCTCGTCGGTCGTCGGCTCCTCTTCGGGCTCTTGGTTCTCTTCGGGCTCAGCGAGCTCCTCGGGCTCAGCGGCCGCGGGCCGCTCTTCGACCTCATCTGCAGGTTCCTCTTCGGCGTCGACGGCGGGAAACGGCGCGCTCTCGCGCACGCTTCGAGTCGCCTCGCGTTGAACCGATGCGGCCTCCTCGACCGCGGCGGCCCGGCGCTCGGCGCTCGAGCGAATGTCGTCTTGCTCGGAGCCCTCCTGTGCCTGCTCATCTCGTGCTCGTGCGCCCTGCGGCTGCTCGGTCGACGACTGCTCGACCGCGCTCGACTGCTGCTGTGACTCTTCCTGCTCGTCTTCGGATTGGTAGAGCCTGGCGACCTGAATTCCCGGCGAGGTCTCGTCAGCCGGGCTGCGCTCGCGCTCGCCGTCGACCGCTGCGACGGGAGTCGTGATCGGGGTGGACGTGCGCCCGCGCCAAAACCCGTCGGAGTCGCGCCCGCTTTGGTCCTGGTGGCCGTCGCCGTCACCGGGCGTCTCGTCGCGCGAGACAGTCTCGACCATCGGCTCGGTCTTGCGGCGCGGCTCGCTGACCTCGCTGCCCCCGTCGGCCAGGACCGGTTCGAGGGAGTCCTCGTTGGCGGGCCTGACCTCGGCGGCGTCAAAGCGCCCGCTCTGGCGCAGGAGTTGCCTGGCCTCCTCCTCGCGTCGGCGCACCTCGCGCTCCTCGAGCTCCTTGAGGCCGTCATCTTCGCCATCACCGCCCGCGGCTTCCTGCTCGGGCGAGTCCATATCCTCGAGCGTGTCCCGCTCGGGGCGCTCGCCCTCGCCATCCCAATGCACCTTCCAGTGGCCGCCGCCGTCGCCCTCTTCGCCCTCTTCGCCCTCAGGGACCTCCTGATGCGGGCCCGATGAAGCCTCATGAGGGCCGGTGGCCGAGCGCCCTCGGGCTTCACTTACTGATTCACCGACGGCGTCGGAAGCAGGCTCGGCTTCCTCAGCCTGTGTCGCGGCGGGCTTGCCCGATGGGTGCGTCTGACCGGGGCCTCGTGGCGCTTCACCAGCGTCCGAACCAGCATTGTCATTTCTGTTCGCCAGCGGCTCGATATCCGCCGACGAGTCGACCTGGGAGAACGGCGTCGGCACCGTGTCGTCGTCGGACGCCTCGGCGAGCCACGCCTCCAGGTTGCTCTGGGGCAGCTCCCCGGCGCCGTCCGTGGACTCAGCCCCCTCGGAGGCCACCTCCAGGAGCACGTCCTGGTTGAAGAACCGCCGGATGATCTGCAGCGTCGTGATATCGTCAAAGGGGCTGTCGTCGACCACCTGGCGCAGGCTGCGAATCCCGTCGAAGAGGCGCACCACGCGGCCGGCCTGCTCGGGCATCTGGTCGAGCAGCTCGGGCAAGCGCTTGTAGTCGGCCTCAAAGACGCTGGCCAACGCGGGCAGCTCGTCGGCCAATTGGTTCCACTTCTGCAGCCGCTGGATGCCCTCGATTAAAAGCTCGCCGGAGTCCTTCTCGATGTGGTCGGCCCGGCTGACGTCGTCGTGATACTCGACCCTGAATTCGCCGTCGGGCCACAACATCAACCGGTACAGCGCCTCTTCGCCCTGCAATTTGCCGCACATCGCGTCCAGGATATTGCCCTGGCGAAAATAGACCGCGCCCTTGCGACCGTCGCTGTGCAACTGGATGGAGCCGCTGCGATGCTCCTGCTCGATGGTCTGCAGCAGGTCGATCATCGTCACGTCGGCGAGCTGACCCTCGAAGGTCTCGGCCTCGCCGCCACCCAGGCGCTCCTGGGCCTTCTTTTGCAGCAGCACCTCGACGCGGTTGGTCGCCTCTTTGATATAGATGGGCTTGGTCAGATATTCGTCGGCGCCCAACTCGAAGCCGCGCATCTTCTCGGGCAGCGAGCGCTGCTCGGTCAAGAATACGAACGGGATCGAGCCCCACTGGTCGTGCTCGTTGACGGTTCGGCAAAACTCGAAGCCGTCGCCGTCGGGCAACTGAGTGTCGCTTACGATGAGATCGGGGCTCTGCTCGGCCAAGACCTCATGTGCACGCTCAATGGAGTCAGTGATCAGCACACGATAGCCCGCTTTCTTAAAGCTGACCTCGAGCACCTTCTGACTCTTGGTGTCTGCGTCCACTACCAAGATGGTTTCGTTCGCCACGCCCGCTCCTTCTCGAATCATATCGACCGACAGGTTTCTTACACGCTTATTATATCAAGCAAGAACCTTGCCGCGATTTCGCTAGTCGGGGGAATCTTAAATGCTAGAGGGGTTGGAGTCTAGGGCTCCTTACTACAGGGGTTCAGGGGTCCGGGGGTCCGGGGGTCCAGGAACTGCTTACTGCAGGGGTCAGGGGTCCGGGGGTCCAGGAACGGCGTGCTACAGGGGTTCGGGAACGACAGTGGGGTTGAAATTAATCCTCGAGGGGGACGCCGAAGTGGTGGGCGTAGTCCTCGAGGGCTTGAACCGGGGCGCGGAAGGTGGAGTCGGAGTCCGGGTTGAAGACAACACCGCGCACCTGGTCGCGCACCGACAAGATCTTTTGCATCGACTCCAGGGGGTCGAGCACCAGCAGGAAGACCTCGCCGGAGTCGGCCGCGCGGCCGGTCGTCTTCGCAAATGCCTCCAGCCGGCGCACGTTGGTGAACGCGACCAGCCACGGCTCGCCGTCGACCAGCATCACCGACGGGTTGCTGGGGCCCTCGCGGCTCTCCGAGGGCAAAAAATACCATCCCTTGAGCCAGAACACCGCCTTCCACAACTTCTGGATATTCTCGGTGGTCGGGTTCTGGCGGGCCTGGGCGACGTAGTCTTTGATTTCTTTGGGCATTTTGTGCGTCCTCAGCCTTTTGTGGAGGCCCCTCCGGTTTCGCTTCGCTCAACCACCTCCCCAGCGCGAAGGCGCTGGGGAGGAGTATTTCTGCGTGATCGTTCATTGGTCGGTTTTTGAGGCAGCCCAACAACCCACCACTGCGCGATCGCGCAGCGATACTCCTCTCCACGGCGTTAGCCGAGGGGAGGTGCCTGAGCAACGCGAAGGCGGAGGGGTGCCCCAACAACCCACCACCTACATTCAAACCCCCGCAAAAACCAAATAAGCCCAATTCACCAACGGCACCAAGATCAACGACCCCTTGAAGATCTTATCCTCGACACCGCTCAACTTGATCCGCGCCCGCTTATCGCGCACGAAGAGCCCGAAGCTGACCACGCCCCACAACGCCACTAGAAAATAAACCGCGATGATCATCGGCTGCAGCGCCAGCGCGCCGAGCACGTCGCCGTGTAGCAGGCGCAGCGTGGCGCGGGTGGCCCCGCAGGTCAGGCACGGCAAGCTCAGCAGCGACTTCATGGCGCAGGTGCCGAAGTCGGTGTGGCCCTGCTCGACCAGCCATCCGCCAAGCGGCATCGCGAATAGCGGTAGCATCGCGAGCGCGCCCAGCGGAATGTGGCCGGGTTGGCGTTTTTCGGTGGTGAT
>JBKGZI010000105.1:0-14610 GCA_046545675.1 Persicimonas sp.
CAGACAGCAGCGGTTGTCCCGAAGAATTCACCGACTGTGACGGCCAATGTGTCGATCTGGACTCCGATCCGGACCACTGTGGCCGTTGCGGCAATAGATGTGAGGAAGACACTCCGAACACCGTGGGACGCTGTGAGGCTGGGGGATGCGTCTCAGACTGCGCTGACGGGTGGGTCGATGCCGACGAAGATCCAGACAACGGGTGTGAGCTAGAGTGCGAGATCTCGAACGGCGGTGTCGAGATTTGTGACGGCGTCGACAACGACTGCGACGGCGAGGTTGATGAGGACGACGCCGACGACGCGCCGACCTGGTATGGCGACGCAGATGGTGATGGCTTTGGCGACCCCGCCGATACGGTGCGGGCCTGTGAGGCGCCCGCGGGATACGTCGAAGACGGCACCGACTGCGACGATGATGCCAGCGATCTACATACGGTTATCGAGGTCTATCGCGACGCAGACGGCGACGGCTGGACTCGTGGAGATGCCGTCGAGAAATGTACTGATGGCACCCCGCCCGACGGGTTTGTAGAAGACCAACACGCCGAGGACTGCGACGACACCAATCCGGACGTCAATCCGGGGCTCGACGAGCTATGTGGCGACGGCGTCGATAATGACTGTGACGGCGATATCGACGAGGACAGCGCAGTCGACGCATCCATCTGGTACGTCGACTGCGACGGCGACGGATTTGCCGCCGATCCCAACGGCTCGCGGACTCGCTGCGAAGCACCTGCTAATCCGCCCAGCGGATGTACGACAAGCGACGCCGGCTGGACAGATACCCGACCCGCAGGCAGCAGTTCGACGGACTGCAACGACGAGGTCGCCGACGCGTTCCCCGGCCAGGACGCGTGGTTCGATACGCCAATGAACAATGATCCCGCCTACGCGACCGACGAGGACTGGGACTACAACTGTAACGGCACGGCGGATTTTCGATGGACGAATACGGATGCTCAATGCGAGGCGGACGCAGACGGCTTTGCCTGCAACGGAGATGCTGGCTGGGTTTTCACGCATGCGTTTGGCTGTGGGAGCACCGGTGATTACCAGAAGTGCAAAAGCGAATATCAATGCACCGGCATTTGCCCGATGACCTGTAATGACGACATCGTCCAGAGAACCCAGGAGTGTCGATAACTAAGTCTCGATGAGCATCGCCAGGAGATGGCCGGCGCAGACGGCGTCGAGGCGCGCCAGCAGCTCACGCAGGTGGGATTTGACCCCCAGGGGCGGCGGCGTCAAGCCGTCGCTCCGGCTGGTTGGCGAGCGCATCGCTCCTGCTAGGCATCACCGGGGGCATTTGATAAGGTTCGGGGCGTATCTCGGAAGCAAATCCTGCTGGCTCTTCGGGTAGTCTTGGAGAGCGCGCCCCCTTTGATTGACTGTTATGGCAACCACTGAATTTTGGCTCAACGATCGCTTCGTCTCCACCGACGCCCCGGCGGGGCTTCTGGTCCTCGATTATCTGCGCCGAAACGAGCATCTGGTGGGTACCAAAGAGGGATGCAAAGAGGGCGATTGCGGCGCCTGCGCCATCCTGATCGGCGAGCTCGACGGTGGGCGCGTGCGCTACGAGCCGGTGACCTCTTGTCTGGTGCCGCTCGGTGAGATGCAGGGTCGCCACGTGGTGACCATCGAGGGGATCAACCTCGAGGGGCTTTCGCCGGTCCAGGAGGCGATGGTCGATTTCGGCGGCACCCAATGCGGATTTTGCACCCCGGGGTTTATCGTCTCGATGACCTGGTATTTGATGGCCGAGACCAACGAGCCGACCCTCGAGGGGATGAAGCGGGCGATCAGTGGCAACCTGTGCCGATGCACCGGATATGCTTCGATCAACCGGGCGAGCCAGTCGCTCATCGATCGCTTTGCAGAGGGCGGGCAGTGGGCCGATATATGGCAGGCCGAGGGCCGCATCGGGGCGCTCATCGAGGCCGAAATGCTGCCCGAGTATTTCGGGCAGATGCCCGAGAAGCTCGCCGAGATCGAACAACCCGAGCTTTCCCACGAAGGCGACGTGACCGAGTTTCTGGTCGCCGGCGGCACCGATATCTATGTCCAGCAGGGCGAGAGCATCCCCGGGGCGAGCGTCCAGATGCTCAATCACTTCCCGCAGATGCGCGGCGTTCGGCTCGAGGACGGCCAGCTTCGTGTCGGGGCGCTCACGACCTTCGAGGCGTTCGCGCAGGACGAGCGTATTCGCAAGATGATCCCGCGCATCGACGAGTTCATATTTCTGATCGCGTCGCTGCACATCCGAAACCGCGCCACGCTCGGCGGCAATATCGTCAACGCCTCGCCGATCGGCGACATGACCAGCATGTTGCTGGCGCTGGGCTCGACGCTCGTGCTCAGCGACGGCACCACCGAGCGCGAAGTACCGATGAAGGAGTTCTTCCTCGACTATAAGGTGCTCGACCGACAGCCCGAGGAGTTGGTCACCGAGATCGTCTTCGCCGACGCTGCGGACCCAGCGGAGAGCCAGACCCGCGTCAACTTCGAGAAGGTCTCCAAGCGAAAGGCGCTCGACATCGCCACGGTGTGCAGTGGTTTCCGATGCGAGGCCGACTCAGACGGCGTGATCGAGCAGGTGGGCATCTCGATGGGGGGCGTGGCGGCGATTCCGCTGTTTTTGGACGAGACCTGCGCGTTCCTCGAGGGAAAAGAGATCTCGGCAGACGTTGTCCGAGACGCCTGTGCGGTCGCGATGGGCGAGGCCAGTCCGATCAGCGACGTGCGCGGCAGCGCCGATTATAAGCGACTGCTGGTGCGTCAGTTGCTGATTGCGCACTTTATCGAGTGTTATCCAAAGCGTGTGCAATTCCGCGAATTAGCAAGCTAATTTTTGAGAGAGTAAGAAAGTTAGAGAGTGAGAGAGTAAGAATGTCCTACAGAACACGACGGGCATTCGTGAGCAGTTGCAGTAACTAACTTTCTCACTTTCTCACCTTCTCACCTTCTCACTTTCTTCATTTCCAAAGGAAATGAGATGAGTAAGCATTTAGATGCCCCATTTCACACCCGCGGCGAGTCGTTGTACGTCGACGATAATCCGGCGCCCGAAGGTATGTTGCACGCGGCGGTGTTTGGCTCGCCGGTGGCCCACGGGGCGATTCAGTCGCTCGATGTGAGTCCGGCGCTGGAGCACGAGGAGGTCGTCGCGGTGTTCACCGCCGATGATATCCCCGGAGAGAATGAGGTCGGCCCGATCCTCACAGGTGAGGTTTTGCTCGCCGAGGGTGAGGTCGGCTATATCGGGCATCCGGTGGCGTTTGTGGTCGCTAAGTCGCCGGAGGCGGCGCGTGAGGCGGTGGAGCTCATCGAGATGGAGGTCGAGGAGCTTCCGATCGTGGTCGACCCTCGCGAGGCACATGCGAAGGGCCAGTTTATCGATACGCCGCGCACGTTTTCGCTGGGCGATGTCGACGCGGCCTGGGATGAGTGCGACGTGGTGGTCGAAGGCGAGTGCGAGATCGCCGGCCAGGAGCATCTCTATCTGGAGACTAACCGGGCTCGCGCCGTCCCCGAAGAGGGCGCCCGGGTCAAATGCTATTCGTCGACGCAGAGCCCCTACGCAGTTCAGAAGGCATGCGCGCGCATCTGCGGTGTGGCGGAACATAAGATCGAGGTCGACGTAAAACGTCTCGGCGGCGGTTTTGGCGGAAAAGAGGACCAGGCCACCCATTGGGCGTGCATGGTCACCCTGGCCGCGCGCGTGCTGCGAAAGCCGGTGCAGATCGTATTGCATCGCCTCGACGATATGCAGATGACCGGAAAGCGCCACCCGTACGCGGCTGATTTCAAGTTGGGCCTGAAGAACGACGGGACGATTTGTGCCTACGATTGCAAGCTCTACCAAAACGCGGGCGCTGCGGCGGACCTGTCGACTGCGGTGCTCGAGCGAAGCCTCTTTCACGCGACCAACTCCTATGCGATCCCGAACGCGCGTATCTATGCCGCGCCGTGCCGGACAAACCTGCAGCCGCATACGGCGTTTCGGGGCTTTGGCGGCCCGCAGGCGATGTTCGTGGTCGAGGCGGCGATCGCCAAGGCCGCCGAGCAGATGGGCGTGCGCCGCGAGCAGCTACAGAAGCACAATCTGCTCGAAGACGGCGACGTCTTCCCCTACGGCCAGACGGCCGAGGCGGTCCAGGCGCGTGTGTGCTGGGAGGACGCGGCCGAGACCTTCGACTTGGAGGGCATGCGCGAAGAGATCGACGCCTATAATGAAGAGCACGTCGATACGAAGAAGGGCCTGGCGGTGATGCCGATTTGCTTTGGCATCTCGTTTACCAAGATCTTTTTGAACCAGGCATCCTCGCTGCTGCATATCTACACCGACGGCAGCGTCAGCGTGTCGACCGGCGGCGTCGAGATGGGCCAGGGCGTGACCACGAATATGGCCGAGATCGCGGCGGCCGAGCTGGGCATCGCGCGCGACCGGGTCAAGGTCGAGTCGACCAACACCACCCGCATCGCCAATATGTCCCCGAGCGCGGCCAGCGCGACGACCGACCTCAACGGAAACGCGACGATTCTGGCCACGGAGGAGATGTTAGACCGGTTCCGGACGATGCTCTCCGAGGAGTTCGATTGTGCGCCGGAGGCCGTCGAGATCGTCGACGAGAAGGTGTTCGTCGACGGCGAAGAGACCGGCTGGGATTGGGAGAAGGTCGTCAATCACGCCTATATCAACCGCGTGTCGCTGTCCGCCCATGCGTTTTATGCCACCCCCGGCATCGACTTCGACGCCGAAAAGGAGAAGGGAAAGCCGTTCGCCTATCACGTCTACGGCAGCGCCATCACCCAGGTTACGGTCGACTGTGTGCGCGGTCGCTACGATATCGACTCGATCCGGCTGGTCCACGACCTGGGCCGCCAGCTCAACGAGGTCGTCGACCTCGGCCAGATCGAGGGTGGCTTAGCCCAGGGCATCGGCTGGATGACGCTCGAGGAGCTCGCCTACGACGACGAGGGACGCCTGCTGTCGAATGCGCTGTCGACCTATAAGGCGCCGGACGTCTATTCGCTGCCCGACGACTTCCAGGTCAAGATGCGCACCATCGACAACCCGGCCGGCCCCCGAGGCTCGAAGGCGGTCGGCGAGCCGCCGCTGATGTACGGCATCGGCGTGTACTTCGCGATTCGAGACGCCATGCGCGCCTTTGCCGAGCGCGACTACGCGTTCGACGCGCCGATGACCCCCGAGAGGGTGCTCATGGGCTTGCACGGCCACGTTTTGGACGAGGCCGGCCAGCCCGAAGAGGCCAGCGACGCGAAAGCGGCGGCTGTGGTCGCCGGAGAATAGGTGCCAGACCTTCCAGGTCTGGTTTCCAGGGCTAGAAGCCCGGGCACCGAAGGTTATGCACCATTAGAAAGTTGCGGTTTCCCTTATGCAGTTTTGGACCAGACTTCTCGAGCATCTAAAGGCCGGCGAGCCCGCTTTTTTGGGGCTGGTGGCCGATAATACCGCGCATTCGCCCGGCACTCGCGGGGCGAAGCTTTTTTTGCGGCCCGACGGGAGCACCGAGGGGACTATCGGCGGGGGCGTCATGGAGGGCGATATCGTCCGGATGGGCGCCGAGGTGCTCGCCGATGAGGCGTTCGAGCCACGGGTTCAACAGCTCTATCACCGAAAGAAGGGGCAGGGCGACAAGTCCGGGCTGATCTGCGCCGGGCACCAGACGAATGTCTATTTTCGCTGTGACCCGGCCCGTGATCTGGACGTCGTCGAGCAGGTGGTCGAGCGAATTGACAACGATGAGCCGGGTCTGCTTCAGGTCGGCCCGGATGGGATGAGTCTCGGTGAGGAAGATGTCATCTCGGCCGAGCGCGCGCCCATCAGGCTGGTCGAGGAAGAAGACGGCTGGTGCTACGAGGAGCAACTGCTCAACTGGAAACGGGCGGCGATCATCGGCGGCGGCCACTGCGGGCTGGCGCTGTCTCGCGTGCTCGCCAATTTGGGTTATACGGTGACGCTCTTCGACACGCGCGAAGACATCTTTACCTTCGTCGACAACGAGCACGCGCGCTATAAAATTGTCGTTGACGACTTCGCCGAGGCCGGCCGGCATATCGACCACAAGGTCGTTACTCACGTCATTGTGATGACCAAGGGCCAGCCGGGCGATGTGCAAGGGCTGTTGGGCACCATCGAGGGGCCTTATCCGTATATCGGCGTGATGGGCAGCGAGGCGAAGCTCAAGACGATCCGTGATGAGCTCGTAGCGAGGGGCTTCGACCCGGAGCTCTACGAGCGGCTCTACGCGCCGATCGGACTGCCGATGACCAGCAATAAGCCCGAGGAGATCGCGATCAGCATCGCCGCCGAGCTGTTGCGAGAGCGCGAGGTGCTATTCCCCCACAGCAAGCCCTCGCGGCCGAGGCCGCCCGAATGATGGCCACCAACACGTCAGTGCTGGCGTTACAACACATCCAATAACAAATTGACGCTCTTCTTGGCGTCACCGAAATACATCAGCGTGTTGTCGCGAAAGAAGAGCGGGTTGGCCACGCCGGCGTAGCCCGGCGACAGGCTTCGCTTGAGTACGACGACCGTCGAGGCGTTCCAGACCTCGATCTGGGGCATGCCGTAGATGGGGCTGGAGGTGTCGGTCTCGGCGTCGGGGTTGACGATGTCGTTGGCCCCGACCACGAGTACGGCGTCGGCGTCGGCCATCTTCTCGTTGATATCCTCCATCTCCATGACGATATCGTAGGGGATGTCGGCCTCGGCGAGGAGCACGTTCATGTGGCCGGGCATGCGGCCGGCGACCGGGTGGATGCCGAAGTGGACCTTGGTGCCGCCGCGGCGAAGCCGCTTGGTCAGTTGGCTGACGGCGTGCTGGGCCTGGGCGACCGCCATGCCGTAGCCGGGGACGATGACGACGCTCTCGGCGCGCTCGAGCAGGGCGGCGACCTGGCCGGAGCTGGCCGATTGGGCCTCTCCCTGGGGTGTCTGGGTGACGGTGGCATCGTCGCCGGAGGCGCTGGCGCCGAAACCGCCGAAGATGACGTTGACCAGCGAGCGGTTCATGCCTCGGCACATGATATAGCTCAAGATGGCCCCACTCGAGCCGACCAGCGCGCCGGTGATGATGAGCAGATCGTTGGAGAGCATAAAACCGGCCGCGGCGGCCGCCCATCCCGAATAGCTATTCAGAAGAGAGACGACCACGGGCATGTCCGCGCCGCCGATGGCCATGACCAGGTGCGCGCCGAGCAGAGCGGCGGCGCCGGCGCATAGGAGCAAGAGCATGAACGGGTCGGCGAATAATCCCTCGACGACGAAGGGCACACCTGCCGCGACGATGCCGATGGTGATCAAGGCGTTGATCACGTGGCGGCCGGGTAGCCGCAGCGGGTCGCTGCCGATGGAGCCGCTGAGCTTTCCCCAGGCGATGATCGAGCCGGTGAAGGTGATCGCGCCGATGGCGACCGCCGCGTAGATCTCGACCAGGTGAATCGAGTGGGCAGCGCCGGTGAGCTGGCCGCTGGAGCCGAGGTAGGTCGACAGGCCCACCAGCACCGCCGCCAGGCCCACGAAGCTGTGTAGGATGGCGACCAATTCGGGCATCGACGTCATCTGGACACGCGCGGCGACAAACGCGCCGATGACCGCGCCCAAGGCCAACGGGCCCAGGCTCCAGGCCCACGAGATGCCCGAGGCGATCGTAAATGTCACTCCAATGGCCAGCACCATGCCGATGATGCCGAATACGTTGCCTCTGCGGGCGGTCTCCTGCTTGGAGAGTCCGCCAAGGCTGAGAATGAACAGAATCGCCGCAGCCAGATATCCAATGGTGGGTAAGCTTTCAGCCATGGCCTAGTTTCCCTCCGAGTCTGCGCGAAACATCTTGAGCATGCGTTGGGTCACCAAGAATCCTCCGAAGATGTTGATCGCGGCGACGAGAATCGCGCCCGCCCCGAGATAGAGCACCATTTGGTTGGCGCCGGTGGTCGCCTGAAGGATCCCGCCGACGATGATGATGCCGCTGATCGCGTTGGTCACGCTCATCAGCGGGGTGTGCAACGAGGGGCTGACGTTCCAGACGACCTGCCAGCCCACGAAACAAGCGAGCACGAAGACTGTGAAGTGCTGGACGAAGTCGGCCGGCGCGTACACGCCGATGGTCGCCATGAGCGCGGCCGCCACAACGACGGCGACCGACTTGGCGATGCCGCGGTTTTCCTCGACCTGCTCTTTACGCGCCTCGAGGCGCTCGACGCTGGCGTCGGAGGTGGCCTCTTGGGTCTGTGCTTTGGGTGTCGGTGAGGGCTCGATGTTCGGCGGCGGCCACTTCATCTGGCCTTCGCGCAGCACGAGCATGCCGCGGATGACCGCGTCGTCTTCGTCGATCTCGAAGTCGTCGGCGTCGCCGAGCAACTTGACGAGATTGGCGAGGTTGCGGCCGAAGTACTCGCTGGCGTGTGCCGGCATGCGGCTGGTCAGGTTGGTGTAGCCGAGGATCGTCACGCCGTGATGAGTGGAGACCTCTCCGGGCTCGGTCAGCTCACAATTGCCGCCTGATTCGGCGGCCAGGTCGACGATGACCGAGCCGGGAGTCATCGCCTCGACCATATCCTCCAAGATGAGCTTCGGGGCCTCTCGCCCCGGAATCGAGGCGGTGGTAACGACGATATTGGACGCCGGAATCTCGGCGCGGAACATCTCCATCTCGGCGGCGATGAACTCGTCGCTCATGATATTGGCGTAGCCGCCGGTTCCCTCGGCGCCATCCTCCTCGAATTCGAGCTCGAGGAAGCGCGCGCCGAGACTCTGGACTTCTTCTTTGACCGCCGGGCGCACGTCGAAGGCGCGGACCTTCGCGCCCATCTCTTTGGCGGTGGCGATGGCCGACAGGCCGGCGACGCCGGCTCCGATGACCATGATCTCGGCCGGTGGCGTGGAGCCCGCGGCGGTCATCTGCGGGCCCAAAAACCGCCCGAAATGCGACGCAGCCTCGACCATCGCCCGGTAGCCGGCGATGGCGGCCATCGAGCTCAACACATCGACCGATTGCGCCCGGCTGATGCGCGGCACACAGTCGAGGCCGAGCACGGTCGCCTTGCGCTGGGCCAAGCGCTCGAGGAGTGCCTCGTTTCGAGCGGGGTCGATCAGGCTGATCAGCATCTTGGACTCCCCGAGCAGGTCGGCCTCGTGGGTGTCCTCGCCGGGGATCTGTTGTGGTGGCCGAATTTTCAAGACCACGTCAGCGTACGACCACACCGACTTGGTGTCTTCGACGACAGTCGCACCCGCCTCCTCGTATTGTTCGTCGGAGAAACTCGCCAGGCGACCTGCGCCGGCCTCGACATGTACCTCGAAGCCGAGCTTGCGCAGCCTACGCACCGTGTCGGGCGTACCTGCTACGCGCGCCTCGCCGGGGTAGACCTCTCTAGGAATGCCGATTCTCATCACGGTTGTCTCCACAAAGATGCACGCGCAGCCGACGTCGTCGGGTTGGACGCGTCGATGCTCGGGTGATTTGGTGTTTTCGTGTGTCTAAGTCACAGGCTACACCTGCGGACAGGCGCGGTCAAAGACGGGTGCGGTCCGACTCGCTCGATCTGGCTATCTGGTACAGTTTGCCTGATCGCGACGTCGCTGTCCTGATCTAGATCAGGTGGGCTGCTTCGCAGAGCGACGCCTGAACCCCGCTTTCTGACCTAGGAGTGCTCTAAATAGGCGTTCCCAATGATGACCCACTTCTCGCTTGCCCTGGACGACGATGACTGCGTTGCTCGTTCTCCACGATGCGCTGCATCGCGTCGGCCTCGCGCCTTGTCCTCGTCGTCGAGTGCGGCGCGATTTGAGTGAGTCATTATTACGAACGCCTATCTAGCTGCGCCGCGGCACGCCGAGGTATCCGAAGCCGTTGGCCAGATACATCCCCAGAAGCGCCAAGCCGGTGGCGTACCAGAAGACGGCGTAGCCCAGGTGGCGCTCGGAGGTGAGGTACGGCTCGGTGACGTAGTCGTAGGTGGCGACGGGGTAGGGGTGCTGGGTGTGCTCGGGTCCGAGCACGACGATATTGGGCGGGGTAGGTGTGGGCATCGGAAGCGCGTCAGTGATGGCCTCGAGGTCGTAGGTGTCCCATTCGGTGACTTCGCCGCGAAGGTCGAGCGCGCCGGAGTCGAGCTTCTCGCGCATGCGCTTGTCGGCGACGATCTCGGGCGGCGTGTGGACCATACCCATGAAGTGGCCGGTGTCAGTCGACGCCGGCTGCTGGGCGATACTCCGGGCCTCTTCTCGGTGAACCCAGCCGCGGTTTACCAGCGCGGCGCCCTTTCCATCGGCGAAGCGAAGCACGCCGCCGAGCCAGTAGCCCGGCTCACCGTCGTGGACACGGTGTTTGAAGAGGAAGGTAAAGTCGGGGTCGAGTTGGCCGCGCAGGACGACTTTGCTGTAGGGCTCGGCACGCTCCTCGAAGTCGGCCAGCGACTCGATCTCGAGTGGCGCCTCGTCCTGGCGCGCCTCGCGCTGCTCCTCGAGGTCGAGCTTTTCGAGATAACGGCCAAATTGCCAGGTGCCCAGGCTTAGCAGAAGAGCCAGACCGACCACGGTGGCGGCGGTGGGCCAGAAGCGAAGGATAAAACGGGGGCGGTCGCTCAAGCTGGTCACCCTCCGTAGGCGCGCGTGATCATCGCCAGCGCGATGAGCCCCAGCACGATCGCCAAAAATACGTAGCCGGTGACGCGATTGCGCCGCTTGACCTCGTCGGACGGCTCCGAGAAGCCCTGGGCGTCATCGTTCGGCTTTGAATCCACTTGCGAGTGGGTGTCGTTCATATCAATTCTCGGTTAGCGCTGCGCAGTCTCGCCTTGCTGAGCGCGATTTCTGGACGTACCGGCGTTGAAGAAGGTATAGGCGATGGTGACCTGCGTGATGTGGTCGGGGATGTCGGGGTCGAGCCAGAAGTACAGCGGCATATCGACCTTCTCGGCGGGGTCGAGCGTCTGCTCCTTGAAGCAGAAGCACTCGATCTTTTTGAAGTACTGCGCCGCCTCCGGCGGGACGACGTCATAGACCCCTTGGCCGGTGAGCTCGCGGGAGTGGTCGAGGTTCTCGGCGTAAAACTTAGTCAGCCGCTTCTCGCCGGGGTGGACCTCCACGCTGGGCTCGGAGGGTCCGAACTTCCAGGGCAACTGGCGGTTGACCTCGGAGCCGAATCGCACCTTGATGGTGCGCGACTCGTCGACCTCGACGTCGTCGTAGGCCTGTGTGGAGCCGTCGCGATAGGTGGAGCCGCCCGGATCGATATAGTCGCAGACGATCCGGTACAGCGGGATCGAGGCCCAGCCGAACATGAACATGACGGCGACAAAACCGATGAGCTTCTTTGCGGATTTGGAATTCTGGTCTTCGACGGAGGTCGGATCTTGGGACGGCTCTTCCGGGGAAGAGTGTGAGGCTTGTTGATCGGCCATGACTAAGCTCGCCGTATAAGAAGATTTTTCAGGGAGCAACACCGTCGTGGCGGGCAGCTTCTCGTGCCCCTGCGACGCTACCGAGCGCTGTCCGGCTCGGCCACCTCACCGTTATGCCAAGAACGCACAGTCTCGGCGTCTTGTTCCTCGCGCATCCGCTCGGCCTGTTGTTCGATGGAGGCGAGGTAGCGCTGCTCGGTGAAGTGCCGGGTCTCAAAGCTGTCTACGGACATCGCTCCGAAAAGCAGCGCCAGGTACAGAATCGAGTACGCGAAGGTCCGCTTCGCCCATCGGTCGGTGTCGTCGAAGGCGGTGCGCACGCAGCAGTACGCGAAGCCGGCGCCGAGCACAACCGAGGCGACCAGGTACACGATGCCCATCATCCCGACCACGGCCAGCAGCAGCGTCGCTCCCAGCAGCAGAAGTGTGTAGACGAGCATCTGAAATTTGGTGGTTGCCTTGCCGCGTACCACCGGCATCATGGGCACCCCGGCCTTGCCGTACTCGATGTCCTTATAGAGGGCGAGCGCCCAGAAATGCGGCGGAGTCCATAAAAAGACGATGGCGAAGATGACCCAGGCGGTCACGCTGAGGCTGCCGGTCACCGCCGCCCAGCCGATGAGCGCCGGGAAGGCGCCTGCGCCGCCGCCGATGACGATATTATGCGGGGTGCGCCGCTTGAGCCACATCGTGTAGATGAGCACGTAGTAGGCGTGGCCCATGATGCCCATCAGCGCGGCCAGCGGGTCGACCAGGTAGGTCAAGATCATAACCGCGGCGAAACCGAGCAGGCCCGAGAAGACCATGGCGTTTTGCGGGCTGATGCGGCCCTGTGGAATCGGGCGGTCCTTGGTGCGCGCCATAATCGGGTCGATGTCGCGGTCCCACACCATATTGATGACGTTGGCGCTGCCGCAGATGAGCGCGGTGCCGACCACGGTCCACAAGACCAGCCACCAGTCGGGCATACCTCCCTGGGCCACCAGCATCGTGCAGAAGGCGGTCAGGACCAGAAGCCGCAGGATGCCCGGCTTGGTCAACTGGTAGTAGTCCCAGACCTTCTGGACCACCGAAGTGTTGGATTTGGAGGCGTGCGTGATGCTGCTCATGAGAGTTCCTCATGCCAAGGGCCGCGACGGACGAGCCGGCGCGGCCGCTGGCCGGTGATTCAGCGCGGCCATGGAAAGAGGCCGATGGTCAGAAAGATCGAGAAGACAAACGGGGCACACGCCACCAAGATGATGGCCGGCCGCTCGGAGACCAGGTGCATATAATACCAGGCCACCAGGAAGGTCTTGACGATGGCTAACACGAAAAGCGAGACGACCTGGAGGGTGCGCGCCTCGAAGATGAGGAAGCCCCCAAATTCAGGCAGCCCAATCAGCTCGGGCTCGGGCACGATCACCTCGACGATGGTGAGCACCAGCAGCGCCACCCAAACCCACATATAGTCGGACTTGAGCCAGGAGATGCCAAACCAGCCTTTATCTTCTACTTCTTCGAGTGTCTGCATGGTCGTAATGCCCGAAATCGTCAGAATGCCAACAGGTTGTGCTGCCCAATATCGACAGCCGATCTGTGGCTGTTCTTGGTTCTTGGTTCTTGGTTCTTGGTAACTGCTCAGAGCTGCTTGCGACGTGGTGGCTGACTCAAGAACCAAGAGCCACCCACCAAGAACTCGTCGGGTCCCAGCGTCGCTCCAAAGTGTCTGGCAACGACGCGAGCCGCTCCGCGTCAGATGAGGTAGACAAACGTAAAGACCAGAATCCAGATGAGGTCGACAAAGTGCCAATAAAGCCCGGCGATCTCGATGATCGAGGAGTTCTTCTGGGTGATTTTGCCGCGCTTCATCGCCAAGTACAGGATGATATTATACATCACACCGACCGACACGTGTGCGCCGTGGAAGCCGGTCAGGCTCAGGAACGTCCCGGCGAAGTTGACGTTGTAGTCGACGGCCTCACCGCCGATGAGATACGGCCAGACGTCCATGATCAAGTGGGTCCACTCGAAGCCCTGGATGCCCAAAAAGAGCAGGCCGCCCAGGATCGTGAATAGCATCCACTTTCTGGCGCGCTCCATATTGCCCTGGATGGTCTCCGAGAGCACGTGGACCATCGAGACGCTCGAGCAGATGAGCACGAAGGTATTGAAGGCGGTCAGTTGGATGCCGACCACGCCGAATTCCTCGTACGGGTTGGGCCAACCGCTTCCAGGGGTCCACCTGAGGCGAGCGTAGCCGGCCAAAAACCCCGCAAACGTCATGGCGTCCATGACGAGGAAGGTCCACATGCCGATCTTGCCGTTGGTGACACCCAGCGATTCAGCGCCGGTATCGGGCGCGGCTTCGGTGGCTTGATGCGTTGCCATGGTCAAAAACCTGTTACGTCGTCAGGCACCCGCCTGCGGGGCGGGTGCGCTTGGTTGCTCATTCAATTCGAAAAATTCAATCGCCCAGCACCGGCTCGGTCAGCTCGTCGGCCTCACGGTGCGGCCCGTGTGCGCGATCGATGGGCGTCCAAACCGGCGGCTCCGGGAAGTTGTGGTGCTGCGGCGGCGAGGTGGTATGCCACTCGAGGTGCTGGCCGTCCTTCCAGGGATTCTTGCCGACGTCTTCACCGTTTTTGAGGCTCCACAGCATATTGCCGACCCAGATAAATTGGGCGGCAAATAGGATATAGGCGCCGTACGACGAGATGGCGTTGAGCATCTCGAATTGCGGGTCGTAGTCGTAGTAACGCCGGGGCATGCCTTTGACGCCCAGGTAGTGCATCCCGAAGAACGTCACGTTGATGAAGATGGCGGTCAGCCAGAAGTGGACCTTGCCCAAAAGTTCGTTGTACATCTTGCCGGTCAGCTTCGGGAACCAATAGTACAATCCCGCGAAGATGGTCATCACCGAGCCGGCGACGAGCACGTAGTGGATATGAGCCACCACGTAGTAGGTGTCGTGCAGCTCGATGTCGACCGGGACAGAGGCGAGCACGACGCCCGAGAGTCCGCCGAGGGTGAACATCGCCAAAAAGCCGACCGCGTACAGCATCGGGGTGTCCAGGCGCAGACTGCCGCCCCACATCGTGGCCAGCCAACTGAAGATCTTGATGCCGGTGGGCACCGCGATGAGCATGGTCAGCATCATGAAGCCCACCCGCACCTGCAGGCCGATGCC